>CAVIPV010000054.1:0-16685 GCA_963644495.1 Prevotella sp. | reverse complement strand
GTAAGAGGAGAAAATGGAACGTCGAAACTTTCATAGTACTACGACGGAAGACGGGCATTGCTGACATCATGTTAAAGAGCATCGAAAAGAGATGCAAGGATCAGTTGGGCATTACTCTTACTGTCAATGAGGCTGCGAAAGACCTGCTTATTGAAAAGGGATATGATGAAAAATACGGTGCAAGACCGCTGCGCCGTACCATCCAGAGCCTGTTAGAGGACAAGATGGCAGAAGAGATCTTAGACGGCAAGATCAAAAAGAGCGCAGCCGTGGAAGTAGGCTGTGAGGATGGTAAACTTACTTTTACAGTAAAGAAGAAAACAATAACCAGAAAGAAAACGGCAGCTTTAAAAGCTGAAGTAAAGGCATAAAAATCACTGGTTATTTTGAGGGATTTGTTGTATAATCAGAAATACCCTATTTTATACACATAAGAAGCAGGAGGATAAAAAGATGCCAGTGGTTGAAGAATTGATCCGCACAGAGCAGGATGGCACCATCAGTTTTGGAAATTATAAGTTAGGACAGAAGTCAAAGAAGTCCGATTTTGAATATCAGGGAGATATCTATAAAGTTAAGACTTACAATGAGATCACAAAGCTGGAGCGCAACGAAATGTTTGTTTATGAGTCTGTTCCAGGCACAGTAGCTGAACATTTTAAAGTGACAGACAACAGCGTAGAGTTTGCAGTAGAAGGGGATAAGGATGCCCAGATCACCGTACAGCTGGAAAATGATACTGACTATGAAGTATACGTAGATAATGTTGCTGTAGGAAGCATGAAGACCAACATGAGCGGCAAGTTAAGCGTAAGCGTTGAGTTAGAAGAAGGAACTTCCGTTAAGGTAAAAGCAGTAAAGAGAGCATAAAATATGGCAAAAGCAAGGACAACTGCATTTTTCTGTAAAGAATGCGGATATGAATCATCCAAATGGCTGGGACAGTGTCCCGCCTGCCGGGCGTGGAACACACTGGTGGAAGAACCGGTGGCAAAGACCGCACCGGCTGCAGGAAAAGGACGGATGTCTGCCGAGAGAGGAGCGGGTATGGCTGCGGCTAAACCCGCTCTTCTTTCAGAGATACGTCTGGAAAAAGAAGACCGGATCAGCACCGGATTTAAGGAACTGGACCGGGTATTGGGAGACGGCATTGTAGCAGGTTCCCTGATACTGGTAGGCGGCGATCCAGGTATTGGAAAATCCACACTGCTGCTGCAGGTGTGCCGTCATCTGGCTGCTGCAGGGCAGAGCGTGCTTTATATTTCAGGAGAAGAGTCTTTAAAGCAGATCAAAATGCGTGCAAACCGTATTGGGACTGTAATCGGGGAGCTGCGCTTTTTAAGCGAGACTAATTTAGAGCGAATTGAGGCAGTGATCGATCAGGAAAAGCCACAGATCGTAGTGATCGACTCCATTCAGACCATGTACCGGGAAGAGATCACTTCCGCTCCTGGAAGTGTAAGCCAGGTACGGGAATCCACCGGTGTTCTCATGCAGATCGCAAAAAGCCGGGGCATCGCCATTTTTGTAGTAGGCCATGTGACCAAAGAAGGTGTTGTGGCGGGCCCCAGAGTGTTAGAGCATATGGTGGACACCGTCCTTTACTTTGAAGGGGACAGAAATGCCGCGTACAGGATCCTTCGCAGTGTAAAAAACCGTTTTGGATCTACCAATGAGATCGGTGTGTTTGAAATGGGAGAAGAAGGACTGGCAGAAGTGGAAAATCCTTCGGAATATATGCTGGACGGCCGTCCAAAAGAGGCTTCCGGTGCGGTGGTTTCCTGTTCCTTTGAGGGAACCAGGCCTATTTTGCTGGAAGTCCAGGCTTTGGTGGCGGAGACGAATTTTGGTATGCCAAGAAGAACGGCAGCAGGCACAGATTACAACCGTGTGAACCTTTTAATGGCAGTGCTGGAAAAACGGTGCCGCTATGAGCTGTCCCGTCTGGATGCTTATGTAAATATTACCGGCGGCATGCGTATGAGCGAACCGGCGCTGGATCTGGCTATTGTGATGGCGTTAATGTCCAGCTATAAAGACAGACCTGTAGATCCGGGAATGCTTATTTTCGGTGAGGTGGGACTTTCCGGGGAAGTGCGCGGAATCTCCCAGGCAGCCCAGAGAGTGGCAGAGGCAGCCAAATTGGGATTTACCTCCTGCGTACTGCCAAAGGTAAATATGGAAAAGATAAAGCCTATAGAAGGGATCCGCATGATTGGTGTGTCCAATGTGCGGGAAGCCATTGGGTTACTGTAAATAGTTGCGTAGCGGGCACAGGGAAAAACAGATGGCTGTATGGCATACAGTTGTTTTCCCCTGACCACTACTGTATGAAAAAACAGAAAAAAACATACAATTAATTTTTTTGAGAAAACTTTGAAAAAATTAAAAATAGTTGTTGACACCGATAACAGGTTGTGATATTATAATACCTGTTCGAAGGAACACGAAAGAAAAACAAAAAACATAGGGGAATAGTTCAATGGTAGAGCAGCGGTCTCCAAAACCGTAGATGGGGGTTCGAGCCCCTCTTCCCCTGCTGACTATTTGAGAGAATAGCCCAACCCGAAAGAAGTTCAGAAGTCGTATGGCTTTTGGACTTTTCTTTTATGCAAAAAAACATGCGATAAAAACAGGGGAAGTATCATATGAATAAAAAAGAATGCAACGAAATAAAAAAACTTTTCACCCCGGCCAACTGTGCCATCAGCCGGATCTGCGGCTGCTATGTAGATTCAGAAAAAAATAAAAAAACCGAATTAAAAGAAGCGTTTCTCTCCCTTCCGGAAGAAGAAGCCTTTAAATATTTTACCATTTTCAGGAATGGCCTTTCCGGCACCATTGGGAAGAACCTGTTAAATATGGAATTTCCCCTTCACACAGAAGAAGAGGGGGGCACCCAGAACTTCCTTTTAAAGCTGCGTGACAGTGAATTAAAAGATGACGGCCTGATCGAGGAATTTTATGACCGGATCATCGCCAATTTTGATTATGCGGAGAATTATTATATCATCCTGATCCACTGTGCCTATGACATTCCTGCAAAGGCTACAGACGGTTCAGAGATGTTTGACGCATCTGACTATGTTTATGAGTTCATCCAGTGCACCATCTGCCCTGTAAAGCTTTCAAAAGCAGGCCTGTGCTATAATTCCATGACCAATGCCATTGAAAACAGGATCCGTGACTGGCTGGTAGAGGCGCCGGTGACCAGTTTCCTGTTCCCGGCTTTTAATGACCGTAACACAGATCTTCACAGCCTTCTTCTCTATGCAAAGAACGGGGAACAGCTGCCGGATACACTGATCGATGCTGTGTTAGGCTGTTATACCCCTATGTCTGCAAAAAGCCAGAAGGAGACATTCCAGGCCATTGTAGAAGAGACTTTAGGAGATAATTGCGATTTTGAGACTGTAAAGAGCATTCATGAGAACTTAAATGAACTGGCAGAAGAAACAAAGGATGAGCCGGTACAGCCTGCATTAAATAAGACCCAGTTAAAACAGCTTTTGGAGAACAATGGGGCAGATCCTCAAAAGCTCCAGGAATTTGACAGCCGCTATGCAGATGTAGAAGACGGCCCGGAGACCAGCTTTGCAGTTTCCAATGTAGTCAATACAAAGAGCTTTGAGATCAAGACCCCGGATGTGACCATCAAGGTGGCACCGGATAAGACCTATCTGGTAGAAAACCGCATGATCGACGGACGCCCATGCCTTGTGATCGCTATTAATGAACATGTGGAGATCAACGGCATTTCCGTGCTCCCGGTACCTTTAAAAGACCGGAAAGGAGCAGCTGGTGCAGATGCAGCCGGTCAGGAAGAGAATGCTCCCTGGGATGAGGCAAAACCACAGGATCAGGGATCTCAGGAGATCCGCCCGGTTGCTACAGGAATCCGTTCTGTAGAGGAACAATAAAATCCCCCTGCGTTTGTGAGTTTGAGATATATTCTTTGTCAAGTTTTGCATATAATCTGGACAAAATTACCAATAGTTGTTATAATGACTATAGTGTTCTGTGAAAAATAAAACAGGACCAATAATGGCGACTACTCCATTGACTAGAAGAAAAAATCATACGAGCGGAAGGAAGAGAGTACAAATGAGTCGGACAATTAAAGCAGGACATGTATATCGTCAGTATTCCAAGGATGGAATGCCGATCGCAGATTATAAAAGTTCAAGACTGGCCCACGAAGCAACAGGAGTTTCTTTAGGTTCTATTGCCAGAGCAGCCCACGGCGAACGCAAAACAGGAGGCGGCTATCTCTGGAGAGTGGTTTCGGAAAATCTTCCATGGGAACCGATCCGGGTAGACTTAAGCAGCAAGATCGGCTATCATGACAAGAGACCGCTGATCCAGCTGACATTAGATGGTCAGGTAGTAGCTGAGTACCTGTCAATTGCCCATGCAAGCCGTGCATTAAATATCAGCCGCAGAAGCATTTCCTGCGCTATGACAGGAGCTCAGAAGACAGCCGGCGGATATAAGTGGGTGGAAAAAGAAACAAAAGAAGATCAGGAAAATCAGGAAGAAAAAGCCTGAAGATCTGATAAAAAGCAGGATAAAATCGTGCAAAATTAAAGTAAAATATACTTGTCCACAGCAAGAACAATTCAGGTGGTTTTCCTAAACTTGGAAAGCCGCCTTTCTTTTGTGCACAAAAACAGATACAATACAGAAATAAACCACAGCAGTTTACATAAAATTTAAGAAAAATGGGTATACTAAGGCATATGGAATAAAATTTGACATTGAAAAATAATAGTGCTATATATATTCCAACGTTCAGAAAGACCTGGACGGTAAGCACTTTAACCGGGAAATTTCCAGGCAGACAGCCCTGGAAAGATTCAAAGAAGGAGTCTTGAATGATGAAAGAAAAAAAAATCATGCTGCCATCTGCAGATGAAGCAAAACATTTTGTAGCAGAGGCATCAAAGTGTGACTTTGACATCGACGTATTCTATAACCGTGTCACCATTGATGCAAAATCTATTCTGGGTGTATTAAGCCTTGACCTTGCACGGGTCCTGACTGTCCAGATGAACGGCGACAATGCAGAATTTGAAGAGTATCTGGATACTTTAACACCTGCGAAAACTGTAAGTGCAGCATAACAGGAAAATGTAAAACTTCATAGAGGAATGATAACAGGGCGGGAATACGAACGTAAGTTTGCATTTCCGCCTTTGCTGTGCTATTCTGTAAGAAGTATGAGATAAGATTTCAAGAGAACATTAAGCAGTACAGGAGGAACTACAGTTGGAGACGATCCGCATTTCTGTCCGGAACCTGATAGAGTTCGTCATGCGGTCCGGGGATCTGGACAACCGCAGGAGCCAGGGGGCAAAGAAAGAGGCCATGCAGGCGGGAAGCAGGCTGCACCGGAAGATACAAAAGCGCATGGGGGCTGATTACCGGGCGGAAGTGGCATTAAAGCATCTGGTAAGGGAAGATGAGTTCTCTATCCTTTTAGAGGGCCGGGCAGACGGTATTATAACAGAGGCTGCCGGAGTTACTACCATTGATGAGATCAAATGCATTTATATGGACGTGGAATGCTTAGAAGAGCCGGATCCGGTCCATTTAGCTCAGGCTTTGTGTTATGGCTATATGTATGCCAGTGACAGGGGGCTTAACAGCATAGGGATCCAGCTGACCTACTGTAATATAGAGACAGAGCAGATCCGCCGTTTCAATGAGGTAAAGTCCTTTGAAGACCTGGAAAACTGGTTTCAGGGGGTGATCCACGAATATATCAAATGGGCCCGCTATCTTTATCATCATGGCCTTCGCAGAACAGAATGTTTAAAAGAACTGAACTTTCCTTATGAGTACAGGGAAGGGCAGAAAGAACTGGCTGTTTCCGTATACAAAAGCATTGCCAGGGGGAGAAATCTTTATATCCAGGCGCCTACAGGGATCGGGAAAACATTATCCTGTGTGTTTCCAAGCTTAAAAGCCATAGGAGAAGGACTGGGGGATAAGTTGTTTTACCTTACAGCCAAGACCATTACCCGCAGCGTAGCGGAGGAAACTTTTGCACTGCTTCGCGAAAGGGAGAATCTGTATTTCAGCACCGTGACCATTACTGCAAAAGAAAAATTGTGTGAGTTAGAAAAGCCGGACTGCAATCCGGAAAGCTGTCCCCGGGCCAAAGGTCATTTTGACCGGGTCAATGATGCTGTGTATGAGATGATACAGGAAGAACAGGGGATCACCAGGGAAAAGATACTGGCTTGTGCAGAAAAATACCAGGTGTGCCCCTTTGAACTGTGTCTGGATATCAGCAGCTGGGTGGATGGCATTATCTGCGATTATAATTATGTGTTTGACCCTAATGTGCGCCTGAAGCGGTATTTTGCAGAGGGAGAGGAAAAGGGGGATTATATTTTTCTGGTGGATGAGGCTCACAACCTGGTCTCAAGAGCCAGGGAGATGTACAGTGCAGCGCTTATTAAAGAAGACTTTCTAACCGTAAAAAGGATCTTAAAAACAGTGCCCCAGGCGGGGAAAGCAGTTCGGCTTTTGGACCGGTGCAACCGCCGCTTTTTAGACATCAAGCGGGTAGGAGACGGGGAAATCTTATTAGAGAAAAAGGATGAAGAACTGGCTTATGATGCCGGTTTTCGCAGTGTTCTTGGGGAGTCTTATCGTATGCTTTCCGATGTAAAATTGCTGTCCCTGGAGCTTATGGGGCTCTTTGGGGAAATGGAAGTCTTTTTAAATGAAAGTAATGACTTCAAAGACAGGGAAACAGTTCTTGACCTGTATTTTAAGGTCCGGGATTTTCTCTATGTCAGTGACCGGCTGGATGAAAATTACAAGATCTACAGCCGACTGTTGTCAGACGGTTCTTTTATGGTAAAGCTGATGTGTGTCAATCCTTCCAGTTGCTTAAGAGAGTGTCTGGGCCGTGGGGGCAGCACTGTATTTTTCTCTGCCACGCTGCTTCCGATCCGCTATTATAAGGAACTTTTAAGCGGCAGCCAGGAAGAATATGCAGTCTACGCAAGCTCCCCTTTTAAGGCAGAAAATCGGCTGGTACTGGCAGCTTCTGATGTAAGCAGCCGCTACAGCAGGCGGGGGAAAAGCCAGTATGAGCGTATCAGTGATTACATAGAGGCTGTGATCAGCGGAAAGACCGGCAATTATATTCTGTTTTTCCCCTCCTATCAGTTTATGGAAGCTGTGCAGGACATCCTTGAAAGACGGCAGGCAGAAGGCAGATTGGGATTCCATTTTATGGCCCAGTCATCCCATATGAGGGAAGAAGAGCGGGAGGAATTCCTTTTACGGTTTGAGGAAGAGCCCAAAGAGTCTTTTGCAGGCCTGTGCGTCATGGGCGGCATTTTTTCAGAAGGGATTGATCTGAAGGAAGAGCGGCTGATCGGAGCCATTATCATTGGAACAGGGCTTCCACAGGTAAATCCGGAGCAGGAGATCTTAAAAGAATATTTCGAGGAAAGAGGAGAAGGGGGCTTTGACTATGCCTACCAGTATCCAGGTATGAATAAAGTCATGCAGGCAGCAGGCCGGGTCATCCGCACGGTAAAAGACAAAGGGGTGATCGCCCTTTTAGATGACCGTTTCCTGCTGCCTGAATATGTGGCATTATTTCCCAGGGAATGGGAAAGCTATACGGTGGTGAACCGCTTTAATGTAAAACAGGCGGTAGATGATTTTTGGAAGAGTTTTACAGCATATCCATAAACTGCTTGGCAGCCTGGGAGACAGGAAGACTTTCATTGAAAGCCACCACCATCTGGCGGGAAGGAAGCTGTTCTGCCAGATCCAGGATAAACAGATCCTTATCATTGGCCGGGATACAGAAATCCGGCACAAAGGCGATGCCAAGGCCGATGCGGGCCAGGTCGATGAGCAGATCGTTACTGGAAAGCTCGATCTCCGGTACCAGGTCTAAATGGCTTTTCTGGAAGATCTGGTGAAGGAACTCGCTGGTGGTACTTTTCCGGTCCAGCATCATAATAGGGTATTTTAACAGCTCTTCCAAAGTCAGTTCTTTTCCTTCTAAGTCAAAGGCCTGGCGGCTGGCCACAAATACATCGTGGAAGTCGTTGATGACTCTTGTGTGCAGGTTTCCGGCTAAAGCAGAGTTTGGATAATTGGCGATGATAAAATCAGTCTGGCCGTTTTCCAATGCCCTGGCACATTCAATGGAAGTGTGGTTGACTACTTTAATATGGATGTTTGGGAATTCCTTGTGGAAGCGGTTTAAATAGGGTACCAGATAGTAACGGCAGATGGTATCGCTGGCTCCGATACGCAGCTGGCCGCCATTTAAGGTATGGGCCTCTAACAGTTGGTTTTCACCCTTCTGGATCAGGTTCATGGCCGGTTCAATATGTTTTAATAAAATTTCTCCTTCTGGGGTCAGCTGCACTTTCTTGGTGCTGCGGATAAATAAAGGCTGGTTCAGCTTCTTTTCAAGGACCTTAATGGACTGACTTACAGCAGACTGGGAGATAAAAAGCTGCTTGGAAGCCTCCGAGAAACTGAGAGTGATGGCTACATGATAAAATACCTTATATAATTCATAATTAATATCCATTATTAAGTCCTCCTTATAATTATATTTATTTTATCACGGGAGACTTACGTTTGTAAAGACGTTGTAGAGGGAATAAAACGGGATAAAAACTTGACTAAAATAAGGGAATGACTTATCTTTATAACAGTGAACAAAGGAGAGAAAAATATCATTATGGAAGCAAATTTTTACGAAATGTATTTAGAAGAAATGGCACTGATTCCTGTACTTGAGGCAGAGGAAGAAGAAAAGGTTTTAGTTCTTGCAGCAGGAGGTGATAAAGAGGCGAAAAAGCGCCTGGTAGAAGGCTCTCTGGCAAAAGTAGCCCAGATGATGAAAGAATACGAAGGAAGAGAACTTCCCATGTCTGATGTAGTCCAGGAGGCAAATGTAGCCCTTACAGCAGCTGCTGCAGCATATGACGGAAGCCAGAAATGGCAGGAATTTTTAGAGCAGGAGATCCGCCAGGCAGTAGAAGCGGCATTAGAGGAGCAGAAGACGGAAGCTGAGATCGAAGAAAATATGACAGCCAGAGTCAATGTGCTCCAGACTGTATCTCAGGTAATGGCAAAAGAACTGGGAAGAGAGGCAAGTGTGGCAGAACTGGCTAAAAAGATGAAGATGACCGAAGATGAGGTAAAGGACATTATGAAGCTGGCCTTAGACGCCATTACTGTAAACGGAGAAGGCGCAGTGTCAGAGGATGGACAGAAAGAGGAAGAATAAAAGATGAAATTATACATCATACGCCATGGTCAGACAGACTGGAATATAGCCAAAAAGATCCAGGGCAGACAGGACATTCCCTTAAATGAGCGTGGAAGACATCAGGCGGACTGCCTGAAAAAAGCAATGGAGACCCGCCCTGTAACGGCTGTATTTTCCAGCCCCCAGATCCGTGCCATGGAAACGGCAAAAGCCGTGGCTTCTTCTTCCGGCGCGCCAGTGATCCCGGTAGAAAATCTTATGGAGATCAATTATGGCTCCTGGGAAGGAAAGACGGAAGAGGAGCTTTTAAAGGAAGACAGAGCGCTGTATGAGGCCTGGTGGTCCCACCCGGCAGAAACAGCACCTCCAAGGGGCGAAAGCATTAACCAGGTCAACGAGCGCTGCCGTCAGGCCTGGAATGAGATAAAGCCCCAGCTTACAGGGGATACTGCCATTGTGGCCCACGGCGGCCTGCTGGCCCATTTTATGGAGCAGCTCTTAGGCAGCGAAAGCCCGGCAGCATCTACCGTAGCTCACAATGCAAGTATTACCACCATTGAATATGAGCCGGAGACAGAAAGGTTTACGTTAGTAGAGTTTGATGATTACAGACATTTATTATAAGAAGATCGTGTATACAGAAAAAGGCCCCGCAGATCACACTGCAGGGCCTTTTTTCTGAAAATGGGTTTGGCTGTTTTAAACATTTTCAATCAGTTTATATATTTATATAAGTCCTCCAAACTGAAGGAAGAGAGGAGCGAAAACTAAAGATACGATCGTCATCAGCTTGATCAGGATGTTGATAGACGGACCGGAGGTATCTTTAAATGGATCGCCTACTGTATCGCCTACAACAGCAGCTTTGTGGGTTGTACTTCCCTTACCGCCGTGATTGCCTTCTTCAATGTATTTCTTTGCGTTATCCCAGGCGCCGCCGGAATTGGACATGAAAATGGCCATAAGTACACCGGTTAAAAGAGCGCCGGTCAAAAGTCCTCCTAAAGCGTCAGGACCAAGGATCAGGCCTACTGCAATCGGAGCAAGAACAGCCATAAGACCAGGAAGGAACATTTCCTTTAAAGCTGCGTTGGTGGAAATGGAAACACAGGAAGCATAATCTGGGCGGGAAGTGCCTTTTAAGATACCAGCATCTTCATGGAACTGGCGGCGTACTTCCTCGATCATCTCATGTGCAGCCTTGGATACGGATTCCATGGTCATGGCAGAGAAGAGGAAGGTAAGCATACCGCCGATAAATAAACCTACGATAACATGTGCATTTAAAATATCAATGGTTTTTAACTGAACTGCCTCTGCATAGGAAACAAAGAGAGCCAGGGCAGTTAAAGCTGCAGAACCAATGGCGAAGCCTTTTCCAATAGCAGCAGTGGTATTTCCTACAGAGTCTAATTTATCAGTGATCTCACGGACAGATTCATCCAGACCGGACATTTCAGCAATACCGCCTGCGTTGTCAGCAATAGGGCCGTATGCATCAATGGCAACAGTAATGCCGGTAGTAGAAAGCATGCCTACAGCTGCTAAAGCAATACCATAAAGTCCCATTAAGCGGTTGGCGATCAGGATACCTGCAGAAACCAGCAGGATCGGAACAGCAGTGGACTGCATACCAACAGCAATACCGCTGATGATCGTAGTAGCAGAGCCGGTTTCAGACTGTGCTGCGATCTTCTTTACAAAACGGTAATCACCGGAAGTATAAACTTCTGTAACAGCACCAATAAGAACGCCTACGAAAAGTCCTGCGATTACGGTGAAGGCTGCTAAGAAGTTGCCGAAGAAAGCACGGCTTAATACCAGGGAGCAGATCACAACCAGAGCAGTAGCACTGTATTCGCCTGTTTTTAATGCCTTATGTGGATCTGCGTTTCCAATAGCCTTTACCAGCGCAGAACCGATCATGGAAGCGATGATGCCTGCCGCAGAAAGTAACAGCGGGAAGAGAACACCGGCTTCTTTGTAGAAAACAATGCCTAATGTGAGAGCGGAGATCAGGGAACCTACATAAGACTCAAACAGGTCGGCGCCCATACCGGCAACATCACCAACGTTATCACCAACATTATCTGCGATAACAGCCGGGTTACGTGGATCGTCTTCCGGGATACCAGCTTCTACTTTGCCGACCAGGTCAGCGCCTACGTCAGCAGCTTTGGTATAGATGCCACCGCCAACACGGGCAAACAGGGCGATAGAAGAAGCCCCTAAGCTGAAGCCGGAAAGAACAGAAACATCACCGGTAATGATATAAAGGGTGCCTACGCCTAAAAGGCCAAGACCGACAACGGCCATACCCATAACGCTGCCGCCGGAAAATGCCAGAGACAGGGCACGTTTCATCCCCTGGGTGCGGGCTGCGTTGGCAGTGCGGCAGTTGGCCCGGATGGCAGCGCTCATTCCCAGATAACCGGCAGCAGTAGAGAAGATGCTTCCTGTAAGGAAACAAACGGCTGTTACCCAGTTGCGGGTACCAATACCAATGACAACAAATAATACAGCAACAAAAATAACAAGAATGCGGTACTCAGAAGCAAGGAAAGCCCTTGCTCCTTCTGCAATAGCGTCTGCGATCTCACGCATCCTGTCAGTGCCCGGATCCTGTCTGATCACATAAGATCTTAGGAAAATAGCAAACAGCAGGCCGGCCAGTCCTACAAACGGGACTAAAAATAGTAGTTCTTTCATAATACCCTCCCAAATAAAACAAAAAAGTGTGTTTGTTAAAAATGTAGTTAACACCCTGATAAGATTGTATCAAATGTAGTAAAAATTATCAACAAAAATTTTGCAAAAACCTAAAAATATTTGTTATTGAAAAATACTTGCTAATTATACATTCCTGTATTACAATTAGAAATATAAGTGTAAGCGCTTACAAACAAATACATTATCGGTATTTAAAAATGGGAGGTATTTTAGTATGAATGGTATAAGAGGCAATGTGATCGTAGGACAGTCCGGCGGACCTACAGCAGTGATCAATTCAAGTCTTGCAGGTGTATTTAAAACAGCAAAAGACAGAGGTGCAAATAAAGTATATGGTATGCTCCACGGCATCCAGGGACTTTTACAGGAGCGTTATGTGGACTTAGATGACCATATTAAAAACGACCTGGATATTGAGCTTTTAAAGAGAACACCTTCCGCTTACTTAGGTTCCTGCCGTTTCAAACTGCCGGATATTTCACAGGACAGAGAAATCTACGATAAGATATTTGATATTTTAAATAAACTTGAGATCGAGTATTTCTTCTATATCGGAGGAAATGACTCCATGGATACCATTAAAAAACTTTCCGATTATTCCCTGTTAAATGGAAGCAACATCCGTTTCATGGGCGTACCAAAGACTATTGATAATGATCTGGCAGCTACTGACCATACACCTGGTTACGGAAGCGCTGCAAAATACATTGGTTCTATTACAAAGGAAGTCATCCGTGACGGACTGGTATATGACCAGCAGAACGTGACTATCTTAGAGATCATGGGACGAAATGCAGGCTGGCTTACCGGTGCTGCAGCACTGGCAAAATGCGAGGACTGTGAAGGCCCGGATATGATCTTCCTGCCGGAGGTTACTTTTGATGTAGATGAGTTTATGAAGAAGGTAGCAGAACTTCATAAGAAGAAAAAATCCGTTGTAGTAGCAGTATCAGAAGGTGTGAAGACAGCTGACGGAAGATATGTGTGCGAATTGACAGATGGTATTGATTTCGTAGATGCATTCGGCCACAAGCAGCTGACTGGAACCGCCCGTTTCCTGGCTGAAAAGATCAACCGTGAAGTAGGCTGCAAGACCAGAGCCATTGAGTTTAACTCTCTTCAGAGATGTGCTTCCCATATCGTATCCAGAGTGGATATTACAGAGGCTTACCAGGTAGGCGGCGCTGCTGTAAAGGAAGCATTTGAGGGCGAGACAGGCAAGATGATCATCTTAAAGAGAGTTTCTGATGATCCATATATCTGCGTTACTGATATTTATGACGTGCACAAGATCGCAAATGTGGAGAAGAAGGTTCCAAGAAACTGGATCAACGAAGCAGGCGATTATGTAACAGAAGAATTTGTAAACTATATCCGTCCTCTGATCCAGGCAGAACTGACCCCGATCATGACAGACGGACTTCCAAGACATCTGTATTATACAGACGTAGAAAAAAAGTAAGAGAGTGACAAAAGATCCTCCGCCAGGTGGCGGGGGATTTTTGTATACAGGTGGCAGGATTTTTATTGCCATATGTCTGGAAGAAACGGTTGATGGCAGGTTCTGTGGGTGAGACAGGATCTGCCAACGGTCTGTTTACACCGTAAACTTCTTCCTCATTAATTTTTCAAAATCATCACAGCACATAGGCCGGTAATACAGAAATCCCTGTATTTCAGAACAGCCTTCTTCCTTCAGAAAATCTGCAATTTCCTGTGTTTCCACACCTTCACATACGATTATTTTATTCATCCGTTTTAACATATGAAAGATCTCCTGTAAAACGATGCGTGCGCTTTCAGTTAGTGAATCCCCTAAAAACTTCCGGTCGATCTTCACCTCATCAAAGAGCAGATCTTTTAAAATATTTAAAGAAGAGTAGCCGGAGCCAAAATCGTCCATGGAGATCTGGATCTGATGCTGGCGGAAGCTGCGGATGACCTGATTAGTAGCTTCCCGGTTGTTGATATAAGCAGATTCTATGATCTCAAAGGTAAGAAAGGAAGGAGATATGTGGTAGGCATTGATCAGTTCCCATACCTTGTGGATAAATACCTGAGGCTGTTCAAAATGGACCGGAGAAATATTTAAAGAGAAACGGAAGCCTTCTGGAAGTGGTATCGCTAATTTCTGGATTCAGGAAAAGGCTTTTTCGTAAATATAATAGTCCAGTCAATGATAAAACCATTCTGCTCAAAAAGGGGGATATAGGTATCAGGTGTCCACAAAAATTTGCCGTTTTTGATCCGGCGTACCAATGCTTCTGCACTGGTGATGGATCCTGTTTCTGGCTGTACTTTAGGCTGAAAATAGATCTGGAACTCCTGATGTTCCAGTGCCTGGTGGAAAGAGTGTAGTATTTCTGCCTACATTTTTTCTTGATGGTCGATCTCATCTTCCACAAAACCTAAAGATTCCAGATAATGCCGCTGCTCCTCATCGCCGCAGATCTTCTGGATCATGTATTCTTTGTTTTGTTCAGCTAAATTTAATGGCATGGTTTACCTCCTGTAAAACAAAGTTAGGCACAACTAACATAATATCACAAATGTGGGGAGTGTCAACTGTTTTCTAAATCATGAGAAAATAGGTTATTTATAATTTGGGTTATAGCTGGGGAGGGGAAATATTTGTAATAGGAGGGGGATTTTAGTAGAAATATGCAGAGAAGTATGTTACAATATATTTGCTGCCACACCTCCAGCAGGAAGGAGGTGAGTTGCCTTATGGAGACAATTAATACATTTTTTATTTCTGTCATAGCAGGTGTAGTTAGCTACTACATATGCAAGTGGCTGGACAGGAATAACAGGTAGCAACAGCACAAACGGAATAGCTCACCGCAAAGAGTGAGAAAACCCCAGAGGCCGACACCTCTGGGGTTTTCGTTTTGTTACCCTATGGAAATTAATACATTTTTTAGCTATCCATATTATACGTTATTTCAAAAGGAATGTCAATACACCAACCAGGGGCATTTTAAACAAAATTTTTATACTGAAATTCTTATCCCCACGCATTAATGATACAGCTTCTTATGCTCATAAACCGGCTCGCTGGTCAGCTGAACACCCAGTTTCTTAAATGTCTTAATATCTACATTAGAAAGCATAACAGAAGTGTGTACCTGGCAGCCACGCAGTTTTGGAAGCTGCTTTAAAGCTTTCTTGGCTGTTTCATCGGTAGCAGCGCTCATAGACAGGGCAATGAGGACTTCGTCTGTGTGAAGACGTGGGTTTTTGCTGCCAAGATATCCGGTCTTTAATACCTGGATCGGTTCAATAGCAGAAGGTGCGATCAGGTGTACATCATCCGGGATATCCCCTAAAGCTTTAATAGCATTTAACAGAACGGCAGCAGAAGCGCCTAACAGATCGCTGGTCTTTCCGGTGATGATCCGTCCGTCATCTAATTCCATAGCAGCTGCAGGACAGGAAAGTTCTTCTGCCCGCTTTAAGCATGGTTCAACCACTTTTCTCATTTCAGGAGTGATCTTTGCCTGGTTCATCAACAGCTTTAACTTGTAAACTTCATCAGAGTTGTCATCTTCTTTTGCAAGACGGTTTAATGCCTGATAGTAGCGGCGGATGATCTCCTGTTTAGAAGCTTCGCAGCATACTTCATCATCGCAGATACAGAAACCGGCCATATTTACACCCATGTCAGTAGGAGATTTGTAAGGGCTGGAACCATAGATGCCTTCAAAAATGGCATTTAATACAGGGAAGATATCCACGTCACGGTTGTAGTTGACAGTAGTCTTTCCATAAGCTTCCAGGTGGAACGGGTCGATCATATTTACATCATTTAAGTCAGCGGTAGCAGCCTCATAAGCCAGGTTTACCGGATGTTTTAAAGGAAGGTTCCAGATAGGGAAGGTCTCAAACTTTGCATATCCGGCTTTGATGCCCCGCTTATTTTCATGGTAAAGCTGGGATAAGCAGGTAGCCATTTTGCCGCTTCCTGGCCCTGGAGCAGTAATGACAACTAATGGTCTGGAAGTTTCGATATAATCATTTTTGCCGTATCCGTCATCACTTACGATCAGCGGGATATTGCTTGGATATCCTTCGATGCAGTAGTGGCGGTATACGCGGATGCCCATGTGCTCCAGCTTCATCTTAAACTGGTCAGCGCCGCTCTGTCCGCTGTACTGGGTGATGACTACGCTTCCTACATAAAGGCCTTTTCCCTGGAATTCCTGGATCAGACGGAGCACATCCACGTCATAGGTGATGCCCAGATCATGGCGTACCTTGCTTTTTTCAATATCAGCCGCGCTGATAACAATGACTACTTCCGCCTGGTCAGCTAACTGAAGCAGCATACGCAGTTTGCTGTCCGGTTCAAAGCCTGGAAGGACTCTGGACGCATGGTAATCGTCAAAAAGCTTGCCGCCGAACTCCAGATACAGTTTGTCACCGAACTGTCCGATCCGTTCTTTAATGTGCTCAGACTGCATGGAAAGGTATTTGTCGTTGTCGAATCCGATTTTCATGTTCTCGTATCTCCTGCTATGATTTCTCTTATTAAACACGTCGTACATTTGCGCATTTTCTTCAGTATAACATAATTTTACATGGCACACCAGAACTTTTAAAAGATAAAACACCTGTAAAATGTGGACAAAGTAATTATAAGTTACATATATAAGAATAATTAAATATATTAATTTTACTAATTTATATA
>CAVIPV010000053.1:0-16743 GCA_963644495.1 Prevotella sp. | reverse complement strand
GATAAGTGGAAATGGCTTCCTCTATGCGGGAATCAGATGAGAGGGAGTCATCCTGCTGCAAAAGCTCGATTGCTTTGTCATAGTCATATCCTTTGGCAAGTCGGTCTGCCTGGTCAATAAGAGCCTGGATGGGATCTGGTTCTTCCGGGGCAGAAGGTTCATCCTTATCCGGTTTTCTGTTTGCCTGTGAGGCAGTAGCCGAAGCAGGTAATGTCCCGGGCTGGCGCTTTAAAACAAAGCGTGAAAAGGCAAAAATACCGCCCCCGAGAACAAGGGCGATCACAAAAAGTACTATAAATGTAGGAAGGTGGCGGGAAAGGCGGTAGAAAAATCCGCGGCGGTTCCGACGCTTCCGAAAATTCAGACTGCTCATAAAAATCTCCTGTTTGGTTTGTTTACAGAGAGTATAGCATAAAATGGACAGTCTGGGTATAACATAACAAGCTTTTTATTGATTTTTTAATATCTGCGTGGTATCCTAAAAGTGAATTAAATCCAAGAGAATGTGAGGTCTCAAAAATGGGAGAAATGATTAAAGATCCAAATTGCGCATACTGTGTGGAAGGAGAGCTGTTGGCTAAATTTGGTTATCCTTGCTGTGAAATGAAGACAGGTAAATTGTATGTATTCAAAGAACAGAGCAAAAGGGGAAGAGTTGTTTTAGCACACAAAAAGCATGTCAGCGAGCTGATTGAACTGACTGATGAAGAGAGAAATGACTACTTTGCAGATGTTGCAAAAGTTGCAAGAGCGATCCACAAAGTATTTAATCCAGATAAGGTAAACTATGGTGCATACGGTGATACCGGACATCATTTACATTTCCACATCGTTCCTAAGTACAAAGGCGGTGAAGAATGGGGCGGCACGTTCGAGATGAACAGCGGCAAGACCATTCTTACAGATGCAGAGTATGAGGAGATGGCAGAGGCGATCCGTCAGGCATTAAAGGAAGTTTAAAAAGCCTGTAACCGGTTTGTGACAGGTTCGAATATAAGTCAGGAATAAGTTCAAAAAGGCTGTCTGTGGCGTGAAAATGCTGCAGGCAGCTTTTTATATATCAGGAAATCCTCACAGTAAATCTTCATAGTTGCCATAAATCAGAGTTTTCTTCATATTTTATAAAGAGAAAATGACACAGTGTAGCTGTAAAGGGGAATGTATGGCAAAGAATTGGAGAAAACAGGGCTTTTTCAGGCTGACGGGGCTGTGTCTGGCAGTCTGTATCCTGACTATGAGCAGTTTGCATCCAGTTTACGGTGCGGAGCCGGTAATACCGGTATCAGCACCAGTAACTGCAAACACTCAGGCAGTTTCCGTTCAGGCGCCGTCGGCCGTTTTAATGGAAGCATCTACAGGAAAGATATTATTTGAAAAAGAGGCAGATGAAAAACGCAGTCCCGCCAGTGTGACCAAGGTAATGACATTACTTTTGATCTTTGATGCCTTAAAAGCCGGGAAGATCAAAATGACCGATCAGGTGACCACCAGCGCCTATGCCAAATCCATGGGCGGTTCCCAGGTATTTTTGGAAGAAGGGGAGGTACAGACTGTAGAAACCTTGATCAAATGTATTGTGATCGCTTCAGGAAATGATGCCTCAGTGGCCATGGCAGAGTATATTTCAGGTACAGAAGAGGCATTTGTGGACGCTATGAACAAGCGGGCAGAAGGGCTGGGAATGGTGAATACCCATTTTACAGACTGCTGCGGACTGACGGAAGATCCTGAGCATCTGACCACTGCAAGAGATATTGCCATTATGAGCCGGGAACTGATCAACTGTTATCCGGAAATACATAATTATTCAACTATCTGGATGGAAAATATCACCCATGTGACCCGTCAGGGAACCAAAGAATTTGGCCTTGCAAATACCAATAAACTGTTGAAAATGGCAGCAGATTTTCAGGTGACGGGACTGAAAACAGGATCTACTTCCAGAGCAAAATACTGCCTTTCTGCAACAGCGCAGAAGGACGGTGTCTGTCTCATCGCTGTGATCATGGCTGCGCCGGACTATAAAGCCCGTTTTTCCGATGCCAGAAACCTGTTAAGCTTTGGATATGCCACATGTAGGCTGTATGAGGATAAAGAAAAACTTCCTCTTCCGGAAATGGCAGTTGCAGGCGGTGTGGAGGACTTTGTGCCATTACAGGCAGAGGGCACATTTTCCTGGCTGAATACAGAAGGGGAAGACCTGGGACAGATTGAGAAAAAGCTGGAGCTGGCTGAAAGTTTAGAAGCGCCGGTGGCACCGGGAACGCGGGCCGGTGTGATCGCCTATTATTTAAATGGGGAAAAACTGGGGGAACTTCCTGTTACGACTGCGCAGGCAGTAGAACGGGCGGGCTATCTGGATCATCTGCGGAAAGTATTTAAAAACTGGAGCAGCATAGGCCGTCTGGCAGCATAAAGATACTGTTAAAATGCAGGAAATAACAAGAAAATGGTTTGACAGAATGTTTTTTTCACCGATATAATACCCCTAGTATAGCCAAAAGAAAGGGGAAAGCCATGAACCAGATTTTACTGCTTACAGGAATCGTGATCGTGATCTGTATCCTGTCAGGACGCCTGATCGACAAAATGGGGGTACCGTCTCTTCTTGCATTTATCCTGTTGGGAATGTGTTTTGGTGTGGACGGCATTTTTAAGATATCCTTTGATGATTACCAGTTCAGCGAACTGATCTGTTCCGTGAGTCTGATCTTCATTATGTTTTACGGCGGTTTTGGGACCAATATCAAAGAAGCAAAGCCTGTGGTTTCACGTGCAGTCCTCCTTTCCAGCGCAGGTGTTCTTTTAACAGCCGGGATCACGGGGCTTTTTATCCATCTGGTACTAAAACTCCCCTTTTTGGAAAGCTTTCTGGTGGCATCGGTGATCGGCTCTACAGATGCAGCATCTGTATTTAACATCCTACGTTCTAAAAATCTGAACCTGAAGGAAAACACAGCGTCTTTACTGGAAATGGAATCCGGTTCCAATGACCCGGTCTCTTATATGTTGACGGTGATCCTGACAGCAGTACTTACAGGACAGTCTGTAAATGTAGGTTCCATGCTGTTTTTCCAGGTGTTTTTCGGCATTGGCTGCGGAGTGCTGTTTGGAAAACTGACAGCTGCTGTTTTAAATCATGTAGAATTTGATATTGCCCAGGGAAAGACCATATTGGTATTTGCAGCGGCTATTTTGGCATATACAGTGCCTTCCACGATCGGTGGAAACGGCTATTTAAGCGTGTATCTGTGCGGTATTATCCTGGGAAATTCCTATCTTCCTCATAAAAGGGATCTGGTGCTGTTTTTTGATGTGCTTACAGGCGTGGCCCAGATGATGATTTTTTTCCTGTTAGGACTTCTTGTAACTCCAAGCGAACTGCCTCAGGTGATCCTTCCGTCCCTTGCGGTCATGATCTTTCTTACTTTTGTAGGCCGTCCGGTGTCTGTAGCTGCTCTTTTAGCAGGCTTTAAGTCATCTAAAGGACAGATCGGTCTGGTATCATGGGCCGGGCTGAGGGGCGTTGCCTCTATTGTATTTGCCATTTATGTGGTTCTGCGGCAGGTCCATGTTGGATATAATCTGTTTAACCTGGTATTCTGTATCGTACTGCTGTCTATTTCCGTTCAGGGAACGCTGCTTCCCTGGATATCAGCAAAATTTCAGATGATCGATGAAAAGGCAGATGTACGCCGTACCTTTAACGATTATCAGGAAGAAGAGAGTATCAGTTTCGTAAAATTTCATCTCTATGGACAGCATCCTTATGTAGGAAAATGTTTAAAGGAGATTACATTGCCCCCAAAGCTTCTGGTAGTGCTGCTGATCCGGGGAAATGAAGTGCTGGTTCCAAATGGAGATACCTGTCTGCAGGCCGGTGATCTGATGATCGCAGCGGCAGAAGAGTTTGAAGACCGGAAAAATATGACTCTAAAGGAGATCACAGTAGATAAAAATCATAAATGGAGTGGTAAGGCCTTAAGTCATATTTCCATGCAGCCGGGAACACTGATCGTCATGGTCCGCAGAGGAAAAGAAACGGTGATACCTACAGGAAATACGGTGGTGTACGAAGGAGATGTGCTGGTACAGGCAAAATTCTGACAAAAAGATTCTGACAAAATTAGAGCAGGTTTCATTGACTTGCTCTTTTTTTCATGTTATCCTATAAGCACCAGCGGAGAGATCTCTCTGCTCTATCTTTATTTTATTTCTATATTTTATGAATGGCCGGTTCGGCCTTACGTTTCACAAAATTATGTTTTAAAAGAGAAAAATGCAAAAGAGAGGTGAAGTCTGCTTATTGTAATATTTTAGATCTAATTCTGGTGGTCTATTTGTCTATTTATTCATTTAAGAATCTATTTATCTAAAAATCTATGGATCCAAAGGGGGAAAAACAATTGAATACGAAAGCATGGAAACGGATACTGGCAGGTTTACTGGCGGGGATCCTTATTTTTACAGGAATCCCATTTTCATCTGCCGCAGATGAGCAGCCGGTTCAGATGATCATAAGAGGAGATGCCTTTCAGAACCGTCAGATTAACATTTTCGGACACAGCCACAGGTCCATTACCTGTTATTATGTGAATCCGGTGGAAGGCCATGTGCCTGCATTCTGCTTACAGCCTGGAAAGAAACTGCCTAATCATACCCAGGCTGCCTGGCAAAGGTATACGGCATCGCCAGAAACATCCATACCGGTGATCGGAAGTTTTGACCGGTATCTGCCTATGATGATGGCTTATGAGTGGATGGTGTCGGGAAATTATTATGATAAGACAAGATATGCTGTGGTACAGACCTATTTCTGGGGCTGTCTTGCCGGTTATGAGTTGGATTGGGATGTGCAGGAAGAGACCATGAAAAAGCTGGAATGGGCCATAGGGGATGGAAGAGTCCTTTCTTTATTCCATGAAATGGAAAAAGCGGTAGAAAATGGTCTGGAAGAATATGAGTCCGGCAGCGCAGGCAGCCTTCCGGCCTGGAACGGGCGCAAGCAGAACATGGCATTAAAAGACGGTCATTATGAACTGACACTGGATCTTAGTTCCTGTCCAAAATTAAAGGATGCTAACTGGCAGTTCCCTGAAAAAAACTGGAGTTTTACAAAAGGACCGGGAGAAAATGAGATCACATTTCTGTATACCGGGGAAGAACCTTCAGGGCGGATCAGCGCAGGAAGTATAGAAGGTCTTGAGGACCGGTATTATGCCTATATTTTCCAGCCTGCAGAAACCTTCCAGATGCAGATGGGATGGCTGGATATGCAAAGACCTGAGGCGGAAGTCTGGTTTGAAACAGGAAAAAGCAGTGTTTCAGGGGGAGAAATGGCTCCTTTGGAGCGGTTCCGGCACAGAGAGGTATTTGAGGCTGATTACAAGGTTGGACTGGAAAAATACTGTGCAGAAACAGGACAGTCTCTTGCAGGAGCAGATTTTAATGTGTGGGAAAGTTTTGACCATTCCCAGATCAATGAAAACGGCTATGAAGAAGGAGAGCCGGACGGCACTACAGGGGAAGTTTATGCCAATTGTATGTCACCGGAGCCGGAAGAGGAATGGCTGTGTGATGTGATCACTACAGATGAAGAGGGAAAAGCATACCACCGGGATATCCGCAATTACAACTACAGCAAAACCTACTGCATGGGCCATCCTGCGCCGGAATGGATCGAGTGTGATCATGAGGACGAAGGCGGCGATGGAGAAGAAGGCGATGGAGACGGGGAAGCAAAAGAATGCAATTGTGAAGAAGAAAATGAGCGTTTAAGAGAACAGTGGCTGGCAGAACAGGAACTTTGTGAAGCAACCAGCGATTTTCATGTGCCCAATGATGATGAAGAAAACCATGAGCAAAGTACCCAGGCAATGGAAGAAATGCTGGAAGATCGAGATGAAACCTATGAAAATTTCATTGCTTTGGAGTATGGGTACACCATGACAGAGAAAAAGGCCAGAAATGGCTATATGGTCCATGGAACACACAGAGAAGACTTTGCAATCGAAAGTATTGTGGTATCTTCAGCACAGGATCAGAGGGAAGCGGCACAGGAAGATGAGAGTTTGGCAGATCTGGATACAGAAAAGCAGCTTGCAGCACCTGGAAATCCTAATTATGGGGCTATGCCGGAAAATGCAGAAGTGAAAGCAGGTTACAGTTATCCATATGGGGCAGAAAATGAAACAGAGTTAGAGGAACGGCGTCAGATCACAGAAATTAAGCTTGCAGAAGATATTTATGAAGAGGATGAGGAGGATGAAGATGAGAAAGAGGATGATGAATGGTGGGATGAAGGACAGGAAATCCAGAAACAACAGGCAACAGGAAGCAATGCAGCTGTGGTTTCTAAAGCAACATCTTCCAGTGCAGACAAGAATCTGGAAATTACGGAGCAATACATTTATGCAAGGGAAGAGACCAAACTGCCGTCTCTTTCTTCGCCGGAGCCAGTAAATGAGTATGGGGCATCAGAGGGTGAAATAAGCCTGTTTTCCAAGGATGAAGAGGACGATGATGATGAAATGATCACTGCTTTTCTTCCGGATTTTGAGGATGATGACCTGGGAGACATGGATGTTTCCAGTTATGGGGATCCGGACACATTTCTTTATCAGTTTCGGGTATGGAATCACCGGACGGAAGGAAAGATCTATATTAATAAGCGGGATATGCAGCTTTATGAGGCAGATCCGGAAGAAAGTTACGGAAAAACTCAGGGAGATGGAACCTTAGAAGGGGCTGTATATGGGCTTTTTGCAGCAGCAGATATCATCCATCCAGATGGAAAGTCCGGGGTGGTCTACAGAAAAGATGATCTTACAGCCATAGCAGCAACAGATAAAGAAGGAAATGCAGCATTTTTGGCGTATACAGAAGTGCCTCATACTGTGTTAAATGCAGAGGGAATCGTGGAAACACCAGAGGGCTCTTATGGACCGGAAAATCTGTACAATGGAAGTTCGATCACTTCTTCTAAATGGGGATTTGGAAGTTATACCTATCCTGACAGAGAGGCAGAAAATGGAAATTCCTGGATCGGAAGACCGCTGCTTATGGGAAGTTATTATATCCGGGAATTAAGCAGGTCAGAAGGTTATGAATTATCTGTATCAGGAAAGAATCTGACAGAATCCAACCGGATGGCAGATAAAGAAAATGTAGTGCGAAAAGCGGGGCAAGTGCGCATTTCCCAGGGACTTTCCGACCACAACAGTATGGAAGCAGACGGCTCATGGAATGATTTTTCAGTAGAGTCATTTGGAACAGAAAATGGATATGAGATCACGGTTTCCGGATATCCGGAACATACTGCTTTTTATAAGCTGAAGCCTGCAGAGCGGACAGAGACCGTAAAACAGATCACAAAAATGGAAAAAATTCCCAAAATGGATGCATGGGGAAATCCTGTATATAAAAAAGCGATAGGCGGCGAGCTAAAGAAAGATAAAGAAGGCAATCCTATTTTAAAGGCAGATCCAAAAGAAGAGGAAAAAGTGCCTGCTTCTGAGACAGTGTCCTATCATTTCCGAACAGCTCCTTATATAAAGGGAGAAGCAGAACCGGAAGATCTGTCATTATGGGATGAAGCATTGGATCCAGATTACCTGACAGAACAGGTTTCGGGAATGCTTAAGCAGTTAGGATATAAAAAGATAACGGAAGAAGGAGCTCCCTGGGCCTATATCCAGATCGATCCTGTAAATGGTAAGGCTGCAGAGCAGATCCTGGACTGGTATACAGAACATGGTTTTTATGACATGGCAGAGATAGAAGAGGTCATGGAAGAGGAGGGAAACTGGTACGCAAAGCTGCTTTATGACCACTCAGATAAGATTCCTTATGGAACAGGCATTTATGACCGGGCAGAAGGGAAGCTTTACATAAAAAAAGAAAGGCAGAACGGGCATTACTGGGTGGATGTTTCTAAGGATAAGTTCAGCCTGGGCAGTCATACTGCTTATGTGAAAGAAAAGCGGGAATATGTAGAAAACGAGCTCTCTGTGATCTGGGAGCCAGTGTATGAACGGTATGAGAAAGACGAGATACTGTTAGATGAAAATGGAGATCCCATCCCAGAAATGGAACAGATCCCTGTTTTTGAGGAGCGGGAAACAAGTTATGTAACGTCAGAAAAAGAACCTGTGACAGCTGTATGGGATCCTGTAAAAAAAGAACACAGGATCAGGGTGGAGAATGTTACAGACTGGTCCGGCAAGACAGAAGCCATAGAAGAGAATTTCCGTGCAGAAACCAGGGAAAAGACGATCATGGTTTCTGGAATGGAAGTTCCCTATAATCAGTATCTTACCTCTATGGGAGCTGCTGTGGATGTAAAAACACAGTGGAAAGATACAGATCCAGGCAGTTTTATCCAGTATATCCACCTGGCTTATCCAGGGCAGAATCAGGCAGTGCAGGATGGGGGAACCGGGGCTGATCCAACCCTTCTCTTAGAACGTGTGATCCGGCAGCCAGTGTGCATTACAAAGCACATTTCCCAGTCTTCCTATGAAAATGTAAATACCTATGGTTCCATCCACAATGACCCCCTTACCAGCTTTTTAGGATTGTTTGGAAAAAATGGACAGACCGAAGGAAGAAAGATATTAGACCAGTTTTCCTTCAGGATCTATTTAAAACGGGATCTGTTAAATGTTTATGCAGATAAGGAAGAAGAAAAACGGCTGTTAGAAGAAATGCCGGACGGCAGTTTGAACTATCGTAAATTTTTTGATGCAATGGACGGAGCAGAACAAAAAAAGAACGGCATTTATCCCGATGAAGTCCTTACCCAATTTGCACTGGATCATTATGATATAAAGGCCTATAAAGAAGAGGTATTAAAGAACTGGCCTTATATGGATAGTGACCGGGCCTATGAACAGGCATTAAAACAGGCAAAAGAAGAAGCAGCAGTTTATCTGGACCAGTTTGCAGGATTAAAAGAAGGCTTGTCCATAGAGTGGGAGCGTGATGAAAATGGCGGTACAGATGGAAACAGAAAGACCATACAGTGCAACCGCAGAGATGGAAAAGAAAGCTATTACGAGTATTCCATCCCACTTCCTTATGGAGAATATGTAATAGCAGAACAGACACCTTTAAATCTGCCAAAAGAACTGGCAAACAGGCATTATAAAATAGAAGAACCAAGAGAAATATTGATTCCTTTTGTGCCGGAGATCATAAAGGATGAAAATACAGGAGAAGAGACTGTTTTCGATGAGGTGGGAAGTTCTTATTTCCGGTATAACAGCAGTGACAGTCCGGATGACCTGATCCGCAAATACAAGATCCGTTTTAATGAAGAGGACCGCAAGATCCAGACAGATAATATAGATGGTTCTTTTGAGATCTATCCCTATGGACTTGATAAAGATATTAAGCCGGGGAATGTTTTAGGCCCAGTTTCTCAAAGTGAAGATAAAGCAGTTTTAGACGGAGTCTTCTATGATGGGAGCGAAACGGAAAACGGCCAGTTGCAGGTTCGTGACCAGGTCCCAGCCATGAAAGGGGAAAATATGGCAATAGAAGGCAAATTTGCCCATATGTTAGTGCCATGGAGTATCCTTACTCCAGAAACAGACCGGATCAACCCGGACACAGGAAATGTGGAAACATTAAAGCCTGGAGGAATGGGAGCGGCTTTTAATTATGTGGCCTTTAACCAGGAAGACTTTGAAAATGATTATTTTCATTCCAGACTGCGGATTGAAAAAGTGGACAGTGAAACCGGGGAAAATATCATCCATGACGGGGCATTATTCAGGATCTATGCAGCAAAAAGAGATGTAAAGAAAGCAGGCATTGGAAGTGTGGCAGGAACCGGTCAGGTGCTGTTTGGACCTGCGAAAGATCATGAAGGAAATAAGGTGCTGGATACAGATGGAAAAGAGATCCTTTATCCAAGAGTGGGAATGGACAACGGGGCAGAGGATGATCTGCCGGTGCAGTTAGATGAAGATGGGATTCCGCTGTATGATGAAAGCCAGCGGATCAGTCAGGTGGATGAAACAGGCACAGAAAGAGGTATTTTCCGTTCCTTTACTACACTGCGGGAAGTAGTGATCGACGGAAAACTGGAGAAAATACCAGTGGGTTATATTGAAACGCCAAAACCTTTAGGAGCAGGAGCCTACGTCCTGGTAGAAGTGCAGGCACCAGAAGGCTATATTAAAAGCCGTCCTGTAGCATTTGAAATCTATGGAGACCAGATGTCTTATTATCAGGAAAATATACACAGAGATGGAACCATGGATGGCTATGTGCGGAAAACAGCGGCGAAATATGAGTATGCAATACCGGTCACCGGAGATGGAAATAAAACCGCTTATGAAACTGTCAGCCAGATCCCGGTAAAGGATTACCCGTCAAAAATGCGGATCCGCAAGGTGGAAGACGGAGATTCTTATGTGGGAAATGAAAACGGACTGTTAAAGACAGATAATCAGGGCTTAAAAGAAGAAAGCGGCGGAATGGATGAAAAGATTCTGGTAAATGATACAGGAGATAAGATCATTTATCAGGTATATGGACGAAAAGAAAAGCTGGAGGAAAGAGGAGATGTAAGAGATATCCATTTTGACACAGCAAAGGGCACATGGACTGGAAATGTGACGAAAAAAATGGATCAGTATTCAGAAGAGATCATAGAAGGAATGGAAAAAGAACTGAAAGCCATGGATGGAGTCAAACTTTTATATGACCGTCAGGGAAAATTCACAGGAAAAGGGATCCGATTTAAGGTAACAGTTTCTGGAGCGACGTTGGCACTGTATCAGGGCCTTGTTGTGGAAAAAGATGAAACTGGTGGATACAAAGATGTAAAAGTTGAAAAAGAAGAAGGAAGAACCGTAAAGATCATTGCCAGTGAAACAGGAAGCAGGCGAAAGATCCTGGAAACTGGTAAAGATAATGGTCCTGCAGCACTTTCTATATGGGAAGATGAAAAAGTAAAAAATGAGCCAGAAGAGCTGTATTTTTATGATCTGGACCAGCTAAAAGAAGAAGGCCGTCTGGAGCCCGGGGAAGATGAGGATGCGTATAAAGTACTGGATGAACGGGGAAATTTTATCTGTTATGCAGACCGTGATACGGGAATGGCTTTTGTGCTGGACGACTATGGAAGGATCATGGCGTATGTAACAGGTGAAGATGGAGAAAAGCAGCTTGTTTATTCTGTACAGGTCCATAAAAATGAGGCCGGAGAGTCTATTTATACAGAGAAACGTTCAGTAGATGATGAAAAGGGCCTTCCTGTATATGATAAAAACGGTCATCTGACCATGAAGGAAGAACGATGGATCAGTGATGGAAGCACTAATTCAAAAGGGGAAAAAGAAGAGGCTGGAGGTCTTCATGAGATAGACAGGCTTGCCTTTGGGGCCTATATCCTTCAGGAAGAACAGGTACCATTTGAACAGGGATATGTGCAGGCGCCTTATCAGGGCATTTTCTTTAAAGATACCATAGAGCCACAGGAATATTTTCACTCCAATGCCTTTACAAGGGCGGCTTTTGCCAAGATCGATGTGCGTACCCAGAAAGAAATAAAAGGTGCAGTGATGACTTTATATGAGGCAGAACGGGATGAAGAGGGAAATCTGCTTACAGATGAAGATGGCATTTATCTGCCTGGAAAGGTGTATGCTTCCTGGCTCAGCGGCTATTCTTATGATGATAGAGGAAATCTGAAAACGGACGAAAAGGGAGAATGGATCGAAACGGACGAACCCCACTGGATCGACCATATTCCAGTAGGAGAATATGTGCTGGAAGAGACAGAATGCCCTTATGAACAGGGATATGTGCAGAAAAAACGGGAAAATATCCAGATTTTGGAAACAGAGCATGTGCAGTCTTTTGCAATGGAAGATGATTTTACTTCTGTAGAGATCCGAAAAGAGGATGGGAAAACAGGGGAACTTCTCTATGAGGACAGTCTGGCAGAACTTACCTTATACCAGGTGCCGGAAGAGGAAAAAGATAAAGCATTGGATAATGTGATGAGGGAAGAAAATAAACTCCTTGTCTTTGACCGGGCCGGATTTAAAGAATGGCAGGAAATGTGGGCAACAGGAAGAGAAGAGGCAGATGCAGCTGGCTTAAATCCCATTACAAAATACGACTATCAGTGGAAAGAAGTTCCCAAAACCAAAAAGGGCCGTTACTGCTTTACAGAAAATGGAACAGTCCGGTTTGAATATCTGCCGGTGGGCACTTACATTTTAAGCGAAAGTGCCACACCTTCCGGTTATGCTACAGCAGATCCCATCCTTTTTGAAATCACAGATACAGGACATCTGGAAATGATCCATCAGGTGGTTATGAAAGATGAACCACTGCGCTTTCAGGTAAGTAAAAATACCATTACAGGAGGCAAGGAAGTGGCAGGAGCCAGATTGGGGATCTATCCAGTGGATGAAAAGGGAGTGATCAGTGAAACACCATTGCTGCTGCATATTCCAGAGGAAGAAGGCAAGTACCGGGATGAAGAGGCAGTATGGGTCTCCGGTCTGGATGGTGCCTACACACAGGAAGAAAAAGAAAAGGGAGAGATCCCGGAAGGTTTTGAGGTGGGAGATCTAAAACCTCATCTGATTGAATACATTCCGGCAGGCTCCTATATTTTAAGAGAAGAGACCACGCCTTATGGATTTTTGCAGTCTGTGGATATTCCATTTACAGTAGAAGATACAAAAGAGATCCAGAAACTGGAAATGCAGGATGAGATCCCGGAAGGCAGACTGGAAGTGATCAAACATGACTCTGAAAATAAGGAAATGTTATTACAGGGAGCAGAGTTTGAGTTGTTTAATAAGACTTTGGGCATATCCTGTGAGAAACAGGAAACAGATGAACAGGGAAAAGCAGTATTTCTGTCCCAGCCTATAGGATATCTGGATAAAAATGGAAATTTCAGCCCTTATGATTATCTGGTAAGAGAGACAAAGGCAGCGCCTGGATATATGCTTTCTGAAAAAACACTGGAGTTCCAGTTTGAATATCAGGATGAAAAGACACCTCTTATAGAACTTACCTATGATCCGGTCAATGACAGCAACCGGGTGTTGACGAAAAAGCTTCTGGGAGATACATCAGAATATCTGGAAGGCGCCATTTTGCAGCTGGAACGGGAAGAAGAGGTGATAAAGGAAGATGAAAAGGGAGAGTTTAAAGCAGAAAATGTCTGGACTCTGGTGGAAAACTGGACTACAGGCAAACAGTTCCATCTGATCAAAGGCCTGAAAGCAGGAAACTATCGTTTAATAGAGATCAGCGCACCAAAAGGTTATACAAAGTCTGATGAACCGGTCTATTTTACCATTACAGATGGAATGACAGAAATACCGGAGGTGATCCTTCGCAATTATGGCACGATCTTTTATGTGGAAAAACAGGATGATGCCTTAAAAACACTGCTTCCAGGAGCAAAACTGGAATTGGTGCGAAAGGATACCATGGAAGTGATCCGCCAGTGGATATCAGAAGAGGAGAAAGGACAGACATTTTATGGACTGGAACCAGGCAGTTATATTATCCGGGAGCTGGAAGCGCCGGCTGGATATGAAAAGAGGCCGGAAGTAGAGATCCGGATCTCAGCTCAGACAAAAGAACAGCAGGAATTTGTTTTCTATAACAGCAGGATCCGTTCTTCTGGCGGTGGCGGAAATCACACTGTGCCGAAAAAATCCTATATTTCCTTTAAAAAGACAGATGAAGAGGGAAATCCTCTTGCTGGTGCTGAATTTGCATTTTATAACCAGCTTGGTCAGGTGATGGAAATTGCAAAAAGCGGTGAAAATGGCTATTTTAAGATCGCCACTCCGCCGGATGGAACCTATGTTTTCCGGGAGATCACTGCACCGGAAGGCTATGAGATAAGCCCGGAAGTTTATCATTTTACCGTTGAAAATGGAAAACTGGTAAGAGGCATATTTGAGATCAAAAATGAAAAGATCCAGGAAAAGAAAAAAGGATGGATCCAGGCCTTTTATGAGAGAAAGGGAAGAAATACAGGCTATAATGGTTCTTATAATGGGGCGTCTGATCACAGTCTGAAAACAGGCGATAACAGTAGGATCCTAGAAGTACTTGTGATGACATTTTTATGCATGCTGGCAGCAGGCTGGTGTTTTTTAAAGGGAGCAAATGGCGCAGGAAAAAAGAAAAGGCTGCTTTGGTTTTGCGGTATCCTTATAGGAACAATACTTTTAGCTGGTTTTAGCGCAGCTGCCCAGGAGATGCCGAAAGAAGAGCCTCTTTATGTATCAGAAGAGATTATTTACCATGATATAGAGGGGATCGAGGATGTTTTGCAGACAGCCTGGATCATGGTAAGAGACCCTGAAAGCGGGAAAAGGGTGAGAAGACTTTTGCCCTTAGAGACAGTCGGCTATTTGAAGGAACATCAGGAAGAGTTAGAAAAGTCTGAAAGCATGGAAAATACACTTGTCTGCAGGGCAGTATATAGCGGTCTGATCGCCAGGGAAAATGCAGAAGCTTTACCGGATCTTAAAGGGGAGTATTCTTCTAAGGAATACTCCCTGGGAATGGATGCACTAGAATACCAAAATGATAATAGTATGATCTGGCTGCTCATCCCGGTTATTTTGGGTGTTATCGTTCTGATAGGGGTCTGGAAAATGAGGCATGCAGGTTATATGGGAAAGTTCTGCTTATTGGTCAGGGAAAAATGCCTGATATGTGGGCTCTTTTTGGCAATTTTCGCAGTTTCAGGGGCAGTCTATACTGGAAAAAGCCTGAAAGAATATAAGACGGCAGCAACATCTTATGAGAATATCCGACAAGAAGTACAGGTCACGTCACAGGATACAGCAGATCCTGTGACGGATATAGATGAAGAAAAATTAAAGGAAATAAATCCGGATTATAGTTTCTGGATCCGCATTCCTAAAACTGCAGTTGATTATCCGGTGGTGTGGGGAGCAGAAAGGGGATATTATCTGGATTATGGATTTAGCAGAGAAAAACAGACCGGGGGAGCTATTTTTGCAGACAGCGCAAGGATACCTTTTGTCTCTGCTAATACCATTGTTTACGGCCACAACATGAAAGATGGTTCCATGTTCAGTGATCTGAAAAAATACAAAGATCCGGATTTTGCCAGGGAACACCCGTATATAGAGATCTACCGCAATGGGAAATGGATCAGATGTCCGGTGATCACATCAAAGATCATAGAAGAAAATGAGGTAACGCCTTATCAAAATGGGACAGAAAAGATCCTTACCTTATCTACCTGCTACGGCAAAACAAAGCGGATGGTGGTCCAGGCCAGGATCGAAGAGTAAAATGGTGCTTGTTAAAAATCCTGTCTGTATTGTCAGAAAAGCTTATTTTTGATAAAATCATCCTATATTATAGAGAAAATTTATTAATTACAAAATATATACAAAACAGCAGGAGGAAACTTTCCATGAATAAGATCACACTTGGTAAAACAGGACTAGTCATTGAGAAAAATGGCTTTGGATGTCTGCCGATCCAGCGTATCAGCGAACAGGACGCAGTATATCTGCTGCATAAAGCCTATGATGGCGGGATCAACTTTTTTGATACTGCCCGCGCTTATTCAGACAGTGAGCAGAAGGTTGGCGCAGCATTTTCATCCATGCGTGACCGCATAGTGCTGGCAACAAAGACCGGGGCGAAAACAGCAGATGCATTCTGGAAAGATCTGGAAACAAGTCTTCGTACTTTAAAAACAGATTATATTGATATTTACCAGTTCCACAATCCGCCATTCTGCCCGCAGCCAGGGGGAGAAGATGGGCTTTATGATGCAGCCCTTAAAGCAAAAGAACAGGGAAAGATCCGTCATATTTCCATAACCAACCACCGTCTGGCTGTAGCCCATGAGGCCATTGATTCCGGCCTTTACGAAACACTGCAGTTCCCATTCAGCTATCTGGCCGGTGAGCAGGAGATGGAACTTGTACGAAAATGCCGTGAAAAGAATATGGGTTTCATCGCCATGAAAGGTATGGCAGGCGGCCTTATACGTGACGGCTTTACAGCTGCTGCATGGATGGATACCCAGGAAGGCGTTGTCCCGATCTGGGGCATACAGCGGGAAAGTGAACTGGATCAGTTCCTTCAGTGCATCAAAGAAGGCGCAGAATTGACAAAAGAACGTCTGGAAACCATTGAAAAAGACCGCAAAGAACTTTGCGGCGAATTCTGCCGCGGCTGCGGCTACTGTATGCCATGTCCAGCCGGTATCGAGATCAATCAGTGCGCCCGCATGTCCCTTATGCTCAGAAGAGCCCCTGCAGCCGCCTGGCTGACCGAATCCTGGCAGCAGAAAATGCACCAGATTGAAAACTGCCTCCACTGCGGCCACTGCATGTCCAAATGTCCATATGGCCTTAATACACCGGAACTGCTGCAGGCAAATTATGAGGATTATTGGAAGGTGCTGGAGGAGAGTAAGAAGGGAAAATAAATGTAAAGAGAGGAATTGGATGCTGCTTTGTAAGAGGTGGCATCCAGTTTTTTTACTTTTAATTAATAGTTTCCCAATACGCCGGACTATAGCGGTCCGGCGGTGGGTTTAGCATTTTTCCGCGGACGACCGCGCGGGCGTTTTGGCTTCAAGTTTTCCGGATCCTTCGGCTTTGGCTTTCGGCCACGTTTTTTCGGCTCCGGCTTCGGTACCGGTTTAGATAAGCCAAGTGCCTCCAACTCTTCAAAAACAGTCTGAAGAGTATG
>CAVIPV010000052.1:0-16789 GCA_963644495.1 Prevotella sp. | reverse complement strand
ATATAAGCTGTGTGATAATGGCTCCTACACTTCCTCCTGTAGATAACCATGCGCTTAAAATAGGCGGTGTAGTCCATGGCATTGCATAAACGCATACACCTGCAAAACCGATCTTTGTCATGAAATATGCAAAACTTCCAGTAACAAGAGGTGTAATAATAAATGGTACAACTAATAATGGGTTTAATACGATAGGAAGTCCAAAGATCATCGGTTCATTGATCTCAAAGATCGCCGGTGCTACTTCCAGTTTTGCAATCGCACGATAATCCTCTCGTTTGGAAAGTATTAAAATTGCAATTACAAGGCCTAATGTACAACCGGAACCGCCCAGAGACATATATGTATCCCAGAAAGACATGTTAATGATATTCAGCTTGGAAATATCGTGGATTCCCTGAGCTACCATATCTGTGTTTGCTAAGATCGCTGCCATTGATGGGAACAGTACATTAAAGGAATTTGACACATTACTTGGAACGGAGTCTGGCATTTTAATTTTCATAACACCGCTTGTAACCAGTTTGGTATAAATCTCAACGGATATAAGAGCAATGATGATTCCTAAAAACAATCCTCTTTAATTTTATAATGCTAAAAAACTGCTGTATACAGGCTCATCATTCCTATATACAGCAGTTTTCTATTACTTTTCATATTCGGTTTTAAAAATATTTCTTGCTTCCCCAAAGATTACTTCTCTTAAGGTCCAGATATTCATTGTAGGCTTTTTCAAGGATCTGCTTTTCATTGGAAAACTTCAGCAGATGGTATGCCTCGTAAAATTTATAGTATCCGGAATCCAGAAAGTATTCTTCCCGCTGTGGTTTACTGTAGTAGCTGTCAGCCATCATCAGATACCAGTGTACATCTTTTTCCACCACATCCTGAGGTGTGTTAAAGGTATACTGGCTTTTTCCGATGTATTTGATAATGGACGCACTGACACCGGTCTCTTCTTTTACTTCCCGGAGTGCTGTCTCCTTATACTCTTCGCCAGCTTCTACTGTTCCCTTAGGCAGGACCCAGCCCTCGTATTTGTTCTTGTAATTCTTATACAGGACCAGAATCTTCCCTCGAAATATAACCACACCGCCGCAGCTCGTTGCTTCAATCATTGCAATTCCTCCCGGTTTTGGTGTGAATCTGAATAACTGGTCTTAGTATACAACGTTTAGGAGTTATATGCAAGAAGTAAATCTGGGTCTGAAACAGTTGTGGCAATTTATAGCAATTTCTTTATTGGATATGATAATGTTTTTTCATACCTTCCAAAAACTCTGGTTCTGATGACAGGCGGGTGATCTCGCTGGTGCGGCCGTCTAATTGCATGGCAGTTATTAATTTCAGAATAGTTCGTTCGCCAGCAGATTTACCTTCTATTTTGCCCTCTAACTTGCTCTCTTCCACCCAATCAAGAAGCCCTTTGCACATATTGATTCCTCCTTCTTCCCTGCGATATTTGTCTTTGACCTGCTGTAGCTGCTTTGTATCCGTCATTGCTGCTATGAGGTCATAGGCATCTTCGTCTATATTTTCAAACTGTTTTTCTCGTTCTTTCAGGTACTGTTCTACTGCCTTTTTATCGGAGGACCGCCGGATAAATCCAAATACCTCCCTGATATCTGTTTTAAAACATTCCTCGTTTGTAAATCTGCGAACATCCAAAACATGGATCGGATAATGGTTGATGAATGTTTTTATCTCTTCTGGAAGATTTTTATGATCTAAAATCTCATAAATATCTTTTGCCATATCCCATGGATTTTCTCCATAATAGATCACAATGGTTATGACTGGCGTTAAAACATCTGTTTCTGTCAGACTGCTGATGTAATCATTTTTATCTAAAATACCATTTTCCCGATTTTGCTTTTGTATCTTTTTCATCTGTCGGTCATAGGACAGTGCATCTTCTATCATCACTCGCACCGGCATCCCTCTGTGGATCTTATCTTGATGTTTCAGAGCTATGATCGTAAATGAAGTTCCAAAAGCTACCCTTTTTACGCCATCCCGGAAGCGCTGTATATTTTTCTTCCTCCCAACGATCTGGTTGCCTTTGCGTGTCTTTCCAGTCTCTCTTGTATCCTGGCTGTAAAGCTGATTTTCTGCTATGACCTGCTTTCCATCAAAAATATAGCCATTTAACAGGTCCGCATACCGTTTGTTATCGTCAAAAAATACAGCAGTTTCTATGTCTTTTGTTCCCATGTATTCTCCCCTTTCTTTCTATCACAAAGCAAAGGGAAGTATACACCCTTGTGTACTCTTGCTTTTAGCCTGCAAGGCTGTTTTTCATTGTTTTATATCACCCAGAAGTTTACTGTCTACTCACGATCCCCATAAAGATCTTCTCATCTGTAATAGGCAGTTCCCTGATCCTTACGCCTACTGCATTATATACCGCATTTGCAATAGCCGGTGACGGGGTGTTGATAACGATCTCACCGATAGATTTTGCGCCAAATGGGCCGGTTGGCTCGTAGCTGCATTCAAACTCCACCTGGACTTTTCCTATGTCCAGACGGCTTGGTACTTTGTACTGCATAAAGGAGTTTTCATGGACACGGCCATGGTCGGAATAGGTCACATCCTCATACATCGCCATTCCAATTCCCTGTGCCAGACCGCCTTCGGTCTGTACTCTTGCCAGGTTCTCGTTTAATGGGGTTCCGCAGTCTACAGCAGCCGCAAACTGGAGCAGTTCAATATGACCGGTTTCTTTGTCGATCTCTACTTCTGCAGCACCAGCCATAAATGGTGGCGGGGAAACTGGTGAAGAATGGGACTCTGTAGCCTGGAGCGCTTCTTCATTAAAGCACATAGCTCTGTTTCCAATATCCTTTAAGGTGATCTCTGCCGGCTCACCTTCAGGCGCATTCAGTCTGCGCACTGTCTTTCCTGCAAATTCCAGCTCATCCTCTGGGCAGTTGAGATATTCTGCTGCCTTCTTTAAGATCTTCTTTTTCAGTGACTCGCAGGTCTTCACCACTGCCATACCAGTCAAGTAAGCTGTACTGGAAGCATACGAACCGGAGTCATAAGGGGAAATATCCGTATCAACGCCATAAACTACAATATCATCCAGCTCACAGTCCAGACACTCTGCTGCCACCTGGGCCAGTGTAGTATCACAGCCGGTACCCATATCAGCAGCACCAATGGTCATGCTGTAAAAGCCGTCATCATTTACCTTAATAGTAACGCTTCCCACGTCTACGCCGGAAATAGCAGAGCCCTGCATAGCCATTGCCAGACCTACGGCTCTTACCTTGCCATTTCCCATATCTTTTCTTGGGTATTTCTCGTCCCAGCCGATCATTTCCATAACCTTGTCCACGCAGCGGTCCAAAGCGCAGCTGTTGGCTGTTTCCCCATAGTAAGCAGGCATCACCTGTCCCTGGCGGACCATATTTTTCTTTCTCAGTTTGATGGGGTCCATTCCCATCTGGGCTGCCAGTTCATCCATAGCAGACTCTACGGCAAAAATACCCTGTGTTGCGCCATATCCGCGGTAAGCTCCTGCGGACATGCGGTTGGTATAAACTACATCATAGGCAAAACGAAAGGCCTTTGGCGTGCCATACAGCGGGATAGACTTGTGTCCGGAAAGACCTACTGTGGTCGGTCCATGTTCTCCAAATGCCCCTGTATTGGACAATGTATACACATCCATTGCCTGTAAAATGCCATTGTCATCGCAGCCGATCTTTACCTTCACTTCCATTTCATGGCGTGGTGAAGAAGCGATCTGGGACTCATAACGGCTGTAAATGATCTTGGCCGGTTTTCCGGTCTTCATAGTAACGATGGCCGGATAAACCTCTGCCACAACGGTCTGCTTTGCACCAAAGCCGCCGCCAATTCTTGGCTTGATGACACGGATCTTGGATTTCGGCACATCTAAGGCATGAGCCAGGATACGGCGTACATGGAAGGTGACCTGGGTGGAGTCCACTACATTTAAACGTCCATATACATCCATGTAGGTAAATGCACGGAAAGTTTCCATCATAGCCTGCTGGTTTGCCTTGGTGTGGTATGTTTTTTCCACAACGTGGCTGCAGCCTGCAAATGCCGCCTCCAGATCACCATGGGTCTCACCGCCGCTGGCACATAAATTTCTCTTATTATCAGCACCTACGTTGCACAGCGCTTTCCAGCTGTCTTCCGGATGCACCAGGATCTTCCCGTCTTTAGAATCATGCATATCTAAAACAGGCTCTAAAACCTGATATTTTACCTTAATAAGACGCATTGCATGATCTACTGCAGTTTCGGTCTCGCCTGCGATAATAGCTACTGCGTCTCCCACAAAGCGCACTCTCTGGTCCAGGATCAAACGGTCATAAGGGCTTGGCTCCGGATAAGTCTGTCCGGCCATGGTAAAACGCTTCTGTGGAACATCCTTCCATGTAAGGATACATTCAATTCCCGGTACTCTGGAAGCAACCTTGCAGTCGATCTCCTGGATCAGGGCATGAGCATGAGGGCTTCTAAGCACTTTTACGATCAGGCAGTCTTTTAATGCCAGGTCATCGGTATACACCGGCTTACCAGTTACCAGCGCCTTTGCGTCTTTTTTCACAACCGGCGCGCCAATAAGACGAAATTTCTTTCCTGTAGCAGGATTGATCTGAGTATATGCCATTTCCCTATGCCTCCTTTTCTGCCTGCTTGCTGTCCAGATATTTCTTCACAGCCCGCAGCTGGGACATATATCCGCTGCAGCGGCATAAGTTTCCGGAAAGATATTCTTTGATATCTTCTTCATCTGGATCTTTTAATTCTTTTTCCATTGCAAGAACGTTCATGATAAAGCCAGGATTACAGAAACCGCACTGTTCTCCGCCTTCTCTTGCTAAAAACATGCCAAATTCTTCTGCCTCTTTCTGCAGACCTTCCAGTGTGGTCACATGGCGGCCGTCTGCACGGATCGCAAGGGTGGAACATGAAAGTACCGGTTTTCCGTCCAGCCATACAGTACAAAGGCCGCAGTTTGCTGTCTCACAGCCTCTTTTTACACTGTAGCAGCCCAGATCACGTACCAGATCTAATAACAGCATATCTGGTTTTACATCTGTCTCTACCTGTTTTCCATTTAAGCGAAATGAAAGTCTCATACCCGGCCCACGCTCCTTCCTTTGATCTGCTCCATAAGACGGCGGGTGTATACAGTTGCCAGAGTTTTTCTATAAGCACCGCTGGCGCGTGTATTATCGCCATAGATAAATGCTTCTGCCGCTTCTTTTGCCATTTCTTTTAATGTATCAAAATCATCCTCTGTAATAATCACTGCCTTTGCTTTTGCAGGTCTTGCCCCAATGGACACAAACCATTTATTTCCAAGGTTGGAAACACAACAGGCGATCACTGGGAAGTCAGTACGGGAATTGCGCTGGCTGGTATAAGCAGCCTTTCTTCCGTCTTTCTTTATGATAATACGAACCAGGATATCTTTCTGATCTCTTCTTACAGGTCTGGCTGCAAATTCAGAAAGAGGGATCGTTCCCTCATGGTACAGCTCCACATAAGCGTCAAGAGCCAGTAAGCAGGTCAGTATATCGGAAAATCCGAAACGGGCAAAAATACTGCCTCCTACGGTTGCACAGTTTCTCATCTGCACGCCAACAATATTTCTGGTACATTCTTTAAAAATGCCGTCAAAATACCGGTTCAGCCCTTCATGAGTCTCCAACTGGCGCAGACTGCACATGCAGCCAATGGAAAACTCTCCTTCTTTTTCTTCAATCGTATCCAGTCCAAGCCCGGACAAATCTACAATAGTACGCTTGGTAATATGGGTCATCTTCAACCACACCATTCCGCCTACTACCAGACTGCTTCGCTTCTGGCAAAGCTCATATGCCTCTGCCAGGTCGCTTACCTTAACATAATCATCTGCTCGGAACACCTGTTTTTCTCCCTTCGTATGTTTGTACTAATAAATATTAATAAGATTTTCTAATAAATAGTCTGTCTTTTAGTAGAATTCAAAACAAAACAGGCAGATTATAACACGAAATCTGCCTGTTTTCCATAGGAAGCGTTATATTATTTTAAGATCACGGTGTTCTCTGATCCTACTGTTGTCTCGTCATGTATATATCAAACAACTGCCGTGCGATAGGCCCCGCCACTTTTCCGCCGCTGCCTGACTCTTCTACCAAAACCGTTACCACGATCTTAGGTGACTCTGCCGGAGCAAAACCGGTGAACCAGGCGTGTGTCTCTTTTCCTGTTTCAAATTCAGCGGTTCCCGTCTTTGCTGCTACTGTATAAGCATCGGTTCGCACAGAAGAGCCCGTTCCCTCTACTACCACGTCACGCATCAGTTCCGTAAGATTAGCTGCCTCTGTGGCCGTCATCAGGGTTCCTCCTGTGGTTGGAAGGAATTTTTTCACTTCTTCCCCGCCTACGCTGACTACCCGGTCCAGAAGATAAGGCTTCATCAAAGTTCCCCCATTGGCAATAGCTGCCGTGATCAGGGCATTGTGAAGCGGCGTGATCAGCGTAGTTCCCTGTCCAATGGAAGTCTGTAAGATCTCCCAGGTTCCGGCGCCTTCTTTCATATTAAAAGAGCTTTCCTTATATGAGTAGCCGGATAATGGCAATGGATTGTTAAACAGTAATTCCTCTGCCGTAGAATGAAAACGGTTCAGATCCAGGGTCAGTCCCAGACTGGAAAAGGCCCCGTTGCAGGAATTGGCAAAGGTCTGCATAAAATCCTGGCTTCCATGGGCTTCGCTGTGGAAGCATTTAATGGAATAATCCCCATTATGGTAAACACCATTACAGTCAAAATGAAAATCCTTGTAATCATCTGGATGTTCCCGCATATATTCAAGAGCTGTTACGATCTTAAAAGTAGAACCAGGGGGGTATAATCCGGCAGTTGCCCGGTTTACCAGATTTCCCTGAGTATTGGAGCTGTCTGTAAGAGCCACCCAGTCCTGAAGCAGTGTATTGGGATCATAACCAGGCTTGGAAACCATTGCCAGGATCTTTCCTGTATCCGGTTCCATGGCGATCACTGCTCCTCTTCTGTCGCCCAGAGCCGCATAGGCCGCCTGCTGCAATTCCATATCCAGTGTAGTCACAACGCTGTCGCCCAGATTTTTCTCGCCTGCCAGCTCATTTCCCGCCTGTTCCACCAGATTTACGTGGGAACTTAAAAGGTAGAAATTCGCCATAGCTTCAATACCTGTTTTTCCCTTGGAAGAATAGCCTACTGCATGGTCAAACACACTTCCATAGTTGTAGACCCGGGTCTCATTTCCCTCATCATCGGTAGTGGTCTCCGCCAGCACAGTCCCGTCTGACGCCAGGATACTGCCTCTTACAATACGGTCAGAAAAGCTGTCCAATCTGGCATTATAGGGATTGTTGATCACATCTTCGCTTTTCAGCTGGAGAAAATATCCCATGTACACTGCTAAAGCAAGAAACAAAGCCACACATACATAGGTAATCGTCAGGACCTTGGAATTAGGGTCATATACCCGCGTTTTATTAACCGACTTCCAGGTACCTTTCTCTGTATCTTTTTTCGTATCTTTCTTTATATCTTTTTGAGCATTTCTTTTTACATCTTTGCCAGTATTCTTTTCTGCACTTTTCTTTGCTGTCTGTTCCTTCTTTTCAACTACATCTTTTCTTCTGGAGACAGGTTCTCTTCTTGTACTTTTTTTCAGTTCTTTCATTCTTCCTGTGCCTCCATTTCTTCCAGCTCTTCTTCATCATTGCGCTTAATGATGTAAAGTCCCTGGATAATACTAAATAGCAGGAAAGTTGTCACAATGGAACTTCCTCCATAGCTTACAAAAGGAAGAGTCACACCAGTGGACGGGATAAACTTGGTCACACCGCCTACTGTAAGGAATACCTGGACCACATATTCCATTCCAAGGCCCACTGCCAGCATCTTATAAAACATAGCCTGCATCTTCGTGGCGATCATCATAAACTGGATAAAACAGCCCAGACAAATAAGAAGCACGCAAATAGCGAAAATACCGCCCATTTCTTCGGAAATAGCTGCAAAAATAAAGTCTTTTTCCACAACCGGGATCTTATTTGGCATTCCCTGGCACAGTCCCATGCCGAACCAGCCGCCTGTTCCAATGGCAAAAAGAGACTGGGTGATCTGGTAGCCTGTATTATCAATATCTGCCCATGGGTCTTTCCACGCTGTAAATCTGCGCCTTACATGGTCAAATAAAGCATATGCAACAGACGTAGCCCCTTTTCCAAGAACTCCCGCTGCGATCAGATACAGCCAGTTTCCGGTCGCGATAAACAGCATGATCACATAACTGACAAAAAAGATCAGGGCGCTTCCCAAATCCTTTGACAGCACCAGGATCACCACATGAAGCGCCGCCACCACCGTTGTGATGCATATGTTTTTAAAGTCAAGGAACTGGTAAAACATGGAAGCCACAAAAAATACAAAGCTGATCTTCACAAACTCGGAAGGCTGAATCGATATCCCTCCAATAGTCAGAGACAGCTGAGCGCCAAAGCTTTCATTTCCTGCCACCCATACAAGAAGCAGAGCTGCCAGTCCGATCCCCGCATAAAGCCACTGGAATTTATACAGCTGCCAGAACCGTTCCATAACAAAGGGAACCAGCCAGGAAACCACAGCTGCCACAGCCACGATCACAAACTGTTTAAAAGCCTTATCCAAGCCCTTATCCAAAGACAGTCTGGTAAGCATGATAAAGCCACAGGCCAGCAGCATACAGCAGTTATTTACCAGAAGTCTTGACACATTTCTATAGATAAACCGGTAAATATAAATGTACAGCAGGAAAAATACCACCTGTCCCACATAAAATACCAGAAGCATCCGCTGCAGTGTCTCATCTTCTGTTTTCAGATACATCACCACGTATGCCAGAAAATGCAGCAAAAACATGGCCCGATTCTGCCTTGCGCACACTTTTCTCTTTCGTTCCAGATCCGGAAAGGAAAAGAAACGGAAATTGGCATAGGTATAAATGGCCATTAGCAATATCATCAGATATTTGGATACTTCCACGATCAGATTTGTCATAGGCTATTCTACTCCCCGTCTGAAATGTCCTCTTGTAAAATCTTTTACCGGCTCTGCCACTTCTCTTCCTTCTATAAAAGAAGCAGCAAAAGCTTCCAGTATCTTTTTGGTCTCCTCTTTTCCTTCTCTTGTAAAGGAAAGCCGCAGAGAAGTCAGGTTCAATTCCTTCACTGCCTCTTCATTTCCAAATAAAGATAATGGCAATGGATTTAAAATGGTATTGTAACAGAAATTACAATGTGCCTTTAATGGCAATCCGGCGCCGGTGCGGTCTTTCATCAAAAGATTCTCCCGTTTTGCAGTACATCCCTTTAATGTTTTTACCACACACTGGGCAGAGACCATCATAGGGGCATGTCCATATATGATCATCTCGTCTGCCACTGCATCCTTCTCACAGGCCTTTGCCACCGCCTTTAACTCCCAGCTGTTTAATTCCCATGGCGTGGTAATAAATTCCGGTCCCATTTTCTTTAATGTGTACACCGCTTCCCGGTTCCATGCATAGACAGAAGCGTCCAAGGCAAATGGGATATGGATATTTTCCTCTTTTAACCAGGAAACTTCCTCTAACGTGCGGACTAACACACCTGTAAAACCTGCATTTTCCAGATTTTTCCTGTTTTTAGAGAAAAATTTCATAGCGTGGGTACAGAAAATGTGGGGAAGTGTAAGGAAACATTCTTTTCCCTTTGCTTCGCATTGTTTTACGATCTTGCCCCACTGTTCCGGCTTAAATCCGTCTGCATCCAGATAAATGCGTTTTACGGCGTCACAGGATAATGCAGGTTCCAGCTGACATTCTTCTTCCAGGGATGCAGTGAGAAAAGCGGGGCCAGAAATGTTCTTTGAAGCAGACCGCGCAGCAGCAGGCATTTCCTGTTCTGTCTGCACAGACGTATCTGCACTTTTTGCTATATCCTCAGCTTCTGCTTTTCTCTCCCATTTAGCCAGAATACTTTCTGTCAGCTTCTCAAAACCTTCTCTTCGCAGCTCATTTAACGCCTGTACCGGCAGAAAGATATTTCCCTTTAACTCAATATCCAGCTGCTCAAAATAAAAGGAAGTTGCACCGGTCTTATTTAACTGCTTACGGACTTTTTCCTCTGTAGCAGGCTGGTTCTGGGCGCTCTGGCAGATCTGGCCTTCCACTTTTACAGTTACGTCCCCCTGGGTCAGTTCCAGAACAGCCGGCTTTCCTTCTTCAAAATAAGCCTTTCCAAAAACCGGTTCTTTTTTCTCTTTATTTACATAATTTTCATCCAGAAAGTCAAACAGCTTCTGGTTTCCTTCTCGGAACTCCGGCTTTTCTTTTAAGGCAACCATATCTTTGCCATTGTGCTTTTCATAGTAACCAGAGGTAAATCCCCCTCTGTCAAAAAGATCCAACAGTTCTTTTTTGTCCTCAGGATCTACATAATAACCTTCTTTGCCATAGGTCTCATACAGATCCAGATATTTCCTGTAAATGCGGACCACTCCCGCTGTATATCTCGGACTCTTCATACGTCCTTCGATCTTTAGTGAATAAACACCTGCCTCTAAGATCTCCGGCAGAATGTCCAGTGTACAAAGGTCTTTTAAACTTAAAACAAACTTCTGGTTCTCCTTGTTTAAGCTTTTTCCCTCTGCTTTATCCCCTTCCCATACACGATAAGGCAGACGGCACGGCTGGGCGCAGCGTCCTCTGTTGCCGCTTCGGCCGCCGATCAAACTGCTCATCAGGCACTGACCGGAATAGCAGTAGCACAAAGCACCATGGACAAAAGTTTCAATGTCCATTCCCGTTTCTTTATAAATACGGGAAATTTCCTCCAATGACAGTTCTCTGGCCGGAACCACGCGGCAGCAGCCCATTTCCTTTAACATTTTTGCGCTGTATACACTGGTAACAGTCATCTGGGTGCTGGCATGAAGCTCCATTCCCGGAAATGCCTGTTTCATCACCTGAAGAGCCCCCAGATCCTGAACAATAACGCCGTCCAGACCTGCTTCGTAGTAAGGCTTCATATAATCACAAAGCTCATCCAGCTCTTTTTCCTTAAATAATGTATTGACTGTCATGTACAAACGGCAGCCATGAAGGTGGGCATAGCGGATCGCTTCCACCATTTCTTCTCCTGCCGCGTTCTGGGCATAAGCTCTTGCGCCAAAACGGCTGCCGCCCATATAAATGGCATCCGCTCCAGCTGCCACTGCCGCCTTTAAGCTGTCAAAGGAACCGGCCGGTGCTAAAAGCTCTGCTTTTCTTTTATTGATCATGATTTTTAACCTTTCCTGATATATAGCTTACAAATACAGAAAAAGGGCGACTGCAAACTGTAGCGCGCCCCCACTAATTTCATTTGAGTTTTATCTGCGTCCGTTTCTGTGAGAACCAGCTTTTCTGGCTGCCTGAAGGGCTTTTTTTGCAAGTTCTCTGTCTGAAAGCTTAGCCTGGAAAGAAGGATTCTCTAACGGCAGTTCTGTCTGAACAAAGCCTTCCTGTGCAGGTTCTGCTGCAGCAGCTTCATCTAAAGCCTGCTCTGCCTCATTCATATCTTCATATCCGGCTTCATTTACAGGTGTATCTCCTTCTATTACAGTGTCCACCACTTCGTCCTCTACTACTTCTTCCTCATTTTCAGAAGCAGCTGCCAGTGCCGCCTGCTTTTTCGCAGCTCTTAATTCCCTCTCTGTCTTTGAAAGTTTTGCAGATAATTCCTGAAGCTGGCGCTGACGTTCTTCTAAGTCCTTTAACACGCCGTCTAACTTCATCTGGGTGCTTACTAACTCATGTTTTAAGCTGTAAGTCTCCTTTTCCATTCTGTCCTTCTGCTCTTCCATTTGATCCGCATTTTCTTTTGCCTTAAAATAATCATCTGCAACGTTAAGTAAAAGCATCAGCTGCTGATAATCGGCACTTTGTTTGCTGAAACCGGGAATTGCATGCATGGTAGTAATCTTTTCGTTTACATAGCTGGCTGCTTTCTGAAGATACGCTTCATCTTCATCTCCGCCTAAAGTATATATTTTTCCGTCAATTAAAACCTGTGTATAATTCTTTGTATCCATTCTGATCTTCATCTCCTGACTATAGGGTACATTTTTGTCTCTACATTTCGTTAAAAGGATACCACATTTTTACTTCATTTCCAAGCCTAAATGGCGATAGGCATTCTCTGTAGCCATTCTTCCTCTTGGCGTCCTGTTAATAAGGCCGTTCATTAAAAGATAGGGCTCATAAACATCTTCCAGAGTTCCTGCGTCTTCTCCCAGAGCCGCTGCCAGAGTATCCAGTCCCACAGGACCGCCGGAAAACTTTTCAATGATCATCAAAAGGATGTTCCTGTCATTCTGGTCCAGTCCCATTTTATCCACATCCATAATATCCAGGGCAAAATCTGCTACTTCCTTTGTGATCACACCGTCATATTTTACCTGGGCAAAATCCCTTACTCTCTTTAAAAGGCGGTTTGCCAGTCGGGGGGTTCCTCTGGACCGCTTCGCCAGTTCAATAGCGCCTGCCGGGTCGATCTCCACTCCCAGGATCGCAGCTGAATGCAAGATAATGGTGCGCAGCTCCTCTGGGGTATAAAACTCCAGCCGCTGTACCACGCCGAAACGGTCTCTTAAAGGTGCAGATAAAAGTCCCGCCCTGGTAGTGGCTCCTACCAGTGTAAAATGAGGCAGTTCCAGACGGACGGACCGGGCACTGGACTCTTTTCCCAACATAATATCAATGGCAAAATCTTCCATGGCCGGATAGAGAACTTCCTCTACCTGGCGGTTTAACCGGTGGATCTCATCTACGAAGAGAACATCCCCCTCCTGGAGATTATTTAAAATTGCCGCCATTTCTCCCGGCTTTTCAATGGCCGGTCCACTGGTCACTTTCAGCCTGGTCCCCATTTCATTGGCAATGATACCGGAAAGTGTGGTCTTTCCAAGTCCAGGGGGGCCGTAAAATAATACATGGTCTAAGGCTTCTCCTCTGCTTTTTGCCGCTTCTATGTATATTTTCAGGGTGGACTTGATCTTTTCCTGCCCCACATAATCACTGAGGCACTGGGGACGCAGGGTGGTTTCTATGCGTACATCCTCTTCTGTTGCCTCTGTTGTAATAATTCTCCGTTCCATATATACCTCAAGTTATAGTTACAGTTCATGGCTGAACTGTAATAAATTATACGATATCCTTCTAAAGATCACAGAAAACTTAAATGTTTCAGCGAAGCCTTCAATATGTCCTCTACACTCATATTTTCTGTGATCTCCACTTTCTTCACTGCCTTGGAAGCTTCCATATTGGTATAGCCAAGGGCAGTGAGCGCCGCCACTGCTTCTTTTGCAGAAGCCGCCATACCTGCCACAGACGCGCCTGTGCCAGTGCCGGAAGTATCTTCCTTTCCGCCTCCAAAGGAAGACATCATCACTTCCTCCAGGTCCACCTTATCCTTAAGATCTAAGATCAGTCTCTGGGCGGTCTTCGCCCCGATCCCTGGTGCTTTGGAAATGGCCTTTGCATCCCCGCTGACAATGGCGATCCGCAGATCATCCGGCCGCATGATTGAAAGGATGCCAAGTGCCCCCTTAGGACCGATGCCGTTGACCCCGATCAGCTGTTTAAACATTTCCCGGTCCTGTCTGTGCAAAAAGCCATATAATGTCATGGCGTCTTCCCGCACCTGAAAATAGGTATAAACGGTCACTTCTTCCCCTAATGCCGGAAGTTCCTCTAAAAGAGAAAGTGGCACATGGACTGCCAGCCCGATGCCTCCAGTCTCCACTACGATCATATCATCTTCTACTGCCCCAAGGGCGCCTTTTATATATGAAATCATCTGTGTTTACATTCCTTTTATCTGAATCCGCGCAAAAATGCGCTGTTTCGTCTTTTATCAATCATAACATAGACCCCGCTTCAATGCAAGCAGGACACCGAACAAATATTCGATACCATTTTCTTGCAATGTTACTGTTCATGCGCCGCATGACCAGCAACGGAATTTGCCGTGGCTTCGCATTTAAATACGGCAAATCCCCGCAGCCGCTATGTTATCTTACGGCACTTTCGGTTCCAAAAGTGCCTACCCATGTACAGTATCCTTGCAATTCCCTTCAAAATCAGCTAAACTAAGGACGGTTTCCGCTCTCATTTTCCAAACCGGAATATGGCGTAAGGGACCAGAAAGGATTTTTATGATCACCATTAAACATCCCATTGACTTTCCAAATACCTATCCCTTGGACCGCATCGGGCCTTTAAAGGATATTTTATTTTTTGATATAGAGACTACCGGCTTTTCCGGGGAAACTTCCCAGCTGTATCTTATTGGCTGCACCTATTTTGACGGCTTTGGCTGGAAACTGATCCAGTGGTTTGCAGATACGAGACAGGCGGAAAAAGAGCTTTTAGACGCCTTTTTTGAATTTTTAAAACGGTTTAAGATCCTGATCCATTTTAATGGAGACCGCTTTGATATCCCCTATCTTTTAAAATGTTGTGAACGTCTGGGCCTTGATTACAATTTTGATGATCTGGTAAGCATCGACATTTTCAAAAAGATCAAACCATACAGAAAGCTTTTAAAGCTGGAAAATATGAAACAAAAGTCCATTGAACAGTTTTTAGGGGTACACAGAGAGGACAAATACAATGGCGGACAGCTGATCGAGGTCTACCGGGACTATCTCCACACCCATGAAAAGTTCCTCTTTGACCTGTTGATCCTGCACAATGCAGACGACCTGCGGGGAATGCCTTCTATCCTGCCTATCTTAAATTACGCAGACCTGTTTGAGTCAGATTTCACCCTTTGCAGCCACAAGCTGTATTCCTACACAGACGAAGCCGGATATTCCCACCCTTTTGTCAACCTTTTGTGGGAAAGTCCTTACAGCGTTCCTGTTCCTCTGGAATATTCGGTAAATCCCTTAAGCCTGGAGCTGCATGACAACTGTCTGGCCTGCAATTTAAATCTGTATGAAGGTACTTTAAAATATTTCTACCCGGATTACCAGAATTATTATTACCTGCCTCTGGAAGATACAGCAATCCATAAAAGCATCGGGGAATATGTGGACCGCTCTGCCCGTAAAAAAGCCACTGCCAAGAACTGCTACAGCAAAAAAGAGGGCTTATTCCTGCCTCAGTTCGGTTCTTTGTGGGAACCTTCTTTTAAGGAAGAATATAAGTCCTCTGTCACATATACTCTTTATGATGATGAAGCTTTATGGACTGACCATGAGAAAAACTCTCACTACGCCCATGACATTTTTACCTATCTGACCGGGCAGCTGTAGCTGCTGCATACACCGCGTACATCTGGGAAGCGCCGGTATCCCCATGTCCCAACATAGCCTGGACTGCGTGGATATCCGCTCCCCCACCGATCAGGTGGGCCGCAAAAGAATGGCGCAGTGTATGAGGCGTAATATCTGCCTTGATCCCCGCTTTTTCCCCGTAAAATTTGATCAGCTTCCAGAAGCCCTGACGGCTCATAGGCTGGCCGCTGCAGTTGGTAAACAGCCATTCGCAAGTACGTCCCTTTAAAAGAGAACTTCTTGCCTCTTCTAAATAAATGCGCAGCGCCTGTTTTGCCCCTTTTCCAAAGGGGATCATCCGCTCCCTGACGCCGTCATGGCAGGTAATATAGCCGATCTGCATATTTACATCTTCTAAGTTTAATCCGGTCAGTTCTGATACACGGATCCCCGTCGCATACAATAATTCCAGCATGGCCTTATCCCGCAGCTCTTTTGCCGATGTATTTCCCGGCTGGGCCAAAAGAGCCTGTATTTCCTCTTTGGTCAGTATCACCGGGATCTTACGCTCGATCTTGGGAGCGCGCAGAAATTCCGCCGGATCCCTGTTTATCTTTCTTTCCTTAAAAAGATAATTGAAAAATGCCTTAATAGAAGCCAGCTCCCTGGAAATAGTAGACGCTGCCTTTCCTTCTTTCTCCAGATACAGGACATAGGAATTCAGGCTGGTCTTTGTCACTTTCTCCACCTGTGTGATCCCCATTTTTTCCATAAATCCAGCCATTTGGATCAGGTCCCTGTGATAGGACACTTCTGTATTTTTTGCTGTATGCTTCACTTCCTGAAGATAGATGGTGAAGCTGTTTATCTCTTCGATCATTTCCTTCCCCCGGTACACTGTGCAGGCCCTTTCTCTGTCTTAGAGTACCCCATGGACCTGGCACCTGTTCTTTTTCCGCTTTTGCAGCAGACTTTACTCCATTTTTACACCTAACACTATACCACAGTATAATTTATTTTCATGTACTTTTAAATAGTTTTTGTACATTCTACGTTCTAAAATGTTACAGTTCAGCCATGACATCTAAAACTTAGAAGAAATAAGCCTCAAAAGCAGCCCCGCAGGCTGTGATGAGCATCAAAATCCCCAATGCAGGCAGCCGCAGCCGTTTCTGTCTGCTGAGCGACCACCTGGAAAGGACATACCAGACGCATAGATAAAAGAGGCCCTGTGGAAAAAGGGAACGCAAAAAAAATGGCAGACCAAAAAGACCTTTTTCTGCAGTATAACAGACGATCCCCATTCCAAGGCTGAATGACCAGAAGCAGGTAAGGAGCCCAAACAGCCAGAGACTGTAAAATGTAAGGCTGCACAGCCACCCGGCTCCCAACTGGAAAAAGCGCTGTTTTGCTGCAATGAAAAAGGCTTCTGCAAAAGATGCTGCGCCTGTACTCTCATTTTTATAAGATAAAATTTCC
>CAVIPV010000051.1:0-16821 GCA_963644495.1 Prevotella sp. | reverse complement strand
CGGCTGTTAAGTGAGAAGGATGAGGAGATCCGTCAGCTGAAGGCGTACATCGCCCAGTTAGAAGGAAAGTAAAATTTAAAACAGAAGACTGGATAAAATTTAAGGCATGGCTGTTTGGCCATGCCTTTTGTAATATATTCTGGCAACGCGTCATCGACGCGTTCGCAAGTATGCCGCTATTTTTTATCACGTACTTTCACGAATGATCATTTCACACAGCAGAGGCGTATGATGAGGCAGCTGCTGCCCGTCTAAAACCTGTAAAAGAGCCTGACCGGCCTGCATACAGCCGTCAGCCAGGCGGGTGCTGATGCTGGTAAGGCAGGGGCGTGTGATCTGGCAGAAACAGGTATTTCCCATGCCTACCACAGCAATCTGGTGGGGGATCGTATAGCCAAGATTTCGCAGCTGCTGCAGAGTATAGGCAGCCAGAAGATCATCGGAGCAGATAACGGCATCACAGGAAGGTGCTTCTACCAGCGCAAGGCGGATCGCCTGCTCCGTATCGATGCCGATGCCGCTGATCTCATCATAGATCCGATGGCGTATTTCCTCATATTCCCGGCAGCCGGCAATAAAACCGTTCCGTTTCGGGATGCTGCTGGGACAGTCTTTATCCAGAAGAAGGAGCAGCTTGCGGCGGCCCTTGCGGTAAAGATATTCCACGCACTGCCTTACGCCGTATTCCTCATCTGCAACAAAGCTGTATACATTGGGAAGGTCAAAACGGGAATTTACCGTAAATACAGGAACATCAGAAAGATGGTCCCGTATGGCATCCTGTACATTGGTACATTCAAACTTGGCACCGACTAATACCACAGCCTGTACGCCCCGGGCTGCCATGCAGGTAAGTGCGCTGCCCCGCTGTTCTTCTGTCTCACCGCCATCCATAATGATCACACTGAAGCCGGAATGTTCAAGGAAACCGGCTAACTGGTGCGTTCCTTCCATATAGCACATATTCTGGACATCCGGGACCAGTATGCCGATCACACGGCTGCACCGGTCCGGTACGGTGCGGACGGTCTGTCTGAGATGAAAATTATTTTCCTGCAAAAGCTGCAGGATCTGGTCACGCTTTTCTTTCTTTACCCCGGTTTTGCCATTAAGCACACGCGATACAGTACTGGGAGATACATTTGCAAGTTCTGCTATATCGTAAATGGTCATGGTAGATACCTCTTTCTGTTTCCGTTTATTTACATTCTCCGGCTTTGTCTGTGCCGGCTTTCCTGCTGTACAATATCATATCCTCATTTTACCAGATAAAATACGGCATGACAAGATACATTTGCAATGCAGACTATGTTAGTTTCGTAAAAAATGAAACTAATCAAAGGCCAAAAGTGCAACAAAAAAGAAAAAGACCAAAAATTGCCGTGAAACAGCGATTTAAACAAGGGAAAATGGATGGCGCAAGAAGAAAAAATAAAAAATAGAAAAAAATCGTCAATAACCCTTGCAATCTTTGTGCAAATATGTTATGGTTTGAATGTGAAATAAATGAAACAAGTTTCAAAACAAAATGAAACAATAGCGTTTATTTCGGGGATAAAATAATAAAACGGAGGGTATTACAATGAAGAAAACCAACATTCTGAAAACTGTTGCAGTGGGAATGGCAGCATGCGCACTTGTTGCATGTTCCAATGGAACCGGCAACACAGCTGCCCGCGAGGAAACCACTGCGGCAGCAGCAAACACAGCAGAAAACACAGGAGCAGCAGCTTCTAATAAGGTCCGCTTAAATCCTTATGACGGCGAGACCGAGATCAAGATCGCTTACATTGCACATGATATCTCTACACCTAACAATCAGGGCTGGCTGGAAGGCATCAAGCGTGAATGTGAAGCATGGGATAACATTTCCATTATTGAGTACAATGCAGACTCTTCTGCAGAAACTCAGGTTACACAGGTTGCAGATGCTGTAAACCAGGGCTGCCAGGCGATCATCCTGCAGTGTTCTGACGGTACTGCATTAGCTTCCGCAGTTGATGATGCAGAGGCTGCCGGTGTTCCGGTTGTTACTATGAACCTGGATGCCTACACCACACATTCCGCACTGGTTATGGCTGTTGATTACGATGCAGGACGTATGGCTGCTGATGAGATGGCAAAGCAGATGGGAGAAAAGGGCAACGTTGTTATCATAGAAGGTGTTGCAGGTCTGACACGTACTGATAACCTTGAAAAAGGCTTCAAGGATACCATTGCCAACTATCCGGATATCAAGGTTCTGGATGCACAGGCAGCAAACTTTGAGAAGGAAACAGCTACTACCGTTATGAACAGCTTCTTACAGAACTACGATCAGATCGATGGTGTATTCGCTATTAATGATGCTATGGCGGAAGGCGCAGCTCTGGCTGTTGAATCTGCCGGAAAGACAGGATCTATGTATATCTGGGGTGCTGACGGCGAAAAAGATGCTTTAAAGATGATCGAAAACGGCCAGATGGCAGGTACGATTTATACCAACAGCTGGGATGAAGGAAGTACAGCAGCAAAGATCGCTCTGATGCTGATCAACTCTGAGTACAGCTACACCAGCTTAAGCGAAACACCACAGGTTATTATGGAGTGTAAAGTTGTTACACCAGATACTGTAGCAGATATTCCTGAGTCTGATCGCTGGTAATTATTAATAGTAATTAAAACACACAATGAAGGGGAGAGGTTTGCTGGGGATTAGAGCTTCACCCCTTTATTTTGCAAAATGTATAAAAAGGAGGATCAACCGTGAAACAAGATACACTCCGTAAGTTGATCTCAGTAGGAATGATCGCCGCACTGGCTGTCTTTTTCTCAATAAAAAGCCCATATTTCCTTACCTCTTCCAACCTGTCTGCCATCGTCCGTGACTCCGCAGTTGCAGGTATTGTAGGTATCGGCATTACATATGTGATCCTGACAGCAGGTATTGACCTTTCTACTGGTTCAGTTATGGCTTTAACAGGTATGGTCATGGCTAATATTTACGTCTACACACTGATCCCGCTTCCTATCATGGTACTGGTAGGTCTGGTAGTGGGGATCGTCTGTGGTATCATCAACGGCGTAGTTGTTACAAAACTGAAATTACCGGAATTTATTGCAACACTGGCAACAATGGGTATTTACCGAAGCCTTACATATGTAATTGCTGTACGTGATGCAGCAGGATCCATCCAGAGCGTGCAGATGCGTGCTGCCGGTTTTACCTTTTTAGGCGGCGGCGTAAACGGTATTTATTATGTAGTGATCGCAATGGTAGTACTCAGTCTGTTAGGACAGTTTATCTTAAAAAAGACCCGTTTTGGTACAAATCTTTATGCGGTTGGTTCCAATTTTAAGGCAGCACAGCTGTCCGGTATCAATACGGATCGTACCCGTATCGGTGCATTTGTAGTCACAGGTCTTTTAGCAGCAGTAGGCGGTGTCTTCAGCGTTGCCCGTCTTCAGTCTACTACCGTTCTGTTAGGCAGCAGTTTTAACTTTGACCCGATCGCAGCAGCGGTGATCGGCGGCTGTGCTTTAGACGGCGGTGACGGTGATATTATCGGCACCTTTTTAGGCGCCATCTTCATGGCAGCTCTGGATAACGGTATCCTGAAGCTGCAGTTAAATACCGCTTATCAGTATGTGATCAAGGGCATTATCATTATTCTGGTAGTTATCTTTGATGCATGGTACCGCGGCTTTATGCAGACCAGGGCACAGAAGAAAAAAGCAGTAAAGGAGGCAGCTGTATGAGCAGTGAAGTAATTCTGGAAGCCAAGGGCATCTGTAAAAGCTTTTCTGGCGTACAGGTGTTAAAAAGTGTAAATTTTGAAGTACGCAAGGGCGAAGTACACGCCCTTATGGGAGAGAACGGTGCCGGAAAATCCACACTGATCAAGATCCTCACAGGTGCTTATACCAAGGATTCCGGTGTGATTGAATGGAAGGGCAAACCGGTAGAGATCAACAGCTTAGGCGACTGTCAGGCACTGGGAATGGCCTGTATTTATCAGGAGCTTTCTGTGATTCCTTCTCTGACCGTAGCACAGAATGTGTTTCTGGGACGTGAACCACGCCGTTTCGGTATCATCGACCATAAGAAAATGAACGCGATGACAGCGGAATTGATCAAACAGTACAATTTCCCTATTGAGGCTACCGCAAGAGTAGCAGATCTGGGTATCGGCATTCGTCAGTTAGTAGAGATCTTAAAAGGCTTAAGCTGCAATGCGGAACTTCTGATCATGGATGAGCCTACCGCTTCTCTATCCGGTAAAGAGGCAGAGACCCTTTTTAGCATCATTGAGCAGTTAAGAGAGCGGGGCGTTTCCATTATTTATATCAGCCACCGGTTGGAAGAGGTATATCGTCTGTCTGACCGTCTGACGGTTTTGCGTGACGGTAAGAATGAAGTAGTCTTAGAGCATGATGACATTGACCCGAAAAAGGTCATCCAGTATATGATCGGCAAGGTGGTAGACGAAAGCAGCGGCTCCATTAAAGAAATGCGCAAACCTGCAGGAGATGTATTATTAAAGGTAGAAAATCTTTCTAATGTAGGAAATTTCAGCCATATTAATTTTGAATTGCATAAGGGAGAGATCCTTGGTTTCGGAGGTCTGATCGGTGCAGGACGTACTGAGCTGGTACGTGCCATTTACGGTATCGACCCTCATACAGAAGGTACCATTACCTTTGACGGACAGAAAGACTTTAAGCCGTCTCCCAAGGCAAGCATCAAAGCCGGTTTCGGTTTCGTGCCGGAAGACCGTCGTGGACAGGGATTTATCCCGTTACTGTCTACTACCAAGAATGTAGCGTTGACTAACTATGATATTATTAAGAAAAACGGTCTTGCCATCAATGAAAAAAGTGAGTTGGATATGGCACTCCATGCCATCAAATCCATTGATGTGCGTCCAAGTGACCCTGAAAAGCAGGTAGGTCTGATGAGCGGCGGAAACCAGCAGAAGGTGGTTTTAGGAAAGTGGCTGGAGCGTGATCTGAAGATCCTGATCGTAGATGAGCCTACTGCCGGTATTGACGTAGGTGCAAAGGATGAGATCTACAATATTCTGGAGCAGCTGGCACAAAAGGGAGTGGGTGTTATCCTGGTTTCATCGGATCTTCAGGAGCTGATCCGCGTTTCCCATCGTATCCTGGTTATGCGCAAAGGTCATATTGTAAAAGAATTTGACCATGGCATGGTAACACAGGCAATGGTGCTGGAGGCAGGCTCCGGTATTACAGCAGAGGAGGAAGCAGTATGAAAAAGTTCAAAGTAAGCAATCTTACAAAGCCGCTGATCCTGGTGCTCTGCTTTGTTGTCCTGACCATTTTGCGGCCCAATTCATTCCCAACGGTTTCAAACCTCTCCAACGTGCTTTGGAGTATCAGTGTTTACGGCATTATGACCAGCGGAACCATTTTCGTGTTCCTCCTTGGAGGAATCGATCTTTCCATCGGCTCTCTTTGCGGCTTAAGCTCCGTAGCCTGTGTTATGACCATTCGTGCCATGAACTACAGCACTACAGGCGTGATCTGCGGTATTTTACTGGCGCTGGCAGTTGGTGTGCTGGCAGGTGTTTTCCACGGCGTTATCATTACATTTTTTAAGGTTCCGGCCTTTTTGATCACATTTGCAAGTTCTACCGCCTTTTTAGGGCTTTCCATGGTTCTTACAAATAATAAGATCTTAAGCTGTATGGAACCAAAGTTATTTGTAGGTATCTCAACATTTAAGATCTTAGGATTTCCGGTGCCGGTTTACATTATGCTGATCGTAGCCATTATCAGCTGGTTTGTACTTTCAAAGACCACACTGGGACGTCAGTTCTATGCAGTAGGCGGTAACCCGGTAGCTTCCCGGCTTTCCGGTATTAATGATACAGGGATCACCATTCTGGCCTATGCTCTGTCCGGTCTGACAACGGCCATCGGCGGCATCGTACTGGCTTCCATGACACAGCAGTGTATGGCAAGTACAGGAAGCGGATATGAAAACTACGTGATCATGTCAGCGGTAATCGGCGGCATCAGCCTTCTTGGCGGAGTGGGAACGGTGCCGGGCTGTGTATTCGGTGCGATCCTCATCGGACTTTTAAATAACGGTCTGAATCTGATGAGCGTTCCTTCTACGGAGCATGACCTTGTAAAGGGTATTGTAATCATTGCTGCAGTTGCTTTTGATGCACTTCAGCATCAGGATAAGGCAAAGAACTGGCTGAAGCAGTTTCAATTCTTTAAGAAAGGGGAAATGGCCTGATGAAAAAAATAGATGCACATTTACATTTAGCTCAGATCGTGGCAGGATACTGCCGCCGGGGTGAGTTGCGCGCCATCGGAAACGGTAAGGCGGCATGGGGAAACGGAGAGGTTTTTGATCTGTTCCCACAGAACGGAGAATACGGAGAGGATAATTTTACAGTCGAGAAGGCATTGGCTCTCATGGATAAAAATGAGGTGGAAAAGGCAGTCCTGATGCAGGGAAGCATGTATGGCTTCCAGAACCGTTATCATGCGGAAATCCTTAAAAAATATCCTGACCGCTTCTGCCCCACCTGTACCATTGATCCCTTTATGAGCAATGCGGCAGAAACTATGGAAGATTTCTTTGAAAAGCAGGGATTTAAAGCTGCCAAATTTGAAGTAAGCAGCGGCGGCGGCCTTATGGGCTGCCACGATCCCTTTGACCTGGCAGGAAAGGAAATGAGCCCTTTATTTGATATTATTGAGGCACATCATGCACCGGTTGCTCTGGATGTTGGTGATCTGACCATGCCAAGCCACCAGCCGTGGAGTCTTGCAAAGATTGCAGAGGATCATCCTGACATGAAGTTAGTAGTATGCCACCTGCTGGCTCCGATCCCGGGAAGAGAGAAAGAACTGCAGTTAAGTCTGGAATTACTGAAAAAGCCTAATGTATGGTTTGATATTGCAGCCCTTCCTAAGATCGTTGCTCCCGGTACTTACCCATTCCCGGCAGTTCATGAGGTGCTGAAAATGGCAAAGGATATCCTTGGTGCTGACCGCCTGCTGTGGGGGACAGATGCACCATTTGCAGCAACACAGGATCCTTATGAGCATCTGGCTGATTACCTGACAAAGGGTGATGCCTTTACAGATGCGGAACTGGAAGATGTATATTATAATAATGCAAAACATGTATACTTCGAATAATTAAGAGAGAGGTTGCTATTATGGTAAGAAGAAGTGAAGAAAAGCAATCCGTCCGCAAACCGGCTCCTTTTAACGGAGTCGGGGAGATCACGGTGCGCAGTTTATTAAACGGACCGGAAGAAATGAGCCAAAAAGGCCGTGTCTTCGGTCATACCACTGTTTACCCGGGCAGTGAGATCGGCTACCATGTTCACAAAGGAGACAGTGAAACCTATTATATCATCAGCGGTCACGGCCGGTATAATGACAACGGCACCATAACGGAGATCGGACCGGGTGATGTAGCCTACTGTGCTCCCGGTGAAGGACACGGTCTTACCTGCATCGGTGACGAGCCCATCGAAATGATCGCTCTGATCCTGTATGAATAATAAAGTGATGTTTTTAGAATTGCGAGAGTGCAAAGCACGTAGCAATTCGGTATCAGAGGGGGCAAAATACCTTTTGACCCCAACATCAAAATGATACAAAATAGCCAATTTTCCTGCGGATACGGATTTTCGTCCTCCGCCTTCGAAAAATAGAAAAAGTCCTGCGACAGCTCCCCCCGCTGTCTGCGGGACTTTTTCACATAACAATACAAAAAAATTAAATTTGTCCCACATTTGTCCCATATGGTGTGCTAGAATGTAGCTGTAAGAGGAAAGAAACAAAAAATTCATACAAATGCAGTTGTAAACAAATCACATCTACAGGAGGTAAAGATATGAAAGAACTTAAAGCAATGCTTGAAGAAAGATACAAAGAACTTTTGAAAAAAAAGGGTCCGCAAAAGGCAGCTCAGATCATGAAAAAAGAGTATTTTGCCACTGGACCGGACAAAAAAAATCTGAAAAAATCCGTAAGAGATTTTCAAAAGAAGTATGGTTATTCACTTAAAAGTATATCATCTAAAGAGGAGACATTGCAAAATCGTATGAAGCATGCAGAGGCCTGCTTCGATGCGATGCTGGATGTTGTAAAGAAATCAGCTATGCAGCAGATGCTCCTGGAGAAAATAGCGAAGGAACAGCTGAAAAAAGCCAATGTAGTACTTCCGCGAGGTAAAGCTGTGGAAACATACCGTTGTCTTCATGAGATGATGCATTTGGAGAATACACCGGAGGCGAAGCTGCATAATGAGCAGGTAGTATCATTGATGCTTTACAATCAGAAACTGATCTCAGAAGATAAGTTTAAAGCATTGCGTACAGAGCAGATGAAAAATGCAAATATAATCGGTATTTCAGATTTTGTAAAAATGGAAGCCGAATCCCCGAAAGAGACGCTGCTTGATCTGATCAAGACGGAAATTGCATCTTTTAAGAGAGAAGCAGAAGGTGCAGAAAAAAGCGCTGCAGATATATTAAATATTAAGGAAAATAATCCGGAAAAGCTGAAAAAAGCATTTCGTACCATTTATGCTTCTCAGGCTGAACTGTTAAAAACCGGAGCAAATCTGTACCTTTCTTCTCCATATTATTGGCAAAACGCAGCTGCACAAGAAGAAGTACAATGGGCACGTGAGGAAATGTTTAACTATGGCTGCAGAAATAATATGAAGTATCAATCTCTTAACAATATAGTAAATCCATATTTTGCTATTATGGAGCCGGAAGAAATGTCAGATTGCTATCAGCGTGGTAAAATAAGACTAAATCAGGATGATTCATATTCTGCATTAAACCGATACGTGTTTGATGCAGGGAAGTTTTTAAGTGAGCGTTCTGAGTTTAATAAAGTGGAAAATGATAAAGCGTTTAACAAGAAACTTGAAAAAGCCGGAATGCAAGGAGCACAAGAAAGTTTATGTGCACATGGATTCATAGTATATAAAAAAGATAATGATGTTGTGATTACCAAGAATGGAGTAAGTTCGCTGGCACCGCTTAAAATAGACTGGAAGCTGGCAAAACCTACAGAACTTTTAAAAACAAATTTCCGTGCTGAGATAAGAGATCTTTGTGAGCAGAGTGCGGAACGGAACAAAAAGAAAAGTTCACCGGCGTATGATAATATGGTTACGAAACTGAAAGATATTCAATCTATGAGTAAGGCATTAACGGATGATTTAAGTGAAGGAGATTTAAGTCAGTGCAGAGTACGTTTAGAGAAATTGAAGGAGGAGGCAGAAAAATATCTGGCACATAAAGAAGACGATTTCAGAAAACGTAATAAACCAGTACCGGAAGATGGTTATAAGAATCATTACAGTGAACTTGCAAGGAGCAGCTACGAGAGAAAGCGTATTGAACTGGCAGAATCTGTTTTGAAGTTCGCAGAAGGAAAGCTGGCAGCCATTGATCTTGTAGGTAAATACATGACCACAATGGCGAACAAGGCAGTGCAGTTTGAAGATCCGAACCCGGCAATGAACCGTCCTGAGATGATAAATGCAGGGGGAGATATCGCAGGTAATGCTGCAAAGGAAAAGGAAGATAAGAAAGAGGAAAAAAAGCAAGCCAAGGTTCTGACAAATATCAATGAAATAATAAATGAAAAGGATAAAGAAGAAGGAAAGGAACATAAGGAAAAAACACAGAAAAATTCAGGCAGCAATCAAATTGTAAAAGAAAATCCTAAATTACAGATGGATCCGCTTGCAAAAAAGGGATTTTAGAAAAATTCCCCGGCATCACCGGTCTTATAGAAGACCGGCACGGCCGGGGGATTTTTTATACAGAATACACTACTGGGCCGGGATGCCGCCGGGACCGTAGCTTTGTGCATTGTTCCATTTATACTGTTCTTTATTTAAAGAGGTGCGCAGACGCTGCTGCTGAAGCTGTACCTGCTGGTCAGCCTGGCTTTCCTTTTGGGCCTCTTCCTCCTCCTTCTGATTCTGGGAAATGACCCATTCACTGGCAGTAGGAAGGGTGGAAATACGCTGGATCGCAGCCTGAAGCCGGTCGGACAGCTCACTTTCCTGTTCATCTCCTGCGATCAGAGAAAGCTTGTCAATGGCATCGGAAGCCAGGTCCTTTGCATCAGCTGACTGATATTCCAGCTCCTCTACCTTTTCCAGTGCCTGAAGAAAGGACTGCTTTTTCATCTCTTTATCTTCCTGGATCCGTTTTTCTTCGGCATCCTTGGCAGCCTGCTCCTGAGCCTTCTTCTTTTCTTCTGCCTGTACAGCCTCATACCGGCTGATCTCATCACTCATACCGGCAATGATGGTTTTAAAATAATCATACCGGCTTTCCACCTGCTCCAGCAGATCGGCCCGCAGCTCTCCGTCATCTAAAAGCGGCAGCTTGGAGGTGATATTGCTGTAGTCCGACTGTACGGTAAAGGTATCCTCTGCCGATGAGATCTCCTTTTCCATAAAAGCATCCACCAGAGACTGCAGGGAAGTCTCTAACTGCTCCTGCTCCTTTTCGTGAAGGCTCTGCTCTGCGCGGAACTGTGCGGTGGTACTGAAATAATCTTCAATGCCGTTTTGCGGATCTGCTTTTCGCTCTACAGTATCCGGCTGCTCCCAGTCCCAGGCATCCAGTCCCTCGTGGAGCTGGTTCATTACGTTTTTCCAGATCTTTCCTGCATAGGTAGCACCGTAAATACCGGGCATATTCCGGGGGATATCATAGCCCACCCAGATGGCAGTGGTATAGTAGCGGGTGTAGCCGCAGAACCAGGTATCCTTGCTGCTGTTGGTAGTACCCGTCTTTCCGGCTGCCGGCATGTCATTGGCTAATTCCAGCCCCCGGCCGGTGCCGTAGGAAGCGGTAAAGGTGCCTTTTAAAACATCCGTAAGCATAAAAGCAGAATCCGTCCTGTATACCTGATGGGCGGAAGGCTTCAGATCCTTGGTCAGTTCCCCGTCATGCTCGTGTTCGATCTTTAGAATACAGGTGCGGTCATTGTATACACCGCCGTTTGCCAGTGTACTGTAGCCCTTTGCCATATCCACTACACGGACGCCGTTGGTAAAACCGCCGATACTTAAGGAGGGAACATCATTGTCTACATAGGTCAGCTTCTGAAACTGCATTTCTCCCAGATAATTCAGACCATAGTCAATGCCGATGTCCTCTAAAATCTGCCATGCCACCGTATTTAAGCTGCGGTTTAAGGCTTCCCGGACTGTTACATTTCCAAAATAATGTCCTCCGCTGTTGGATGGTCCGTCCGTCCATTTGTGGTCATCCACCATTCTGGTGGGATAATATTCCCCGGTATCAAAGGCGGGACCATAGTCTAACAGTGGTTTGATGGTACTTCCCGGCTGTCTGGCACTGAGATAAGCCCGGTTAAACATATCCTCTGTTCCCCGGCCGCCTACAATGGCAACCACATAATTGGTCTGATTGTCTACAATAACACCGGCTCCCTGAAGAGCATATTTACCATTGTCCTGAAGCTCTGTAAAGCCGGTAAGAGACTGGTCGATCTGCTCCTGGAGCTGGTTCTGGATGGTGCTGTCTAAAGATGTGTAGATCTTAAAACCGCCGCTTCGGATCAGGTCGGATTTTTCAGAATAAGCGGTGGTATACCGGTCGGTATACTGGGTATAATCGTCCTTATCCTTAAACAGATACTGGAACTGAAATCCGTCCTTTTTCATCAGCTCCAGGGCGGCACAGTGGATGGCATAGCTGCTCTCATAATTTTCATCGGTGCCTTCTGACTCCTGCTGCAGGATCTTTAAAGGTGTATTCACTGCCTTTTCATAATCTTCATCAGAGAGATAACCTACTTCATTCATGCTTTTTAAAACATCGTTGCGTTTTTCTTTGGAAGCATCCGGGTGGGCTACCGGGTCGTAGGCAGAGGGGCTGTTGCTGATTCCGATAAGTACGGCCGCTTCCTCCGGTGCCAGATCAGCGGCATGCTTTCCGAAATAATACAGGCTGGCCGCTTCCACTCCGTAGCACTGGTGACCGTAGAAATTGGTATTGCAGTAAAACTCCATAATGTCCGCTTTGGAGTACTTTTTCTCGATCTCCGGTGCAAGAAGGATCTCCACGATCTTTCGGGTAAAGGTGCGTTCCTGAGTGAGATAGGTATTTTTCACTACCTGCTGGGTGATGGTACTCCCCCCCTGGGTTACATGGCCGTGATGCTTAACCAGCGCAAGAGCGGCGCGCATGGTAGCGATCCAGTCTACGCCGTTATGGTGCTTGAAACGGCGGTCCTCCTGAGCAATATAGCCGTTCTGCAGGTTCATGCTTATCTTATTGATGGCAACATACTGGTAATGTCCTGCATTGATCAGACCGATCTGATTCTCGTCCTTGTCATATATGACTGTATCGGAAAGCATGGAAAAATCGGACCGTTCCATCTGTGCCAGCTTGTCATAGGCGATCTCACGGCACTGATCCAGCTCCGGTTTTACCTTTACGTAGATCAAAAGGCCTATGACCGAAAACAGGATCACCACAGCTGTGATCACAGACAGGATCCGGTAACAGATCCGTCCGGCTGCTTTTAAGCAGCCTGTAAGGGTGCGGATGGCCTTAGGAGCTGTTTTGGGAGGGGTTGGTTTATGTAATTTTTTCATGATGTTTAAAATCCTCTCTTTACTTTTGGTATTCTCTCAGAATCTTTTTAAAGGCAGCAATCCAATATCACTATTATAATTCAATCAAAGGAAAATTCATAGTTAAAATCAACTTTTGCCTCCCGTTGACATCGGGTTTTTTAATGGTCTATAATGAAAAAAAAGAAAAAGGAGTGTGACCAAGTATGACATTTTTTGATGAGATCAGCAAAAATCTGACCGGTTATGGAAAAGAAGCAGCTAAAAAAGCAAAAGATGCTGCCCAGGTGCTTCAGTTGAAGGCACAGCTTCGCGGGGAAAAACAGAAGATCAATGAGTTATATGCTGCCATTGGTGCGGTATATTTTAAAAATCACAGAGAAGATTCTGAGGATGAATATAAAATGTTTTTCCCTGAGATCGAAAGTGCTCTGGCTCATGTGTCTGAGTTAGAGGAAAAGATCAAAGAACTGGATACAACGGAAAAATGTTCCTGCTGCGGCGCCATTGTGAAAAAGGGGGATTCTTTCTGCAGCAAGTGCGGTGCACCGATCCGAAAGGAAGAAGCCGGGGCAGATGAGCAGGATAATGCTGTGACTGAGGACGATTTTGTCCCGGAAGAAACAGAGGAAACATCTGGGGAGCCAGAGTCTGCAGAAGAAAACGTGGAAGAGACTGAAAATACGACAGAAGAGACAAAGCAGGAAGAGGAGCCGGTTACAGAACCGGAAGAATGAAACATGGAAGAAAAGAAGACAGGACTGGTACTTGAAGGCGGCGGTATGAGAGGCATTTATACAGCCGGGGTGCTGGATGTGTTTATGGAAAATGGAATAACCTTTGACGGCGTCATCGGTGTATCCGCAGGTGCCGTCCATGGCTGTTCCTTTGTATCGGGACAGAAAGGAAGAAGCATCCGGTATTATATGAAATACTGCCGCAACTGGCATTTTATGAGTTTTCGCAGTCTGTTTTTAACGGGAAATATAGCAGAGGAAAAATTCTGCTATCATACACTGCCTGAGAAGCTGGACCCTTATGATTATGAGAAATTTAAGAAAAGCAGGACAAAGTTTTATGTAGGCTGCAGCAATCTGGAGACCGGAAAGGCAGAATATTTTCATATTACGGATATGAAAGCCCAGATCGACCTGATGAGGGCCTCTGCCTCCCTGCCTCTTGTTTCAAAGATCGTAAAAACAGCAGGCATGAAGCTCCTTGACGGCGGCTGTACAGACAGTATCCCGGTAAAGGCATTTGCGAAAATGGGATATACTAAGGATGTTGTGGTGCTGACCCGTCATAAGGGCTACCGGAAGGAAAAAGAAGGTACCGGCCTGACAAAGCTTGTATACAGAAAATATCCGGAATTTGTAAAAGCTGTATACAAACGCCCCAGTGTGTATAATCATACACTGGATGAGATCGAAAAATGGGAGCAAGAAGGAAAGATCTTTGTGATCCGTCCAAGCGTCCCGCTGACCATTGGACGAATGGAAGCAGATCCGAAGAAGCTTAAGGAAGTTTATGAGCTGGGACGGGATGACGCGAAACGGCAGATCCAGGATATGAAGGTTTTTCTGGGAATTGAATAATTGGAATGTGCATTTGCGTGTGAACAGGGCGGCTGAGTGATCCAGCCGCCTTTTTCTATGCTTGTATACACTGACTTGTAACAGAGTACATTTGGTCATGCCGGGAGGGGCATGAACAAGTACTGGTTAATTGCAGCCGCCACCGCAGCCACCATCCGGGCCACCGTCACGACCGCCAGGGCCACCGCATCCGCCAGGACCGCCGTCGCGTCCCCATCCGCCGCCGCATCCGCCGCGGTTCCACAGTGCATCATTGTATCCCTGCCAGTATCCCTGACGGAAACCTTCACGGAAGGAGTTTCTCCCGCTGCATCCGTTGTTATTACAACGTCCGCATCCGCCGCCATTGTTCCAGCCATTGCATCCATTATTCCAGCGATTATTACATCCAAACCAACACATAGATCCATGCTCCTTTCATTTTAAGATGCTGATTATTTGATACGTTTGTACTATAAGATATGGGACAGCAGGACAATGTGTGCAAGGATCGGCAGATGATAATGAGAAATGGGACAGCCGCTTTAGTAACAGCTATTGACCGGGCTACATAAATTAATAGGGAAAAGAAAAGGAGCTGTTAATTAATATGGAGCCATATACAGATATGAAATATAGTGACTGCGGCTGCAGCGGCCGGTGCCGTAAGGTATCCGGAAACCAGAAGCAGTCTGTAAGAAGCTGCCTGGATCCGGCGATGCAGGCGGGAAGCGGAGTCCGGCAGCCACAGATGGGAGATCAGATGAATAACGGGATGTCCCTGATGATGCCAGGAAATGGAAATAACTGGGAAAATAATACAGGTTTCGGTTGGAACCGTATGCCGGGACTGGAGGGAAATGCCTTCTGTCCGGGAAGCATGCCGGGAGTATTGGAAAAGGATTATCCTCTGGCAATGGCCTATGTGCCATGGCAGCAGTGGCAGACACCTTATGGCCCGGAGCGGGGATTAGCTCAGGGAACCATTTTTTCAGAACTGGACCTGGCCTTTGATAAAGGGAGGTGCAGCTAGATGATGTGGGGAAATAATGGTAATGTGAACAACAGGATGAATGGCGGCATGAATAACACTTCAAGGGATGCCCTGCTTATGGCAGTAAACCAGACTGGTTTTGCAGTAACAGAGGCCAATCTTTATCTGGATACCCATCCCTGCGACTCTCAGGCCATTGCCTATTTAAAGCAGATGTCCCAGGCATATGCAGATGCCAGAAATGCCTACGAAGCCCAGTACGGGCCGTTGCGTGCTGAAAATGCTAAAGATACGGTCTACTGGTCCTGGACAGACGACCCGTGGCCATGGGAAGGAGGCGGTTATTAATGTGGATCTATGAAAAGAGACTGGAATTTCCTGTAAATATTAAAGAGCCAAACGCCAAAATGGCCATGTTTATAATGAGCCAGTATGGCGGGCCCGACGGGGAAATGGGTGCATCTATGCGCTATCTTTCCCAGCGCTATTCCATGCCATATAAGGAGTGCAAAGCAGTTCTCACCGACATTGGTACAGAGGAACTGGCCCATCTGGAGATCGTGGCGGCTATCGTTCACCAGCTTACCCGCAATTTAACGGCTGAACAGCTGGTAGAACAGGGATTTGGACCTTATTATATTGACCATACTACCGGGATCTGGCCTCAGGCTGCAGGCGGTGTGCCATTTAACGCCTGCGAGTTCCAGAGCAAGGGCGATATTATCACTGACCTTCATGAAGATATGGCTGCGGAACAGAAAGCCCGCTCCACATACGATAATATACTCCGTGTAGTTACGGATTATGACGTATGCGAGCCCATCAAATATTTAAGAGAGCGTGAGATTGTTCATTATCAGCGCTTTGGTGAAGCTCTGCGCATCACCCAGGAGAAGTTAGACAGCAAGAATTTCTATGCTTTTAATCCGTCTTTTGACAATGGGAAAAGTGTGATCCAGCCGAGAAATTAAGGAGATATTCCTGGCGGTACGCAAGAAAGCCCGGCCAAGCCGGGCTTACAACAAAATTACAGCATATTTCGGCGCAGTCAGCGCCGGGGCAATCTTACAATGTGATCAGCACGCCTCCAAGTGTCTCCACATCTTCCTTCTGATGGGTGGAGATCAGCAGAAAACGTCCCTTTCTGTATTCCTGTAAAAATCTTATAACTTCTTCTTTCGTTCCTTCATCTAATCCCGTAAATGGCTCATCCATTAAAAGCATATCGGATCTTGTAAGAAGCGCCCGCAGGATCGCCGTCCGCCGTTTCATGCCGCCACTTAAGGTAGACACGGGCCGGTTTAAACATTCTTCCGGCAGAAGGCGGCACATGGCGGTGCGGATCTCTTCACTGGAAAGCCCGGAAACATTTCCTTTTTGCACCATGAGTATATTTTCCAAAGGAGAAAAAGAGGGGCAGAGCCGGTCTTCCTGGAAAACTGCGGAAATATGCAGAGGCCGGGAAGCATTCGTATCAGAACCAGAAATCGAACCAGAAGCAGGACTAAATGCAGAACCGATATTCCAGGTAATATCCCCCTCGTCGGCTTTTTCCAGCCCCATAAGGATGCGGAACAAAGTGGTCTTACCTGTTCCGGAAGGACTCATAAGGCAATAGGTCTTATCCC
>CAVIPV010000050.1:0-16856 GCA_963644495.1 Prevotella sp. | reverse complement strand
ATGCACAACATTGTAGAAGGCGCCCTGGAAAAGGTCAATCCCCTGGTTGCCAAAAGCTACCGGGACTACCGCAATTACAAGCAGGACTTTGTGCGTATGTTAGATGATGTATACAAGAAAAGCCAGTCCATTATGTATATCGGGGATAAAGAAAACAGCAATACAGACAGCGCCCTGGTGTCCACCAAGCGAAGCCTGATCTTTAATGAACTGAATAAATCCCTTTACCAGAAGTTTTTTATGACAGTAGAAGAGCTGCAGGCCTGCAGAGAAGGCTATATCTACATCCATGATATGTCTGCAAGAAGAGATACCATGAACTGCTGTCTTTTTGATGTAAAGACCGTTCTTACCGGCGGCTTTGAAATGGGAAATCTCTGGTACAATGAGCCGAAAACACTGGATGTTGCCTTTGACGTTATCGGTGACATTGTTTTAAGCGCGGCCAGCCAGCAGTACGGCGGCTTTACTGTGCCAAGTGTGGAAAATATCCTGGCGCCATATGCAGAAAAATCCTATGCAAAATATATTGAGAAATACAGAAAATTAGGACTGCCGGAAGAAAAGGTAGAGGAAATTGCCTGGGCAGATGTACAGAGAGATATGGAACAGGGCTTTCAGGGCTGGGAATATAAATTTAACTCCGTTTCCTCCAGCCGTGGCGATTATCCTTTCATCACCATGACAGCAGGCACAGGAACCAGCCGCTTTGCGAAAATGGCTACCATGACCATGTTAAAGGTACGAAAAGGCGGTCAGGGAAAAGCAGGCCACAAAAAGCCGGTACTGTTCCCAAAGGTGGTATTTCTTTATGATGAAAAGCTTCACGGACCAGGCGGTCCCTTAGAAGATGTATTTGAAGCAGGTATCGACTGCTCCAGTAAGACCATGTATCCAGACTGGCTTTCCCTTACAGGAGAAGGCTACATTGCCAGTATGTATAAAAAATACGGAAAGATCATCTCACCAATGGGCTGCCGTGCTTTCTTATCCCCGTGGTATGAAAGAGGGGGCATGCATCCGGCGGATGAAAACGACGTACCTGTATTTGAGGGACGTTTCAATATCGGTGTTGTCAGTCTCCACCTGCCTATGATTTTAGCCAAAGCAAGACAGGAAGGCCGGGATTTTTACGAAGTTTTAGACTACTATCTGGAACTGATCCGTAAGATCCATATCCGCACTTATGCATATCTGGGTGAAATGAAGGCTTCCACCAATCCACTGGCATACTGCGAAGGGGGATTTTATGGCGGCCATTTAGGACTGCATGATAAGATCAAACCATTGTTAAAAACTGCCACGGCATCCTTTGGTATCACTGCTTTTAATGAGCTGCAGCAGCTGTACAATAAGAAATCACTGGTAGAAGACGGTCAGTTTGCACTGGAAGTCCTGGAGCATATTAATAAAAAGATTGATGAGTTTAAGGAAGAAGACGGCAATCTTTATGCCATCTATGCCACACCGGCAGAGAACCTTTGCGGCCTGCAGGTAAAACAGTTCCGTAAGAAATACGGCATCATTGAAAATGTATCTGACAGAGAGTATGTAAGCAACGGTTTCCACTGCCATGTGACCGAGGACATTACCCCGATCCAGAAGCAGGATCTGGAATACCGCTTCTGGGAATTAAGCAACGGAGGCAAGATCCAGTACGTAAAATACCCGGTAAGTTACAACAGAGAGGCTATCCGCACCTTAGTCCGCAGAGCCATGAAAATGGGATTTTACGAAGGTGTAAACCTGTCCCTGGCCTACTGCGATGACTGCGGCCACAAAGAACTGGAAATGGACGTATGCCCGGCCTGCGGCAGCAAAAACCTGACCAAGATCGACCGTATGAATGGATATTTAAGCTATTCAAGGGTAAAAGGAGATACCAGACTGAATGAGGCCAAGATGGCTGAGATCGCAGAAAGAAAGAGTATGTAAAGGCGCTTTTATACACTAAATCGTGCATATATATCATATAAAAAGAGACATTACGGAATCTGATTTCCATAATGTCTCTTTCACGTTCTATTCTTCTATATCTGCGTCAGCCTTCTTTACCCCTTTTTCCGCTAACTCTTTCTCTTTCTTATTTCGCTTCTTCCGGTAAGACCCATCCACCAGGCCTTCCAGATAAGCCTCTGCCCGCAGCCTGTTAGAAGGACCAAGCTGGTTATACAGATTCAGTACGTATTCCTGCTGTTTGCTTAAGATCATGCAACTGCCGTCAGTGCTGTAAAATTCACCCATGGAGATGCCAAAAACCTGACATATATGACGGATGGTATGAATACTGGGCACAGTGGTACGGCGAAAAAGATTTCCTATGCTGTTGGGAGAAATATCCATTTCCTTTGCAAGACGGTAATGGCTCCATCCACGGTCCTTACACAGTTCCTCTATGCGGTCCAGTTCAAAACTCATAATCCGTATGCTTTTTGGCAGCCTAAACTTTTACAAAATGTAAAAAATATGGTTACAAAAAGCTTCTCCTTCTGTCGAGTATAAATATAGTATCATTTTATCCCAGTAAGGTAAAAAACATTAGCTTGAAAATGCGTGTATAATATATGCACTATATAATGTATATCCGAAAATCAAGTGGAAAATTCCCATAGATTATGATAGACTGATACCGACAACGTACTTTTTAAAGTACGTAAAAAGCAGCAAAATCTGCAAATGCAATATGCAAATGAAAAATGGAGGCGGGACAGATGAAAAAGTTTTTAGAAGAATTTAAAGCGTTTGCCTTAAAGGGAAACATGATCGACCTGGCTGTAGGTATGATCATTGGCAGTGCATTTACATCCATTGTTAATTCACTGGTCAATGATATTTTTATGCCGGTACTGAGTATTTTTACTGGAAAGATCGACTTTTCCAACATGTTTATTGCCCTGGACGGAAACAAATATCCTACACTGGCAGCAGCCAATGAAGTGACAGCTACTATTAATTATGGTTCATTTATCACTCAGGCGATCAACTTCATACTCATGGCCTTTGTAGTATTTATGGTCATTAAAGCCATCAACAAACTGGAAAAAATTGGAAAAGCTCCAGAAGCACCTAAGGTGCCTACAGAAAAAGAGTGTCCTTACTGCAAGAGCATGATCCCGATCAAAGCAGTTCGTTGTCCACACTGTACATCAGAACTGGAGAAATAATACATGCGTTACCATAACATAACGAAAGACGATATGCTTAACGGAGAGGGGCTGCGGACTGTGCTTTGGGTGGCAGGCTGCAGCCACAACTGTCCTCAGTGCCATAATCCGGTGACCTGGGACATAAATGGCGGTCTTGTTTTCGATGAGGCTGCAAAAAAAGAGCTTTTTGAAGAATTAAAAAAAGACTATATTTCCGGTGTGACCTTCAGCGGCGGAGATCCCCTTCATGTAGAAAACAGGGAAGAGATCGGAAAACTGGCAGAAGAGATCCGGGAAAAATTTCCAGATAAGACCATCTGGCTGTATACAGGATATGACTGGGAGGAGATATGTGATCTTTCATTCCTTTCATACATTGATGTGCTTGTTGACGGGGAATTTAAAATAGAAGAAAAAGACAACAATCTCCACTGGAAAGGCAGTGCCAACCAGCGGGTGATCGATGTAAAAAAATCCCTGGACACAGGAAAAGTACAGCTTTACAGGGAACACTAAAATTAAATGGGAGTAAAACAAAACCAATTATGGAAAGAATCGCAAAGTTTCACAAAGTAAGCTATGAGCAGTTTGAAGGTGACTGGAAGGATACCTTTGGCCCTACAGACACAGAAGAGATAAAGCGGGTTTACGAAGGAATCCGCCTGCCGGCCAGAGCAACAGCCGGATCCGCAGGCTATGACCTTTATACACCAGTAGCGTTGACCATCCGCCCAGGTGAGATCGTAAAGATCCCTACAGGCATCCGCGTGGAAATGAACGATGGCTGGGTACTGGCTGTATTTCCAAGAAGCAGCCTGGGATTTAAGTACCGTTTACAGTTAAATAATACAGTTGGCATCATTGACAGTGACTATTTCTTCTCTGACAATGAGGGACACATTTTTGTAAAACTGACCAATGACACAAAAGAAGATAAGACTGTAGAACTGACAGAAGGAGCCGGTTTTGCACAGGGGATCTTCCTGCCATTTGGAATTACAGAAGATGATGACTGCACAGAAGTAAGAAACGGCGGCTTCGGCAGTACAGACAGCAGGAAGAACTAAAATTACAGTCCAGCCATGGGCTGGTTTGTAATATTTGCAGCAATATAGAAAGAAGCAGGAGAAATTATGGGAAACAGACCTGTAAACAGAAGCAGGAGAAATACTGGTCGTACCGGTCATTACAGAGGAAACAGCAGGTCAGATACCTTAAGACGGCGAAGAAGGAGAAACCGCAGGCTGAAAAAGGTAGTTCTCTGGCTAGTCTGCATCGGGCTGATCGCTTTACTTATTTTTGGCGCTGTAAAGCTGGTGGGTAAATTCGCCGGTTCAGGAAAAGACCAGTTAAGAAAAGACGGCATTGAAAAATTAAATTCCGGTGATCTGGAAGGTGCAGTAGCAGATTTTGACGCCGCTTTGGAAAAATCGGGAAATAAGTCCAATAAGCCTTCTGCATTTAACGCAGATGTGCTGTGGTACCGGGCAGAGGCCGAGCTTTTATTAAAGGATTATGAAGCAGCTTCCCATACCTATGACCTGATCACAGAACAGGGGGGAGACAAGATCTCCTGTCTGTATATGAAAGCGGTGTGTGCAGAAAAGCTGGAAAATAAAGATGCTGCAGTTTCTTACTACAGAGAAGCTTTAGGTCAGGAAAAAGAAGGAAACCGCTCTGCAGGATATGAGGAAGCTCTTACAGCAGCAGGCTCCGCCTGTGTAAAGGTGCAGGATTATGATACAGCAAAAAGTCTTTATGAAGAGGCGTTAAACAGTGGGAAAACGGGAGAAAAACTGGAAAGCAGGATCTATAACCAGCTGGGCTTATGCCAGATGGCTGAAGAGGACTATGACACAGCTGCTGATTCGTTTGATAAGGGATATAATGCCCTGATCACAGGATATCAGGCTGGAACAGGGGCAGAATTAGAGCAGGCTGCAGCGGCTATTCCACAGGAAGATACTGCCGGAATGGCACTTTTAAAGGAACTGGCTTACAACAAGGCAGTGTGCCTGGAGTACAGCGGGCAGTACCGGGCGGCCCAGACAGAATTTGAACATTATATCTCTGTATTTGGGGCAGATGAAAATGCCCAGCATGAGATCGACTTTTTAAAGACCAGACAGGAGGAGTAGTATACCGGTGATCGATTTATGTAAACTGGAAGAACGGGTCATACTGGCAGCGGTAAGCACCAGCGAGATGGACCAGGCAGAAAGCTCTCTGGATGAGTTAAAAGAACTGGCAGATACTGCCGGGGCAAAGACCGTAGGCCGGGTGATTCAGAACCGGGAAAGTATTCATCCGGGAACCTATCTGGGAAAAGGAAAACTTGAAGAACTGCGGGAAATGCTTTACGAAACAGGAGCCACCGGCGTGATCTGTGATGATGAGCTTTCACCGGCCCAGCTTAAAAATCTGGAAGATATCCTGGATACAAAGGTCATGGACCGTACCATGGTCATTCTGGACATCTTTGCAGCCAGAGCCAATACAAGAGAAGGAAAGATCCAGGTAGAGTTAGCACAGTTAAAATACCGTGCCATCCGCCTGGTGGGAATGCGTTCCTCTCTTTCAAGACTGGGCGGTGGTATTGGTACAAGAGGACCAGGTGAGAAAAAGCTGGAGACAGACCGCCGTCTGATCCACCAGCGCATCGGGCAGTTAAAGAAAGAACTGGAAGATGTAAAACGCCACCGTGAGGTTACAAGACAGCAGCGTGGAAAAGACTTTGCACTGACTGCTGCCATTGTAGGTTACACAAATGCAGGAAAATCTACCTTATTAAACCGTCTTACAGGTGCCGGGATCCTGGCAGAAGATAAGCTGTTTGCCACACTGGACCCAACTACCAGAAGTTTTACATTGGCAGACGGCCAGCAGATCCTTCTTACAGATACCGTTGGATTTATCAACAAACTGCCTCATCATCTGGTAGAAGCATTTAAAAGTACACTGGAAGAGGCACGTTACTGTGATATCGTCCTGAATGTAGTGGACTGTTCTGATCCCCAGATGGACATGCATATGCATGTGGTAAAAGAGACGCTGCGGGAGCTGGGTATCACAGATAAGACCGTTGTCACTGTATTTAACAAAACAGATAAATTAGAAGAAAGCGGTCTGCCAATTCCAAGAGATTTTTCCTCAGATTATCAGGTGCGGATCTCTGCTAAGACCGGAGAAGGATTACATGACCTGGAAGAGATACTGGGAAATATCATCCGCAGCAGACGGGTCTACCTGGAAAAGGTGTATCCTTATGCGCAGGCGGGAAAGCTGCAGAGCATACGCAAATACGGCCAGCTGCTTTCCGAAGAATATACAGAAGAAGGCATAAAAGTAACAGCCTATGTACCGGCAGAACTGTTTGCAGGGCTGTATGCGGATGTGCCGGAAGAATAGGGTTTAACCATAAAAGGCTGCCGCAAAGGAGAACATGCGGCGGCCTTTATGCACTTTTGTGCGTTTACAAAGGAGAGCATAGAAAAAGGATGGGACATTATCTGCGGGCCTTTAAAAGGGCTGTATCCACTGCCTTTAAAAGCGCAGAACAGGTGTAGCGGGAAGACTCCGGAAATGTGAGATTTTCCGTAGACTGAGTGCTTATGATCTGGGGTGCCAGTTCTTCCATGGACGGCTGCATTAAGGGATACATGGTGGAAACGGCTTCGTTTAAATGTACCAGGTTCACATCTAAGATCTGGTCGCTGTCAACGGTCACTTCTACATTTACCTGTTCATTTCCAAGGGTAAGACTGGCAGTGTAAAGGCCGGGTATGTAGAGACTGGCAGAGGGAGATGCTTTTTTTGCAGGCCGGAACATGATAAAGCACAGAATGAGTAAAAGAAGGGCAAGACCAATGAAAATGGCGGTGTAAATAACTTCCTTCATCCGCAGCACAACGATCTTTGTCTTTGAACTCATAGGAAAGACCTCTGGGGGAATTTGTTACAGCATATGAAAGGAAAGGTAAAAATATGTCATTGCAGTTTATTGCAGGAGGCAGCGGCTCCGGTAAAACAAGATATCTTTACGAAAAGGTGATAAAAGAGTCACAGGAACATCCGAATATACAGTATCTTTTTATCGTACCGGAGCAGTATACCATGCAGACCCAGAAGGAGCTGGTGCGCCTGCATCCAAGGCACGGCCTTTTCAACATTGATGTTTTAAGCTTTAAGCGCCTGGCTTATCGGGTTTTTGAAGACCTGGGTGTGCAGCTTCCGGTGGTCCTTGACGATATGGGTAAATCCATGGTCATCCGCAAGGTAGCGGGAAAGCTGAAAAAAGACTTAAACCTTTACGGCGGCCATTTAGAGCAGCCGGGATTTATCAGCCAGTTAAAATCCCAGATCTCAGAGCTGAGCCAGTACGGTGTCAGTGTGGAAGACCTGGAAATGGTGGAAGAGGAAACAGACCGCACCCTTTTGAAAGAAAAACTAGGGGACTTAAAGACCATTTATAAGGGATTTAAAGATTATATAGAGTCCCATTACATTACAGCAGAAGAGATTTTGGATATTTTATGCCGGAAACTGCCTCAGTGGGAGCCATTAAAAAGCAGCGTGATCCTGTTAGACGGCTATACTGGTTTTACCCCTGTGCAGTACCGTCTGGCAGAGCTGTTTATGATCCACGCAAGAGAGGTTTTATGCTGTATCACCGCAGATCCAAGAGAAATGCTGTATAAAGAATGCAGTATGCAGCACTTATTTTACATGGGGCGGCATACAGTGTGCAGATTAAAGAAAATGGCAGAGGAACACCATATTTTCATAGAAAAAGAAGTGTGGTGCGATCACCGCCCGGCTTGGCGTTTTAAGGACAGTCCGGAGCTGGATTTTCTGGAGCAGAACCTGTACCGTTATAATGGAAAGATATGGGAAAAACAGTCGGGAGACATCCTGATCTACAGGGGAAAAAATCCCGCAGAAGAAACGTCCTATGTGTGCAGCTGCATCAATGAAAAGGTGCAGAAAGAAGGACTGCGCTACCGGGATATGGCAGTAGTTACAGGAGATCTGGCCTCTTATGGAAAAGAGATCGCCCACCGCTTTGATGAGGCGGGAATTCCCTACTTTTTAGATGATAAGAAAAGTATTCTGGAAAATCCTTTTATTGAGCTTATAAGAGCAGCTTTGGACGCAGTAAAAGACTGCTCTTATGAGAGTATTTTCCGGTATTTAAAGACAGGTTTCGTATATGATGAGCAGTATCCGGCAGATGCGGCCCAGGTGCTTACAGACCGCATGGAAAATTATGCAAGGGCTTTAGGCATACGGGGCTGGAAAAACTGGGATATGACCTGGGAGAAGCCATACAGAGGGGGCGAACGGCTGAATTTAGAAGAATTGAACCAGTACCGTATCTGGGTATTAGAGCCATTAAAAACACTGCGTCAGGCCTTTAAAGAGGAAAAAGCCACTATATCTTCTGTCACCGCTGTTTTGCGCCAGGTTCTTGAGACTATGAAACTGGAAGAAAAGCTGGAAAGCTTCAGCAATTATTTCCTGGAACGGAAAGAACCGGGAGATGAGAACCGGGCAAGAGAATACAGCCAGGTTTATGAAAGGGTCATGGAGCTTTTAGAGCGCTTAGAGGGGCTTTTAGGGGAAGAAAAGGCGGATATGAAAAATTATATCCAGATCCTGGATGCCGGTTTTGAGGAGATCAAGATCGGTGTGCTCCCGGCAACGGCGGACCAGGTGATGATCGGGGATATTACACGAAGCCGTCTGGAATCGGTAAAAGTATTGTTTTTTACCGGCGTCAACGAAGGCATTGTTCCCCAGAGAAAAGCAGGAGGAAGCCTGTTAAATGACGGGGATAGAGAGGTATTTAAAAGCCTGCATATGGAGCTGGCGCCTACTGCAAGGGAAGAAGGCTGTATCCAGAAATTTTATCTCTATCTTATGCTTTCCAAGCCTTCAAACCAGCTGGTGATCACCTATGCAGCCATGAATGGTCAGGGAAAAAGCAGTCATCCCTCCAGTCTGGTTGGTGAGATACGAAAATTATTCCCGGAGCTTGTGCAGAAAGAAGAAACATCCATTGAGCACCTGGTATGGACGGCCAGAGACGGTTTGCAGCAGCTGATCGCAGGCCTTAGGGAAGCAGGAGATAAAAACCTGGATCAGTTAAAAGAAGTCCAGGGAGAATTTCTGGAACTGTTCCGTCAGTTTTATAAGAAAGAAGAATATAAAAAGCTGGTGGAAAAACTGACAGACGCAGCCTTTTTTGTCTATGAAGATAAGGGGATCGGCCGGGCTGCAGCAAGAGCTCTTTATGGACAGAATCTTCAGGGAAGCGTTACAAGGCTGGAGCAGTTTGCAGCCTGCGCTTATGCCCATTTCTTAAAATATGGCCTGGAATTAATGGAGCGCCAGGAATACCAGTTAGAGGCAGTGGACATGGGAAATCTTTTTCACCAGTCCTTGGACCAGTGTTTTCAGGTGATTCATGAAAATGGTATGGACTGGAGCAACATTACAGAAAAAGAGCGGAAAGAACTGGTAAAAAAGTGTGTGGATCAGGTAACAGCCCAATACGGAAATACCATTATGTCCAGTTCTGCCAGAAACACTTATCTGGCAAAGCGGGTGGAGCGGATCACCGACCGTACCATATGGGCGCTGGCAGAACAGGTGAAGAAAGGGGATTTTGTGCCTTCAGGTTTTGAAGTTTCTTTCTCTGCCATTGACAATTTAAAGGCAATGAAGATCCGTCTGTCAGAGGATGAAGAACTGCTGTTAAAGGGCCGGATCGACCGCCTGGATCTGTGCGAAGATGAAAAACATGTGTACGTAAAGATCATAGATTATAAGTCAGGAAATACTTCCTTTGACCTGGCGGCGCTGTATTATGGTCTGCAGCTTCAGCTGGTGGTCTATATGGACGCAGCTCTGGAAATGGAAGAGCGGAAGCATCCGGGAAAAACTGCGGTTCCGGCGGGGATCTTCTATTATAACATTAAAGATCCTATGGTAAAAAAAGAAGGAGAAATGACGCCGGAGGAGATCGAACAGCAGATCCTAAAGCAGCTGCGCATGAACGGCCTTGTAAACAGTGATTTAGAGGTGATCCACCACCTGGACCGTGAGATACAGAAGGAGTCAGATGTGATCCCTGTTGCAATGAAAGACGGTTATGTCCAGGAGGCCAAATCCAGTGTAGCAGGACAGAAGCGCTTTGACGCTCTGCGCCATTATGTAGGAAACCGGTTAAAACGCTCCGGCCAGTCTATTTTAAAGGGAGAAAATGGACTTCTGCCTTATAAAGACGGAGATCGTACCGCCTGTGATTACTGCCCCTACCATGCAGTTTGCGGTTTTGATACAAAAACAGCCGGTTATGGCTTTAAGCGGCTGCGCTCCATGAAGCCGGAAGAGGTATGGCAGGAGATTGAAGAGAACAACAGCAAAAAAGAAAATAAAAACGGGGAAGGGGATGAATAAGAGATGAAATGGACAGAAAAACAGCAGCAGGTCATAGACAGCCGCAGCAGGAACCTGCTGGTATCTGCGGCAGCAGGAAGCGGAAAAACAGCGGTGCTGGTAGAACGCATTATCTCTATGATCAGTGAAGGCCCTTCGCCTTTAAATATTGACCAGCTTCTGGTAATGACCTTTACCAATGCGGCAGCTTCTGAGATGCGGGAGCGTATTGGGGCGGCTGTAGAGAAGAAGCTGAAAGAAGATCCTGGAAATGAGCATCTCTGGCTCCAGGCGGCGCTGATCCCCCAGGCCCAGATCATGACTATTGACAGCTTTTGCCTGGACCTGATCCGGAACCATTATAATACACTGGATATTGATCCGGCCTTCCGTATCGGGGACGAAGGAGAACTGACCCTTTTAAGGGGAGATGTAATGGAGCAGGTGCTGGAAAGCTGCTATGAGGAAGCAGACGACGGATTTATCCAGTTTTCCGAGCAGTTTGGCAGTGGAAAGTCAGATAAGGCAATGGAAGATGTGATCTTACAGGCATGGCAGTTTTCCCAAAGCCACCCATGGCCGGATGAATGGCTTTCCCAGTGCAGACAGCAGATGGAGGCAGAGGCAGCCGGAAATCTGGACTCCAGTGTGTGGATGCAGTTTTTATTAAAGGATGTAAGCCTTCAGATGGAAGAACTGGCAGCACAGGCAGAGGAAGCCTTGGAGGTAGCCAGAGAGGAAAACGGGCCGCTGGTGTATGAGCCGATGCTGATGAATGATGTAAGCCGTTTAAAGAAGATCAAAGAGGCAGCAGATACAGGTTCCTTTAAAGCTTTTTATCAGGCGGCATCAGAACTTAGCTTTGACCGTCTGACAGCAGCCAGAAGCAAGGATATTGACCCGGATAAGAAAGCATTTGTGAGCGAGATCCGTACCAGAGTGAAAAAGGCGGCAGAAAAATGCCGGGATACCTACGGAAGCCAGTCGCAGGAAGAGGCAGCAGCGGGAATCCGCAATACGAAAGTAGTGATCGATGTTCTGTTAGACATGGTAAAACGGTTTGATACTGCATATACAGAAGCTAAAAGAGAGCGGAATGTGCTGGATTTTAATGATCTGGAGCATCTGGCGTTAAAGGTGCTGGTAGAGAAAGAGGAAGATGTTGAAGATACGGAAGGCGGGGACACCGGGGAAAATAGCATCTTACATCCGTCTGCAGCTGCAAAAGAGCTAAGCCAGCAGTACGAGGAGATCCTGGTAGATGAATACCAGGACAGCAACCTGGTCCAGGAAACACTGATCCGCAGTATTTCCAGGGAACGGCTGGGACAGCCTAATGTATTTATGGTAGGCGATGTGAAACAGAGCATTTACCGTTTCCGTCTGGCAAGACCGGAGCTGTTTATGGAAAAATATGATACCTACAGCCGGGAAGAAAGCAGCCACCAGATGATCGAGCTGCAGCAGAATTTCCGAAGCCGGGCCAGTGTGCTGACCTGTATCAATGACATTTTCTACCAGATCATGACTCAAAATCTGGGTGGAATCCGTTATACTAAAGAAACAGCTTTGTATCCGGGAGCAGAATTTGAAGAAACAGAGAAAAAAGCGGGGATTCCGGTACAGCTTTTAGTGGCAGACACCGGCTCAGAAGCCTTTAAACAGCTGGATGAAGATACCGCAGATTATACAGCCAGAGAACTGGAAGCAAAAATGATCGCAGAGCAGATCAAAAGCTTTACAGATGAGAAAAACGGGCTGTATGTGTGGGATAAGGAGGCGCAGAGTTACAGGAAAACCTGCTATAAAGATATGGTCATCCTGTTGCGGAGCATGAGCGGCTGGTCAGAAGTATTTGTAAATGTACTGATGAACGAGGGAATCCCGGCAGTGGCCCAGACAAGGACCGGTTATTTTGCCACCACAGAGGTAGAGACCGTGCTGAGCCTGCTGTCTGTGATCGACAATCCCATGCAGGATATCCCCATGGCTGCGGTCCTCCGCTCCCCGATCATCGGCATGAATGATAATGAAATGGCATGGATGATGGCAGCTTATAAGCGGTACACGGAAAAGAACCAGGACAGAGGCGTGTATGCGGCCTGGAAACTGTGGGAAGAGTGCAGACTTCAGAATGCGATTGACAGTACAGTTGAGAGCAATTCAGAAAGCGGGACAGGAGAACTGGATCACCCAGATCGCGCGATAACGGATGCTGGAAATGAGTATCAAAGTGAGGGCAGAGATGAGAAGAAAAATGTGATCTCAGTGGGCCGCGTGGAAGTTCCGGCAGAAACCGCACATTCTATCTGGAAAAAACTGGAAAAATTTGCAGCTCTCACAGAAGAACTGCGCCAGGACGCCAGATATCTGCCGGTCCATGAACTGCTGTATCAGATCTACCGGAAAACGGGCTACTACGACTATGTTTCTTCCATGCCTGCAGGTGAGACCCGAAGGGCGAACCTGGATATGCTGGCGGAAAAAGCGGCGGCCTATGCATCCACCAGTTACAGAGGCTTGTTCCACTTTGTAAGATACATTGAAAAGCTGAAAAAATATGATACAGATTTCGGAGAAGCTTCACCGGGAGATGAAGGAAATTCTGTTCGTATCATGAGTATCCACAAGAGCAAAGGTCTGGAATTTCCGGTGGTATTTTTAGACGGAATGGGAAAGAAATTCAACAAGCAGGATGCTTATGGACAGCTGCTTTTAGATGCAGATCTGGGGGCTGCCGCAGATGAAATGGACTTAGATCTGCGCACCAAAGCGCCCACCCTTAAAAAGCTGGCGATTAAGCGGCGTATGGAGTTAGAGTCCATGGGAGAAGAACTGCGAGTGCTTTATGTTGCCATGACCCGTGCAAAAGAGGTCCTTGTGATGACCGGAACAGACCGTTCTCTGGAAAATAAGCTGGAAAAATGGTTACAGCTTACATTAACAGATGGCCAGATCCCTTATACCATTCTTTCATCTGCAACCTCCTTTTTAGACTGGGTACTTATGTCCCGGTCCGCTATACCGGCGGGACATATGGAAGTAAGGGAGGTACGCCTTGACCAGTTAGTAGGTCAGGAATTGAAACGGCAGTTGGAAAAGAAAAACGCAAAAGAAGAGCTGTTGGATCTGGATATCACCCAGGTTTACGACGAGAAAATGAATGAACAGCTGGAAGCAGCATTAAATTATGTTTATCCTCATATGGACGATACGAAACTGTATACCCAGATGTCCGTCTCAGAGTTGAAAAAACAGAGCCAGATCGGACGGGAGGAAGAAGACATAGGAACCGAACGTGGGGAACTGTTTGGAGCAAAGGCTGGTCAGAACAGGAAAATGGAATTGCACACAGATACGTCGGAGTCGGAAGAAACAGGATCAGAGATAGGAGAAGCAGAAACAGGTAAAAAACAGGAAAAATCCGAAAAGAAGGGCGCATTCCGTGGAACTGCCTATCACCGAGCATTGGAATGCCTGGATCTGACCGTTGTTACAGACCAGAGAAAACTGGAATCTGATCTATTAGACCTGTATCAGAGAGGCTTCCTTACAGAAGAAGCCTATGAGTCTATTTTTCCATGGGATATCTGGAAATTTCTGGAAAGTCCACTGGGACGCAGGATGGCCCAGGCAGAAGCAGAAGGAAAACTTTACAGAGAGCGTCAGTTTATGATCGGTATCCCAGCCAGTGAAATGAAAAATGGCCCGAAATCAGAAGAACTGGTGCTGATCCAGGGTGTCATCGATGCCTGTATAGAAGAAGAGGACGGATTTATCCTGATCGATTACAAAACAGACCATGTTCCTAAAGAGGAAGAAGCCGGGGAAAAGCTGTTAAAAGAAAGATATAAGGTGCAGTTAGATTACTACGCAAGAGCACTGACCCAGCTTACAGGCAAAAAAGTAAAAGAAAAGTGGATCTATTCCTTTGGACTGCGAAAAGCGATCCGGTTAGGATAAAGGAAATGTGACATAAAGCATTTTCGCATAACAAAACAGCTCTGACATCTGGAATTAAGAGGTGTCAGAGCTGTTTCTAGCCAGATCATTAAATAGCTACAGGAACCTTATGGTCAAATGGATGATACTGGTAATTTTCCAGTTTAAAGCTGTCTGTTGTAAACTGGTAGAAATCCTTCACTTCCGGATCTACCCATAAAGTTGGGCCCGGCAGAGGATCTTTCTTTAAAAGCTCTTCTACCATAGGAATGTGGCGGTCGTAAATATGGGCGTCTGCGATCACATGGACCAGTTCCCCTACTTTCAGGCCGCTTGCCTGGGCAAACATATGCATCAGGACTGCGTACTGGCACACATTCCAGCTGTTTGCAGTAAGCATATCCTGGGAACGCTGGTTTAAAATGCCGTTTAAAGTATCACCGGATACATTAAAGGTCATGCTGTAAGCACATGGATACAGGTGCATTTCACTTAAGTCATGGTGATTGTAGATATTGGACATGATGCGGCGGCTTAAAGGATTGTGTTTTAAGTCATAAAGGATCCGGTCTACCTGGTCGAAATCCCCCTCTTTATAATGATGCTTAACACCCAGCTGATAGCCATAGGCCTTTCCAATACTGCCGGTCTCATCAGCCCAGGAATCCCAGATATGACTTTTTAAGTCATGTACATTATTGGACTTTTTCTGCCAGATCCATAACAGTTCATCTACTGCAGATTTAAAATAAGTCCGGCGCAGTGTGATCACCGGAAATTCCTTTTTTAAGTCATAGCGGTTTACAATACCGAATTTTTTGATCGTATGGGCCGGGGTTCCGTCCTCCCATACCGGGCGGACTTCATGGTCTGTGTCCCAGACTCCGTTTTCAAGAATGTCTTTGCAATTTTGTATAAAAAGCTGATCTGCGTAACTCATGTGATCCTGATTTCTCCTTAGGTACTTTTTGTTTTTTTATGCATCCATTAGTATATCAAATACAAGGGCTATAGTACAGCAAAAAATGAGGAAAAAAGCCCATTTTTTCCCATTTTCGGTCTTTTAAAACATGGGTGGTACTCTTCCAATTTTACAGACTACGTGTTATAATTCTTCTGGTAATTAGAGAAATGTTTTATGTAGATAAGGGGATCTGTAAATGAATCTAATCGCAGCAGCAGACGAAAACTGGGGGATCGGAAAAGGTGGCGGATTGCTGGCACACATTTCCGGTGACATGAAATTTTTCCGTGAAACTACAAAAGGAAAAGTAGTGGTCATGGGACGAAAGACCCTGGAAAGCTTTCCAGGAGGAAAACCATTAAAGAACCGTGTGAACATTGTCCTCACTGAGAATAAGGACTTTGCACCAGAAGGAGTGATCATCTGCCACAGCGTAGAAGAAACACTTGATAAATTAAAAGAATATCCAAAAGAGGATGTTTTCATCATTGGCGGCGGTATGATCTACAAAGCATTCCTGCCATGGTGTGAAAAAGCGTATATCACCCACATTTACCATACATTTGAGGCAGATACCTGTCTGCCAGATCTGGAAAAACAGGCAGACTGGAAACTGACTTCATCCAGTGAGCGTTATACCAATGCACCGGAAGGAGATCAGCCGGCTTTGGACTATGAATTCAGGATCTACGAAAGGCAGAATGGATGAAATTTCTTGTAACAGCAGATAACAACGGAGCCATCGGCAGAGGCGCACAGCCTTTAGTGACAATACCGGCCGTGCAGCAGAACTTTCTAAAAGAAACCCAGGGAAAAGTCGTGGTCATGGGCCGGAAGACTCTGGAAGGACTTCCAGGAGGACAGCCTCTTGGAAACCGCATCAATGTAGTACTTTCAGAAAATCCCGCTTATAAGATAAAAGGTGCAGTTGTGTGTCACAACATCGGGGAAACTTTAGAATATTTAAAGCAATTTTCTACGGAAGATGTATATGTGATCGGCGGGGAAAGCATTTTCAGGCAGTTTATGCCCCACTGCAATGTGGTTTATCTGACTCATATCGATTATGAATATGATGCAGATGTAAAATTTCCAGTAGATCTTGCAAAGTCTCCAGAATGGGAGATGATGGAAGAAGGAGAAGAGCAGACATATTTCAGCCTGTGTTATACACCGGAGATCTATGTAAGAAAAGAAGATTTATAGTGTGAAACTTTTGACAAACAGAAGCGTATATGTTACATTAATATGATATCAGGGTTAAAATTTCTAAAATCCGACGCAAGCTTGCTTGCAGGAGGATTTTTGAACTTGGGACCCGCCAAAAACATGAGTAAGAAGCCATTTTTTGAAGAAAAATGAGC
>CAVIPV010000049.1:14801-17006 GCA_963644495.1 Prevotella sp. | reverse complement strand
TCGGTAACTATGCAAACTATATAGATATTGAGAATGGCGATGAATATTGGATTTCTGGACTTAAAAAGGAAGAAAGCAATCGTCATTGGGCAGGACATGGAAAGATTATCTGAACTTCCAATAAATCTCCGACTCAACTGAAATTAACACTCAAAAAAATCGCGAAAAAGCCCAGAAAATCAACAGAAAGGCAGGATGACAAAGACTATTATAGAAAAGGGGATTAAAATGGAAGAAAAGACATACCTGAAGTGGTATAACAAAGTGGGATACGGAAGCGGCGATATCGCAGGAAACGTGGTGTATGCGTTCCTGTCATCGTTTGTCATGATTTACCTGACAAATACAATTGGCCTGAATTCAGGCATCGTTGGTTCCCTGATTGCAGTATCCAAATTATTTGATGGTATCACGGACATCTTTTTTGGAACCATGATCGACCGGACGAAGAGCAAAATGGGTAAAGCAAGACCCTGGATGTTTTATGGTTTCTTTGGCTGCGCTATCACGCTCTACGGAGTGTTCGCAATTCCTACCAACATTGGGCAGACAGCACAGTATGCCTGGTTCTTTATTTGTTATACCCTGTTAAATGCAGTATTCTATACTGCAAACAACATTGCATATGCAGCACTGACTTCTCTGGTAACAAAGAACAGTAAAGAGCGTGTGCAGATGGGTTCCTTCCGTTTTATGTTTTCCTTTGGTACAAACCTTGCAATCCAGTCCATTACGGTTGGAGCCGTTGAATATCTTGGAAACGGTGCAGCAGCATGGAGAATTATTGCACTCATTTATTGTATCATCGGTATCATTACTAATACTCTTGCTGTATTTTCCGTAAAAGAACTTCCGGAAGAAGAATTAAAATCCAATAATTCCACAGGACTTGAGGATGACAAGCTTACTTTCAAACAGACCGTAAAGCTGCTGTTTGCAAACAAGTATTTCTCCATGATCTGTGTGATCTACATTCTGCAGCAGCTTCGTGCAGCAATGGTAAATGTGGGAATCTTCTTCATGACCTATGTTCTTTTAAATAAGAACTTATTCGGTGCATTCTCATGGGCAAACAATATTCCTCTGATCATTGCACTGGCCATTACACCAATGCTGGTTGCAAAGGCAAATGGAATGTACAAGCTGAATAAATACAGTTATGTATTTGCAAGCTTCTCCCGTCTGCTGGTAGTATTTGCAGGCTATATGGGAAGTATCCCGCTGATGCTGTTATTTATCGCAATGACCTCTTTAGGTGAAGGCCCGTGGCAGGGAGATATGAGTGCTGTTATTGCACAGTGTTCTGAGTATACCTATTTAAAGAGCGGAAAACGTATTGATGGTTCCATGTTCTCCTGCACTTCCATGGGTGTAAAACTCGGTGGCGGTATTGGTATTGCCCTTTCCGGATGGCTGCTGGATATCAGTGGATACATCAATATGGACAATGCGGTTCAGCCGGCCAGCTGTATCAAAATGATGTACTTTATGTACCTCTGGCTGCCATTTATCTTTGATATCATTATTACGGTGATCCTTTCCTTCTTAAATGTGGAGAAGGCAAACCGGGAATTAATTGAAAATATGCAGGAATCATAAATCAATAGCCTCTAAAGTTCTCTTTAGGGGCTAATTTTAGAAAAGGAGAAGATAGAATATGAACGCAGATATGAAATGGTTGGATAACCCGGAAGTATTCCGGGTGAATCAGCTGGAAGCCCACAGCGATCATGCTTATTATGAAAGCTATGAAGCAATGGAAAAGAAGGAAAGTGCACTGATACAGTCCTTAAACGGGCAGTGGGACTTTGCTTATAGCAGAAATGTTATGAGCCGTCCGGCAGATTTTTATGAAGAAGATTTTGATGCGAGAAGCTTTGATAAGATCATGGTACCGGGCCATATTGAACTGGCCGGATACGATAAGATCCGCTACATCAATACGATGTATCCATGGGAGGGAAAAGAATACCGCAGGGGTGCCTACAGCATGGAGAGTACCGGTGATGGGGCAGGAATGTTCAGCGAAGCCGAGTATAACCCAGTCGGTTCCTATATTAAACGCTTTGATTTGAATCCGGAACTGTGTTCCAAGAGAGTTCACATCTGCTTTGAGGGTGTGGAAGAGGCAATGTATCTGTGGCTGAACGGCCAGTTCGTAGGATATGCAGAGGACAGCTTTACTCCTTCCGAATTTGATCTGAC
>CAVIPV010000049.1:13009-14791 GCA_963644495.1 Prevotella sp. | reverse complement strand
CACCATACATCCGGGAAAAAGGAAATGTGCTGGCAGTACAGGTGCATAAGATGAGCACGGCAGCATTCCTGGAAGATCAGGATTTCTTCCGTTTCTTTGGAATTTTCAGAAATGTTACCCTGCGCGCTCTGCCGCAGATCCATCTGGAAGATGTATGGTTCCGCCCGGAGTTAAATATTGACAATGTAAACGGTAAAGTATCTGTACTGATGAAGGTATCTGCACCGGAAAATCAGAAAATCAATGCCCGCTTTGTATTAAAAGATCAGGAAGGCAATGTGGCATTAGAGAAGGGTGCCTGCCTGCAGGAGAAAAACGGGGCCTATACCAAAGAAATCCAGGCAGAGGTTGGGCCGGTAGAAGCCTGGGACAATCATCACCCATACCTGTATCATGCCTATGTGGAGTTACTGGATGAAAAGGAAACGCTGGTTGAAGTGGTTCCGTATGATATTGGCTTCAGACGGATCGATGTGATCAATAAGGTGATCCACTTAAATGGAAAACGTCTGGTTCTGACCGGTGTAAACCGCCATGAGTGGAGTCCTAGAACAGGAAGATCAATCAGCCTGGATGAAATGAAGTCAGATATGAAATGCATCCTGAAGAATAACATCAATGCTGTCCGCACCTGCCATTATCCGGACCAGATCCCGTGGTATTATATGTGCGATGAAGCAGGCATTTATATGATGGCAGAAACCAATCTGGAGAGCCATGGAACTTTCCAGAAACTGGGCGCGATCGAACCTTCCTGCAACGTGCCGGGATCCATTCCGCAGTGGAAAGAAGCCGTGGTAGACAGGGCCAGAAGCAATTTTGAGACCTTTAAGAACCATACCGCCATTTTATTCTGGTCCCTGGGAAATGAATCCTATGCTGGAGACGATATCGAGGCCATGAATACCTATTATAAAGAGAAACACGATGGCAGACTGACCCATTATGAAAGCTCCTTTTACAACAGAGCCTATGAAGATACCATTTCCGATGTGGAAAGCCGTATGTATGCAAAACCTTATGAGATCAAAGAGTATTTGGATCACAACCCAAAGAAGCCCTATCTTTTATGTGAATTCATGCATGATATGGGAAATTCCATGGGCGGCCTTGGCACTTACATGAGCCTAATTGATAAATATGACATGTATCATGGCGGATTTATCTGGGATTTTATAGATCAGGCACTTTATGTGAAAGATGAAGCAACAGGGAAAAAGGTGCTTCGTTATGGCGGAGATTTTGATGACAGGCCTTCTGATTATGAATTTTCAGGAAACGGGATTGTATTTGCTGATCGTGTGGAGAAGCCTGCTATGCAGGAAGTGAGGTATTATTATGGTTTATACAGATAATGGAAAATTGAGAGTGGTTTACGGTGATTTTGTATTGGGTGTACATGGAAATGGATTTGATTATATTTTTTCTTATGCCCAGGGAGGTCTGGAGTCCATTGTGAGGAACGGTTATGAATGGCTGTACCGCTGCCCGAAGCCCACATTCTGGAGAGCCCTGACAGACAATGACCGGGGAAACAAATTTCATATTAAAAGCGGAAGCTGGCTGGCAGCAGACATGTTTATTGACTGTAAGCAGGTTCAGGTGATCATGGATGGCACTGTGCAGAAACCGTATGCTCCAGATAACAACAGCTATGGTGGTGATGTGCTGGCAGAGGAAATTATTGTAAAATATACCTACGAGACCATCAGTGATCCGTCCACAACAGTTCTTGTAAGTTATACCGTGAGCAGGGACGGAAAAATAAGGGTAGATGTGGAA
>CAVIPV010000049.1:743-12968 GCA_963644495.1 Prevotella sp. | reverse complement strand
AAGATATGGAATACCATGGAGTAAAGGGGCTGCCGGAACTCCCTGTATTTGGTATGAGATTCATTATGCCAACGATTGCGGACAGTTATCTATACGAGGGCTTATCTGGCGAAACCTATCCGGACCGGAAAGAGGGAGCCATGAAAGGGGTATATGAGATTAATGATCTGAGTCTGACCCCGTATCTTGTTCCTCAGGATTGTGGAATGCATATGGATACGGACTGGCTGGAAGTAATGAGACATATAAGCCTTGATAATAGCAGAAAAGACAGTTCTTCCCAGGTATTAAAAATTGAAAAAACGGATCGGTCCTTTGCTTTTTCCTGTCTGCCCTATACTGCAGAAGAAATTGAAAATGCAACGCATCAGGAGGAACTGCCACCAGCAAGAAGGACCGTTCTTTGTGTGTACGGCGCTGTGAGAGGTGTTGGCGGGATTGACAGCTGGGGAAGTGATGTTGAGGAACCATATCATATCAATGGAGAAAAAGATATTTCATATTCCTTTACTATCTGTTAATGACACCATTGCCATCTAAATGGAAAAACCTGGGGAATTGTAACAAAAATCTTGCGATTACAGGGACTTTCGGTTAAAATAAACTCATCATTACAATGTGTATTCATAAAGTTTACGAATACATAAGAGAAAGGATGTGCAGCATTTATGAAGTGCCCGTACTGTAATGAAGCAGATACCAAAGTGATTGATTCCCGTCCGGCGGATGACAACAGTTCGATCCGCAGACGCCGTCAGTGTGAACGTTGTGGTAAGCGTTTTACCACTTATGAAAAATTAGAGACCATGCCCCTTATGGTCATTAAAAAAGATGAATCCAGAGAGGCCTATGACCGCTCAAAAATAGAAGCAGGCATTCTTCATTCCTGCCATAAACGTCCTGTGTCTCCCCGTCAGATCAGCACCATGATCGATGAGATTGAAAACCAGATCTTTAACAGGGAGGAAAAGGAGATCCCCACCTCTGTGATCGGAGAACTGGTCATGGACAAGTTAAAAAGTGTGGATGAGGTTGCTTATGTGCGATTTGCCTCTGTTTACAGGGAGTTTAAGGATGTAAGCACCTTTATGGAAGAGCTTGGAAAGCTCTTAAAAAAGTAAGAAAGTAGAAGTTAGTTATGTTTCAATGTTTTTACCCCAGTAAATTAGAGGATTCCTCCTATGTCATTCCTTATGAAAACTGGAAAAAAATGGGAATCCAGGGGATCATTTACGATATTGATAATACATTAGTTCCCCACGGGGCACCGGCAGATGAGAGAGCCATACAGCTTTTTGAACATCTGCGGGAGCTGGGGCTTAAGACCTGTCTTCTCTCCAATAATAAGGAACCGCGTGTAAAGCCTTTTGCAGAACAGGTGAAAAGCCCTTATATCTACAAGGGCGGCAAACCAGGAGCAAAAGGCTATAAAAAAGCCATGGAGACTATGGGAACGGATATAAAGAATACATTGTTTATAGGGGACCAGCTATTTACAGATATCTGGGGCGCCAACCGGCTGGGGATACAGACGGTGCTGGTAAAGCCTATTAATCCGAAAGAAGAGATCCAGATCGTTTTAAAACGCTATCTGGAAAAGCCTATTTTATATTGCTACAGAAAAAGCCTGAAAAAAGGATAGATCCAGGGAAGGCATATGAGAGAAGATCCCTGAAAAGAAGAAAGAGACAGCAGGAGACAACACAATGGATGGAAGAACAAAAGTATATGGAGTAATGGGAGATCCTATTGAACACTCCATGTCACCGCTTATGCATAATTTTTATGCCAGACGCACAGGAAAAGACCTGGTGTATGTGCCTTTTCATGTAAACCAGGGAACAGTGGAAATGGCAGTAAAAGGAGCATTTGCGCTTAATATCCAGGGGATCAATGTGACCGTTCCCCACAAGCAGGATGTGATGAAATGCCTGGAATCTATTGATGAAGATGCCTTGGCCATCGGCGCAGTAAATACACTGGTGCGCACAGAACATGGCTACAAAGGCTACAATACAGACGGAGCCGGACTGAAACGTGCCATGGATGAGGCGGGCATTTCTATTACAGGAGAAAAATGTATCCTGTTGGGAGCTGGAGGCGCAGCTAAGGCAGCGGCCTATATCCTTGCAAAGTCCGGTGCGGCCGTTGTTTATATTTTAAACCGCAGTGTAGAGAAGGCAGCAGCATTAGCCGATTATATCAACGGCCTTGTAGGCCGTGCAGTGCTGCTCCCTTTAAAGTTGGAAGAGTATGACCAGATCCCTCAGGAAGAAAAAGGCTATCTTGTCATCCAGTCCACCAGTGTAGGCATGCATCCACATGTAGGTGATGTTATTATAGAAGATGAGGCTTTTTACAAGCTGATCCATACAGCAGTGGACATTGTATACACACCTTCCTGTACAAAGTTTATGAAAATGGTGCAGGCAGCAGGCGGAAAAGCTATCAATGGCCTGGATATGCTGTTGTATCAGGGGCTTATCGCTTATGAGCTGTGGAATCCGGATGTGAAGGTAGACAAAGATACCATTGATACAGTCCGGGAAATGATCTTAGACCATTTACATGGAAATGTGAGAAAAAATAATGTGATCATTACTGGCTTTATGGGAGCAGGAAAGACCAGTGCAGGACAGTTCTATGCAAAGCAGTATCACATGCCTTTTATTGATACGGATCAGGAAATTGAAAAAGAAGCAGGCATGGCTATTTCACAGATCTTTGCAGAAAAAGGAGAGGAAACTTTTCGGAAGTTAGAAACACAGTGCCTGGAAAAACTGTTAAAAACAACAGATGGTGCAGTGATCTCTGTAGGCGGCGGCCTTCCTTTAAGAGAGGAAAACAGGGAGCTTTTAAAGAAACTTGGACTGGTGGTATATTTAGATGTTTCACCTGAGACCGTTTATAAAAGGATCGGTGCAGATGTATCCAGCCGTCCTATGCTTCACAGTGATGATGTGCCGGGACGGATCAGAAGCCTTCTGGATCAGAGACGTCCATTATATTTAAAGGCAGCCCATGTGGCAGTGGATGTAAATGACCGTTCTTTAGGGGGAATCGCAGAAGAAATCTACAGGGAAGCCCATAAATAGCTATAAATCAGCCTTAAATCCGAAAAAAGAACTTGAAAAACCATAATACATAGTATAAAATAAAAAAGATTAGAGAGAAATTAGAGGATGCAGGCAGCATCCTGAACGAACTTAAGGAGGAATATCTTTATGATATCAGCAGGCGATTTTAGAAACGGTATTACACTGGAAATTGATGGACAGGTTGTTCAGATCCTTGAATTCCAGCACGTTAAGCCAGGCAAGGGCGCTGCTTTCGTGCGTACCAAATTAAAAAATGTTATCAACGGTGGTGTTGTTGAGCGTACTTTCCGTCCAACCGAGAAGTTCCCGGCAGCAAGAATTGACCGTGTAGATATGCAGTATCTGTATGAGGATGGAGAACTGTATAACTTTATGAACGTAGAGAACTACGAGCAGGTAGCTTTAAATAAAGACATCATCGGTGATGCATTAAAGTTCGTTAAAGAGAACGAGATCTGCAAGGTTTGTTCTTACAACGGCAACGTATTCTCTGTAGAGCCACCTCTGTTTGTAGAGCTGGAGATCACTGACACAGAACCAGGCTTCAAGGGCGATACAGCAACCGGCGCAAGCAAGCCAGCAACTGTTGAGACCGGAGCTACTGTAAGTGTTCCGTTATTCGTAAACACAGGCGATAAGATCAAGATCGATACCAGAACCGGCGAATATCTGTCCCGTGTATAAGCTGATTGCTTAGATAAAAAGTAAAAGATTGCTCCGGCAGACCGCCGGAGCGATTTTCGTATATAAGAAAGTAAGAGACAAGAATACAAGGAGAATGATATTGTGAAAAAGATTCTGGAAGTTCTGGAACAGGAACTGAAAGCAGCATTTACAGCCTGCGGCTATGAAGAAAAATTCGCAAAAGTGGTTTTATCCAACCGCCCGGACCTGTGCGAATATCAGTGCAACGGCGCTATGGCAGCTGCTAAAGCATATAAAAAGAAACCAATCGATATTGCAAATGCAGTAGTAGAGCAGCTTACAGGAGAAAATGCAGGTTCTGCATTTTCTGAGGTTGTGGCAGTAATGCCAGGTTTTATCAATTTAAAACTTTCTGAAAGCTTTTTAGCTGATTATATGAACGGCATGGCAGCAGATAAGAAACTGGGACTGGACGAGCCTGAAAAGAAAGAGACCATTATCGTAGACTTTGGCGGTGCCAATGTGGCAAAGCCTCTTCACGTAGGACACTTACGTTCTGCTGTTATCGGTGAGAGCGTAAAGCGCATGGGACGTTTCCTGGGCCACAATGTGATCGGCGATGTACATTTAGGCGACTGGGGACTGCAGATGGGCCTTATTATCGAGGAGCTGCGTGACCGTAAGCCGGAACTGCCATATTTTGATGAAAATTATACAGGAGAATATCCAACAGAAGCTCCTTTTACTATCAGCGAGTTGGAGGAGATCTACCCGGCTGCCAGCGGCAAGTCCAAGGTAGATGAGGCATTTAAGGAGCGTGCCCACCAGGCAACCTTAAAGCTTCAGAAGGGATATCCGCCATTTAGAGCTATCTGGAAGCACATTATGAATGTGTCTGTAGCTGACCTTAAGAAGAATTATTCCAACCTGAACGTAGATTTTGATCTCTGGAAGGGCGAAAGCGATGCAGAGCCATATATTCAGAAGATGGTTGACACCTTAGAGGCACAGGGCCTGGTACATGAAAGCCAGGGTGCATTGGTAGTAGATGTAGCAGAAGAGGGCGATACCAAAGAGATTCCGCCATGCCTGATCCGTAAATCAGACGGTGCTTCCCTGTATGCAACTTCTGACCTTGCTACGATCGTAGAGCGTGAGGAAGATTTTAAGCCGGACCGTTATATTTACGTAGTAGATAAGCGTCAGGCTATGCACTTTGAGCAGGTATTCCGCGTTGCAAAGAAGGCCGGCATCGTTAAGCCTGAGACCCAGATGGTATTCTTAGGTTTCGGTACCATGAACGGCAAGGACGGAAAGCCCTTCAAGACAAGAGAAGGCGGCGTTATGCGTCTGGAGAAGCTGATCGCAGATATTGATGAGGCTGTTTACCAGAGAATTATGGAAAACCGTACTGTATCTGAGGAAGAAGCAAAAGAGACAGCAAAGATCGTAGGTCTTGCAGCCTTAAAGTACGGTGATCTTTCCAACCAGGCATCCAAGGATTATATCTTTGATACAGACCGGTTTATCTCCTTTGAGGGAAATACAGGTCCATATATCCTTTATACTATTGTCCGCATCAAGTCCATTTTAAATAAATATAAGGAAAATGGCGGACAGGTAACAGAAGAGGGCTCAGAAAAGAAGATCCTTCCTGCAAAGGGAGCTTCTGAGAAGGCACTGATGCTTCAGCTTTCCAAGTACAATGAAGTCATCGAAAATGGCTTTGCAGAAACAGCACCTCATAAGATCTGTCAGTATATTTATGAGCTGGCAAATGCGTTCAACAGCTTTTACCATGATACCAAGATCCTCTCTGAGGAAGATCAGGCAGTAAAGGACAGCTATATCGGCCTGATCACACTGACCAGAAGAACACTGGAGATCTGTATTGATCTTCTGGGAATCGAGGCTCCAGAGCGGATGTAAAGAAGGGATAGATCAACGTCATGAAGATCGTCAAAATGGATACAAACAGTTTCTGGAAAGGCGAAGCTGGCGTAGTGGGTCTGGTGGAGGACCAGGCCCACACCTTTAAAACAAAGTTATATCTGAAAAATGGTCAGGTAAAGGATTATTCCTGTACCTGTGAAAAAGGGAATTCTTACAGGGGCATCTGCGCCCATGGGGAGGCCCTTTTTGCGTATTATAAAGAATATCAGGCGGAAATGTCCAAACCTCTGGTACACAGCTCTTCCCAGGTCCATACCATGATCCGTGAGTATACTAACCAGGAAGTGGCACGCATTTTAGAGGAAGAAGAGGGAAGTCAGGTGAAACTGGTGCCTGCGGTGATCTTAAATGGAAGAGATGTACATCTGGAATTTAAGGTGGGCCGTGAAAAAATGTACGCAGTGCGTGACCTGGGGGCATTTTCTGATGCTGTGGCTATGGGCGCCTATGTGGAATATGGAAAAGAACTGGCTTTCCACCATCAGGGAAGCTCTTTCTGCCGGGAATGCAGAGGACTGCTGTCTCTGGTCATGAGCCTTACAGAAGGACAGAAATCCCAGAGAGAGATCGCTCTCAGCCGAATGAACCGGGACCGCTTTTTTGAGGTATTAGAACAGGAAGAGCTGGAGGTACAGCTTCCAGGCGGCATTCGTTCCTTACTTAAGGTGCAGAGAAAGGATCCAAAACTGGTGATCCACATCAGCAAGTATGGAAGAGATGGCGTGGAAGCTGTATTAGAAGGTGTGCGCACAGAAGAAGAGGATGTTACAGAGCCGGTTCTTGCATTCTTTAGAGGAGAGCGCCGCATTTATATTGTGACGGGAAAGAATATCTGCTCCTGCTCCCACCATTTCAGCCAGGCGGTAGGAACTTTCTTAGAGCAGATCACCAGAGAGCGGGAGTACCGGATCCAGGCTGGTGCCAAGGATATCCCTCTTTTGTATGAACGTGTGCTTAAGACCTTAAAGCCATACAGTATTATGATCCAGGAAAATGTAGATCTGGAAGAATATAAAATGGAGCCTTTAAAGGCAGTATTCCGTTTTGACGCAGATGAAAAAGGTACTTTATATATGGAGCCTCTTCTGTCCTATGGGGAATATACCTTCCATCCAATAGAAGATGAAAATCTGCCCTCCGCTATCTGCCGTGATGTGCCGGGAGAGTTTAAGATCAGCCAGGTGATCCGCAAATATTTTAAATGCAGGGATCCAAAGGACGGCCGTTTGGTTTTAAAAGAAGATGAAAAAGCCCTGTATCATCTCCTTGATAAAGGTATGGAAGAGTTTCGCGGTCTGGGAGATGTATATCTGTCTGAATCCATGAAAAACTGGAAGATCGTGGAAACGCCGTCTGTTTCAGCAGGTGTCAGCGCTTATTCCGGCTGGCTGGAACTGAATGTGGATATGGGAGAATTTCCAAAAGAGGAACTGGGCCGGATCCTTACAGCTTACAGCCAGAAAAAGAAATATTACCGTTTAAAGACAGGACAGTTTTTAATGCTGGATCAGGGCGGTATGTTTACTCTTACGAAACTGGCAGGAGAACTGGGGATCAGCAAAAAGGATCTCCAAAGCGGCACCATCCGTCTGCCTGCTTACAGAGCCTTGTATCTGGATCATATTTTAAAAGAAGGTCCAGGCATTACCTATTACAGGGACCAGCTGTTTAAAGCAATGGTCCGTGCAGTAAAGACGGTGGAAGACAGCGATGAGCCGGTTCCAGCCCGTTTTGAAAATATTTTAAGAGAATACCAGAAAATGGGCTTTCGCTGGATGAAAACACTGGATAAATGTGGTTTTGGCGGCATTTTAGCTGATGACATGGGCCTTGGAAAGACCATTCAGGTGATCGCTCTCTTTGAAGATGTTTACAGTAATGGGGAAAAATCGCCAAGTCTTGTAGTCTGCCCGGCTTCCCTGGTTTATAACTGGGAGCAGGAGATCCAGAAATTTGCCCCGGATCTGAGGGTACAGTCGGTAGTGGGAACCGGTCCTCAGAGAATGGAACTGCTGCAGACTATAAAGGAAGGCGCTTCTGACTGTCAGATCCTTATTACCTCCTATGATCTGTTAAAGCGGGATATTGCCCATTATGAGGGCATTGATTTCCGGTTCCAGATCATTGATGAGGCCCAGTACATAAAGAACGCTACCACCCAGAGTGCCCGCTCTGTAAAAGCAGTCCAGGTCCGCTCCCGTTTTGCTCTTACCGGTACGCCTATTGAAAACCGTCTGGGAGAACTTTGGAGTATTTTTGACTTTTTGATGCCGGGATTCTTATTTGGAAACCAGTATTTCCGTCGGGAATATGAAGTACCTATTACAAAAGACCGGGATGAGCAGGCTTTAGAGCGGTTAAAGGGACTGATCGGGCCATTTATCCTGCGGAGAGTGAAAAAGGATGTATTAAAAGAACTTCCTGACAAGCTGGAAAAAGTGGTTTATTCTACATTGGAAGAAGAACAGAAGAAGTTATATACAGCTAACGCCCTTTTATTAAAGGAAAAGCTGGAATCCGATGACTTTAAGGGAACAGAAAAACTGCAGATCTTATCGGATCTCATGCGGCTGCGCCAGATCTGCTGTGACCCAAGACTGTGTTATGGAAATTATAAAGCAGGTTCTGCAAAGCTTAAGACCTGCATGGACCTGATCCACACAGGTGTGGAAGGAGAGCACAAGATCTTACTGTTTTCCCAGTTTACTTCCATGCTGGATCTCATCGAAGAACAGCTAAAGAAAGATGGCATTGAATGTTATAAGCTGACAGGAGCAACGCCAAAAGAAGAGCGGATCCAGATGGTATCCCGCTTTCACCAGAATGAAGTTCCGGTATTTCTCATCAGCTTAAAAGCCGGAGGAACGGGCCTGAACCTGACAGCGGCAGATATTGTGATCCATTATGATCCATGGTGGAATGTGGCAGCACAGAACCAGGCCACAGACCGTACCCACAGGATCGGTCAGGAAAAACAGGTTATGGTATATAAGCTGATCACCAGCGATACCATTGAGGAAAATATCTTAAAGCTCCAGGAAGCGAAAAAAGACCTGGCAGACCAGATCGTTGCAAAGGGTGGTATTTCCTTTGGAGAACTTACAAAAGATGACATTTTAAAGATGATAGAGGAGAGCAGACCATGAAAAAAACAGTAACATTTGGTGAGATCATGCTCCGTTTAAAAACACCGGAACATATGCGGATCATTCAGACAGACGGATTTGAGGCAAGCTATGGCGGTGCAGAGGCCAATGTGGCAGTATCTTTGGCGGTGCTTAAAGACCCGGTATCCTTTGTGACCAAACTGCCGGATAATCCTGTTGGCACAGCAGCTTTAAATGAAGTGCGCAGATACGGCGCGGACACCTCAAAGGTAGTAGTTGGAGGCTCCAGATTAGGCATTTATTTCTTTGAAAAAGGAACAGATATCCGTCCGACTAATGTAGTTTATGACAGAGAAGGAAGTGCTCTGGCGTTGTCAAAGCCGGAAGAATTCCACTGGGATGAGATCTTAAAAGATGCAGATATTTTCTATTTTTCCGGTGTGACGCCTGCAGTCAGTGAAAATGTGGCAGAAGCAGTGTTAGAAGCTTTAAAATACTGCAAGGCTCATGGGATCGAAACTGTCTGCGACTTAAATTACCGCTCTAAAATGTGGGATACCAAAAAGGCCCAGTCAGTGATGAGCGAATTGATGAATTATGTAACATTATGTATTGCCAATGACGAAGATTTTGAGTCTTCTCTGGGTATCCACGCATATGACGGAGATATTTCCAAGGGCATTGACCAGATCGACAGTTACAAAGCAGGCATGAGAGAGATCCAGAACCGTTATCCAAACTGTAAGGCAGTTGCCAGTGTCCTGCGCAACATGTATACAGCAGAAGACGGGGACTGGATGGGAATTTACTTAAAAGACGGCGTATTTTATGAGAGTCCCGTACATAAGGTCCACAGCTTTGAGGCAGTAGGAGCAGGAGATGCCTTTGCAGGTGCGCTGCTGCACAGCCTGGTAAGAGGATTTGATCCTCAGAAGCTGATTGATTTTTCCATTTCAGCCAGTGTATTAAAGCTGATGATCCAGAGAGATTTTAATCTGGTAACAGAAAATGAGATCATAAAAGTCATGGAGTCCAAAGCAGCAAATCTGCAGAGATAATAGTTTCACGGTTAAAAAATGTCACTGCCAGATGGCAGCCTGATAAGTAAAGAAGGTGGTTTCTATGAACAGACAGACAAAGATACGACTTGAAAACGGAACCATATTATTTTTAGGAGCGGCAGCCTTTGCCTTACTGGCAGCCAGCCTGTTTCCTTCTTCTGCCATGTTAGAAAAGGTACGCTCCTATCTGGAAATGAACCGGATGGTGGAGAGAGCTTTTGCGGTGATGCTGCTGGTTCTTTCTTCCCAGCTGATGAAACGAAAGCGGACAGCATGGGAAATGTCCATGGCAGTGCTGGTCTTAAGTCTCCTTCGGGGACTGGGAGAGATGACACATACGGGCCTGGGAGTCAGGAGCCTGTTTTTAATGGTGCAGGCAGTGATTTTTCTGATCCTTTTATGGAGCAGGAAAGATTTTTGCTGTCCGGCTTCTAAAAAGTCCCTGGAACAGGCTTTTGGCTTTGTTCTTTTATCTCTGGTGGGAGTGGCTGTCAACGCGGCCATTACCCGGCACTATATGAACCTGGCTATGGGAAAAGGAACAGTATCTTTTGGCGAAAGCCTCATAGCCGGTGTGGGAATGCTTTTTGGCATAGGCGGGGAATTTTCCGGTGGGGAGTTTGCCGAGCATTTTGAACAGCTGGCATTTGTATTCAGCTGGGGCTGCATCCTGGCGGCGGCGGTCCATGTATTCCGGCCGTGGATGGAAAATCCCGGAAAAACAGCCTCTGACCTGCAGCATGCCAGAACTTTATTAAACCTTTATGGCCAGAATCCCTGTTCCTACCTTACGTTGGAAGATGATAAGCTTCTATATTTTGGAAAAGAGGTAGACGGCGTTGTTCCTTATGGGATTGTAGGCGATACGGTGGTGGTCAACGGTGATCCTACATGCAGGGATGAGGATTTTCCTCAGCTTTTGGGAGAATTTAAAGAATTCTGCTTAAAGAGTGCCCATAAGTTATTTATCTTAAGCATTACGGATCATTTTCTGGAAGAATATAAAAAACAGGGCTTTGGAACGGTGAAATGCGGGGAAGAAGCAAGATTTAAGCTGGCTGACTATGAGATCAGCGGAAAAAAAGGCGCCAAGATGCGCATGAACATCAATCATGCGAAAAAAGCGGGCAGTACCGTTCGGGAATATAAGATACTGGAAAAGAAAGATCCGGCTCTGGAGGCGGAGTTTAACCGTATTACCGATGAATGGCTCCAGGGTAAGAAAAGCTCTATGTTAAAGTTTACCATGGGCACACTGGGGTTAGACAACCCTATGGACCGGCGGTATTTTTATGCAGTAGATGAAAGAGGCAGCATGGTAGCCTACATTGTTTTTGTGCCTTTCCTTGGAAAAAAAGGATATATGGCAGATATGACCCGCCATGGAAAGAAAGCTCCAGGCGGTGTGATGGAACTGATCATGTACGAAGCTTTTCAGGTATTTAAAGAAGAAAGCGTGGAGTATGCCAGTCTGGGGGTGGCGCCTCTTGCAGGCTTAAAAGAAGAAAATGCCAGTCTTATGGAAAAGCTGCTGGAATTTGTCTATGAGCATTTGAACCAGTGCTATGGTTTTAAGGATCTTTACCGGGCAAAGGAGAAATACAGTCCTACGGTGTGGGAGCCGTCTTATTATGCTTATCTGCCAAAGATCCCTACTGTAGATATGTTTTATGCAGTAGTAAAGATCCAGAATCCTCAGGGCATCCTGGATTTCTTTCAGACAGTAAAGCTTCCAGGATATAAAAAAGTGTCCGGCGGTGAGAAAACAGAGGCGAAAAAAGACTATGAGTGAAACTGAAAAAGATCAGATATTAGACCAGACAAATGATCAGATAAATAATAAGATAACCGAGACCGCAGGCTATATAACCATGCCTGTGGGAAAGTTATATTATAAAATATATGAGAAAAAATGTGATACACAGGGAAAAAGCAGACTTCCGGTGGTGCTCCTTCATGGAAACAGGGGCACGCACCGGGATTTTTCATCTTATATAAAGGTGCTGACGGATGCAGGTTGTCTGGTGATCGCCATGGACAGCAGAGGACATGGGGCTTCTGTGTTAAAAACGGCAGCGCTAAAAGCAGCTGTGCTGAAAACTGGAAAACGGCAAAAAGACAGTATCAGAAGAAAGACGGGAGCTGCATATATGGCAGAAGATGTAGTCCGGCTGTTAGACTATTTAAAAATAGGAAAAGCAGTGATTTTAGGCTTTTCCGATGGAGCCAACACTGCCCTGGAATTTGCCGTCGACTATCCGGAAAGGGCGAAAAAGATCACAGCTCCGGTCCTTTTAATGGCAGGACCCCATGATCTGATCAAGGAGTCCCATACCCGTTTTATAGCAAAATGCATCCCGC
>CAVIPV010000049.1:0-733 GCA_963644495.1 Prevotella sp. | reverse complement strand
ATGAGAAAAAGTTAGAGAAAACTAACTAACTTCATCAAAAAATTAACATAATTATTAAAAAAATAACGATAACTTTACGTATTGTATACAAAGTTAAAGTGTGTTATACTCAAAAATGGCTGTTAGGGTCCCACTTAATAGGGACTATTAAACAAAAGAAATCAAAAAGAAAGAGGGGAAGAAACCATGGGTTTGGCGACTTTTAAAGGCGGCATTCATCCGTATGAAGGAAAAGAATTGTCAGAAAACAAACCGATCCAGGTCCTTCTGCCAAAGGGCGAACTGGTATTTCCTATGTCACAGCATATAGGAGCACCTGCAAAGCCATTAGTGGCAAAGGGTGACAGGGTTCTTGCTGGACAGAAGATCGGAGAAGCCGGTGGATTCATTTCAGCAAATGTGATCTGTTCTGTATCTGGTACTGTTAAGGCAATTGAACCAAGACGTATGGTAAATGGCGCAATGGTACCTTCCATCATCGTAGAAAACGATGGTGAGTATGAAACAGTAGAAGGAGTAGGAGAGGACAGAAATCCATCTACACTTTCCAAAGAAGAGATCCGTTCTATCGTAAAAGAGGCAGGAATCGTAGGTTTAGGAGGCGCAGGCTTCCCAACACACGTAAAGCTGACTCCAAAGGATGAGAACGCTATTGATTATGTTATCGTAAACGGCGCAGAGTGCGAGCCATATCTGACCAGCGACTATCGTATGCTAATCGAAGAGCCAGAGA
>CAVIPV010000048.1:0-17207 GCA_963644495.1 Prevotella sp. | reverse complement strand
AATGCCGCTGTTTCATACTATTTCTGAACAGAACCGCATATTTCCCGAATCTGTTCCGCACTGATCTTTCCATCCATTGACAGAAGGGGGACCAGCTTGTGGCCTGTATTTTCAATAGAGCCAGCCTCATATGCCCCGGTTATAATCATTGTGTAAACGGATCATATTTTTCAATTCTTCTTTTATCTGTTGATCAATTTTTGTAACTGTTCAGTAGGTCTGCGCACTTGCTGCGCTGACCGTAAGAAAACATAGGCTAGAAGGCAAAAATTCTATCAGCGAAGCTGATCTGGAATGAATTTTTGCTCGTAACTATGAAGGTACTGAATAGTTACCAATTTTTTATTTTTATGCAGCAGCGTTTCTTAAAAAATGAAATGCCATAACATAGAACCAGATCATAATCATCTTCATATTCTTTTGCATACATTTTTTCATTGATCTGATCTATTGCTCTTTTGCAATCCATATCCATATTTTCCAGCATTTTTGAGTACTTAGCCTCAAAAATAGCTACACGGCTCTCCTCCGGATCATAAACCACTACATCGCTGCGGCCTTCCCCATGTTCTTTATTGGATTCCACCACATAGCCCGCGCCTGCAAAAACACCTGCAAGAAATGCATGGTAAAAATCTTCCCTGTAATCATGATAGCTGATCGTTTTACGCAAAAGCCGGTTCATTTCTTCCATTAAGATCCTGCTATCACCCTTCCACACTGCTGAAAACATTTTTTTCCTGTCCCAGGCTTTTGCATTATCATCAAACCACTGGATCACTGTTGTTTCAAATATTTCACGTATCTCTGCATTAGGTATCATAAGGGCAGAAATCCCATCTGGAAGTTTCTCTTTCAGTTCATCTTCCCGCACACTGGTAAGGTAACCGGTAAGATAAAGAATACTCCACAGATTGTCCTCTGACGAATGAAGATAATCATAGGTCAGATTCTCATCAATACGCTGTAAAATATATCCACCATTTAATAATGTTTCCAATTTTTTTGTAATATTACTGCCTGCAATATCAATAAAAGAACGAATGATTCCGTTATCACTGGTATTCATCCAATAACTCTTTGGTCTTATATCCGGAGTTTTCTGAACATCCCTGAGATAATTCATCACATCCCATGGACAATATACATCGATCCGCCCAAAATGATAACCATCATACCAGGCTTTTACCCATTCTAAATGCTCTGAAATCCCGGCATCTTTCAAAATCTTCTCTACATCTTTTTGTATAAATCCAAAATATTCATTTAATCTGGTATCTGTGATCGTATCCGAAACCATATTATTGGTCCCGGTAAAAATACTTTCTTTTGCAATCTTAAGACATCCTGTAATAACTGCAAATTTTAAAAACGGGTTATCCTTCAATGCCGTACTCATCATCCCTTTGATCACAGAAAGCATTTCTTTATAATATCCGTTACTGCTTGCTTTCGCCAACGGGACATCATATTCATCCAGCAAAAGAATAACTGGCTTATGATAATAAGACTCCATCATGCGCATCAATGTATTTAAAGAAAAGCTTACCTGTGCTTCACTGGCTGTTCCCGCTTTCAATTTCAGGAATACTTTCTTATCATCCGAATCGATCACACTACTCTGTAAAAGATATACATGCATCTTGCACAAATTAGATATTTGAACCACCAGACGATCATATGCACTTTGAAAATCCAGTCCATCTATGTCTTTTAAAGAAAAAAATATAACTGGCCACTGGTTCATCCATTGACCGCACAATTCCCTGTTTTCCGAAATTTCCAGTTCTTCAAATAATTTCTCACTTCTTTTACGAATATCAAAAAAGTTTTCCAGCATACTCATGCCCAGAGTTTTTCCAAAACGCCTTGGACGTGTAATAAGAGTCACTTTAGCAGCCGAAGCAGTCAACAGTTCACGGATCAGACCCGATTTATCTACATAGTAATATCCATTATTCCGAAGTTCTGCAAAATCAGAAACTCCTACAGGAATATTTAACTGTGGCATAGATCCAGCTCCTTTCCTTTTTCATACACTACATGCTTTTTCTATAACTAATGATACCATGAAGTATTGGTTTTTACAAATATTCTGATCATCACTGTTTACAGAAAAATAGCTGCCTGCCAATCAGCAGACAGCCATTTTCCGGCAATTTATAACAATGAATGATGATGATTACATAATCTTATGGATCCAGCCTTCCGGCGCTTCAATCTCACAGTGCTGCATGCCGGTCAGTGTATCATACAACCGCTTTGTCACTGGTCCCATGGTATGCTCTGAATCCCTGAAGATAATCTCTTTTCCATGATCTGTGATCTTTCCTACTGGAGAAATGACTGCTGCAGTTCCGCACAGTCCGCTTTCTACAAAATTTCCAATTTCTTCCAGTTTTACCGGTCGTTCTGTTACTTTGATCCCCAGCATACCTGCTACTGTGATCACAGAACGGCGGGTAATGGACGGTAAAATGGAGTCAGATTTCGGGATCACCAACTCTCCTTCTTTTGTTACAAAGAAGAAATTAGCTCCGCCCGTTTCTTCTACAAAAGTCCTAGTTGCCGGATCTAAGAACATGTTTTCATCATAGCCATTTTTGTGGGCCTCTACATAAGCATGAAGGCTCATGGCGTAGTTTAATCCCGCCTTGATATGGCCGGTTCCGTGAGGTGCCGCACGGTCGTAGTCGTTGACGCAGATATGAAGGGAACGGACACCGCCCTTAAAGTATGGGCCTACCGGTGTACAAAGAATACGGAACTGGTATCCTTCTGCCGGTTTTACTCCGATCACAGGAGTAGAAGCAAACATATAGGGGCGGATATAAAGAGAAGCGCCGCTTCCATAAGGGGGAACCCAGGCTGCATTGGCTTTTACTACCTGGTCTAAGGCATCCAGGAAACGTTCTTTTGGAAATGGAGGCATTTCCATGCCTTTAGCAGAATTTATCATACGCTCTGCATTCTGGTCCGGGCGGAAAGCAACAATGCTTCCGTCCTTTGTTTCATATACTTTCAGGCCTTCAAATACTTCCTGACAATACTGCAGAATACCTGCACACTCGCTGATCACCACATTGGCATCTGCTGTAAGTCCTCCTTCGTCCCAGGCGCCATTTTTATAATTTGCCACATAGCGCATATCCGTCTGATGATATGCAAAACCGATATTTTCCCAGTCCAGATTTTTCTTTTTCATAATTGATATACTCCTTTGCAGATGCTTTTTGTGGTGTCACATTTATTAGTTTTTAAGTTTCTTTGCCTCTTTTATGATCGTCTCAACTGCCTGTTTTACAAAAGCCGGATCTGTTGCCAGGTTCATGCGGATAAAGCCCTGATAGCCGTTTCCAAACCATTCTCCATAGTCCACTGCCAGGCGGCATTTGCCCTGTACAAAATCTTTGGTTTCTTCCGGCTTTACCCAGGCTCTCAGGTCCACCATAGGCAGATAGGTTCCTTCCATGGAGCAGACTACCACTCCCGGAAGTTCTGTTTCCAACTGTTCCTTCAGATACCTGTAATTACTGGAAATAATTTCCAGAACCTGTTTTAACCAGTCTTTGCCGTATTTGTATCCAGCCATAGTAGCAACCATTCCCATAACACTTACTTCTGTGCGGTTTAAGCCACTGGCAAACCGGTCATATTTTTCCCGTAGTTCTTCATTGATGATAATAATATGGGAATGGATCAGGGAAGCCAGGTTAAATGTCTTGGAAGAAGAATTAAGTACCAGTAAAATGTCCTGATATTTACCTCTTGCAACAGCTGCTGCAGGCACAAAACGTTTCTCTCCAAATACAATATCCTGGTGGATCTCATCAGCTACTACAAGGACATTGTGCTTTTTGCAGATAGAAAGTACATGATCCAGTTCTTCCTCTGTCCACACTCTTCCTGCCGGATTATGAGGAGAGCACATCAGGAACATTTTCACATTCTGCTCTGTGATCGCTTTTTCAATGGCATCATAATCCATGGAAAAATAGCCATTTTCGTACTTCAGGTCCGCTGTTACAAGTTTACGACCATTGTTGGTCACTACGTTATGAAATGGATAATACACAGGAGTCAGGATCAGGCATGCATCCCCAGGCTGTGTATATGCGTGGATCATCCATGCGATAGCCGTTACACAGCCGGTGCAGAAACGCACCCATTCTTTTTTCACTGCAAAACCATGCTGTTCTTCCATCCACTGTGAAAACAGATTATAATACTCATCCGGAACCACGCCATATCCAAAGATCCCCTGCTTTGCCCGTTCTACCAGTGCTTCCGTAATTTGATCGCAGGTCTTAAATTCCATGTCTGCCACCCACATAGGCAGCAGACCGTCTTCCCCAAATTTTTCTTTCAGACCATCCCATTTACTGCAGTTTGTGTTGTGGCGGTCTGCTATGTAATTCTTTAAAAATTCCTGTTTATTCATCTAAATCCCCCAAGCTCAATTCTTTGCAGCAGCTTCTTTTTCCTCTTTGGTCATTAAAAGACCACACTGGATCGTAATACAGGTAAATAAAACCAGTAAAACAGGATAAAAAGCATACTTGATAATGTCAATATAGGAACAACCGCTATACTGTTGTACCAGAAGGCAGCCACTGTCATGAGGCACTACCATTAAGATCGCACAGGAAAATATATCGATCAGTGATGCCATTCTCTTTGGTGCAATTTTATATTTCTCTCCAAGTTCCTTGGCGATGGGCGCGCTGATCAGGCATGCTACCGGGTTGTTTAATGTCGTTCCTGAGATTGCCATGGATAACAGACTGATCACATACTGACAGCTTTTTCTGCTTTTTGTATACTTCATTGCAGTATCCACCAGCCACTGGATGCCGCCATAATGCTTTACCAGTTCCATCATACCGGATACCATCATGGCAAATACAGCCAGCCAGAACATATCTTCCATTCCACTTCCTACCGCCTGTGCCCATTCAAAAAATCCAACACTGCCAACTGCCATACCGATCACACAGGCAAGACCTGTTCCTATGGCAAGTGCAAGAACTACATCCAAACCAACGATTGCAAGCATAATAACTGTAAAATAAGGAACGATCGTAAAAATATTATAAGCCCCTGCTTCCGCTGCTCCTGTTGCAGTTCCGCTTTTTAAACTCATGATCCCATATAACACCATAGACAAAACAGCGGCAGGAATTGCAATTTTCGAGTTCATGACGAACTTATCTTTCATATCTGCCCCTACGCCTTTGGTTGCTATAATGGTCGTATCTGAGATCATGGAAAGATTATCACCAAAATATGCCCCTGCAATGGCTGCTGCACCAGCCATACCAGCATTTAGTCCAGCTCCCTGGGCCAGTGCAATGGCAACTGGGATCATTGTAACCTGAGTTCCCATAGAAGTTCCGATACAGGTGGAAATAATACAACAGATCAGGAAAATACCAGGGATCAGAAACTGTGTCGGGATCAGGTGTATTCCAAGATTTACTACTGAATCCTTTCCCCCGATTGCTGCCGTAGCACTTGCAAATCCACCTGCCAGTAAAACAATGATCCCCATCAGCATAACGCCAGAAGCACCAGCTCCTTTACAGTAGGTATCTACCTTGTCAGAAAATTTGGTTTTTGGTTCAAAATAAAGAAGTGCAGTCAATATTCCTATCATCAATGCTACATATCGCGGCATCATCCAGAACGGAGACTCAACCCCTTTTATAGAAAAGTACATCCCACAGCCTAAATATAACCCTAAAAAAACCAGGATTGGGATCAGTGCTTTCCAACCATAATTTTTAGCTGTATTTCTTTTTTCCATATATAATCTTCTCCTTATCTAAGGCAGCTGGCGAACCCCTTCACCAGCTGCTGCTCCTTCGTTGTCTGATTAAAACCTCATTTCTCCCCCAGATACTTCTCCGTATGCTTCGTATTCACTGCCTCGCAGATCCTCTTTAAGCCTTCTTCCAGCACTGCCTTCGGGCAAGCCAGATTTAAGCGGATAAAACCGTCTGAATTCTGGACGAACATATTTCCGCCTTCCAGAAGGACTCCGGCCTTGTATGCAAAGAACAGAGGTAAATGTTCATCTGGCTCAAAATAGGCATTTAAGTCTACCCATGCAAGATAGGTTGCCTGGGATATACGGTATTTTGCTTTTGGAAGGTGTTCTTTTAAGTATTCGCCTGTGAAGCGGAAGTTCTCATCCAGGTACGCCCTTAATTCTTCCAGCCATGGCTCGCCTTTTTCGTATGCGGCCTGGGCTGCTGCAATACTTAATGGATTGTCGAAATTGTAATGACGGCTTAACCAGATCTCTCTTAATCCGTCATCCCGGATGATCACGTTGGAGATCATCATTCCAGCCAGGTTAAAGGTCTTGCTTGGTGCCATGCAGGTGATCAGGCGCTTGTAATCCGGCATTACTTTTCCCAAAGGGATATGCTTTTCGCTGCAACGGATCAGGTCGCAGTGGATCTCATCGGAGATCACCCACATATTGTTCTTTTCAATGATCGCTGCCATTTTCTTTAATTCCTCTTCTGTCCACATACGGCCGCTTGGGTTGTGCGGATTGCAGAGGATAAATAATGCGGTCTTCTCATCTGCCGCTTTCTTTTCCAGGTCTTCAAAATCAATGGTATAATATCCGTCCTCGTCATGAAGATCGGAGCAAACATAACCTCTCTTGCTGAAATCTGCCGCATACTTGAAATATGCATAAGAAGGAGTCAAGAATAATACCTTTTCATCTGGCTTACAGATATATTCCACCAATTCATATAACGCAGGGATAATGCCGTTTGACATGACCAGTTCTTTTCTGTCAAAGGTCCAGCCGTATCTTCTCTGGCACCATGCGGAAAATGCGTCATAATAGCTCTTTTCAAATACTCTGGTGTAGCCGAAGATACGCTTGTCCAAACGCTCTCTCATTCCGTCAATAACAACATCTGGTGTGGCAAATTCCATATCGGCTACCCACATACGAATAAATTCTTCATCCTTGTATGGGAATTTCATGGTCTCATCTGCGTGGAAAATGTAATCACGGAAACCGTCTGTGTTCATGGCATTGGTATGCCGTCTGTCAATGATCTCATCAAAATTGTACATAATTTTTACCCCGTTTCATTCAGCCGGACTGCGCAGGTCCCGCTTTTCTTTTAACTCTTTTAACATCTCTGGATGCATCTCATGACTGGATTGTACTAAAATCAGTACCTGAAATCAAAGTAGCGAAAGTTTCGTTACAGTGGATTTTTAATGATCATGTTTCCTGTAAGTGGAATTTTATTTTTCTATAAAAGAGGTTTTGAAAAGTGGGGCCGGATCAAAGAGAAAAGCGTCCATTTGTTGATTTATACGAAACTTTTTGCTATCATAAATACAGCTAATAACTCTTATTTCTAACTTAAAGGAGTCCTCTAAATCTATGTCCCAGATCAGTACAGAAATTGGAAAGCAGATCCGCACCTTCCGAAAGAAACGGAAAATGACACTGGAAAGCCTTGCAGGCATTATCTGTAAAAGTAAATCTACTGTTTCTAAATACGAAAACGGCGAAATACCGGTGGATATTGAAACTCTTTATGAGATTGCCTCTGCCCTGCAGGTCCATGTAGAGCAGCTGCTTTACTGTCCGCCACGCCATGCAGCTTTAACAGGCAATGCAAACAGTCCCGCCTTTTTTGCCGGCTGTTCCCAGTTTTATTCTTATTTATATGACGGAAGAAATAAACAGCTGATCCGCTGCGTCTTTGATGTGCTTTCAGAAACAGATACATCCGGTTATAAGATCATGATGTATATGAATTTTAAAGATTATGAGAATTACAAGCTGTGTGAAAATACCTACTGGGGCTACATTGAGCATTTTGATGCCCTGACCAATATCCAGCTGACCAACCAGGACAGCCCGGTAGAAAAGGCCAGTGTGCAGATCCTTGCTTCTTATCTGGATACAGATACAAAATGGGGGCTGTTTAATGGATTTTCCAGCCGTCCCATGATGCCGATCGCCATTAAAATGCTGTTTTCAAAAACAAAACTCACGGAAGACGATGCTCTGATGCAGAGCCTGAAAGTCTCCCGTGAGGATGTACGTTTATTAAAGCTTTATAATATGTTTACGGTACTGTAAAACACCGGCCACTGCATGTTACAGCAGTTTCCCATACATTTCCGGCCGTCTGTCCCTGAAAAGCCCCCAGGAAAGGCGGTCTTCCATCAGCTGATCCAGGTCAAAGGTGGCTGCAATAAAGCCTTCTTCCTGTCGTCCCATGGATACCTGGATCTCTCCGCAGCCGTCTGTGATAAAGGAAGAACCGTAGAAGACCAGGGAAGATCTCTGTCCTGCATTTTCTGCACATGGCTCTACTCTTTCTTCTCCTACGCGGTTGGCCGCAACTACAGGCACCAGGTTGGCTGCGCTGTGCCCCTGCATGCATCTTCTCCAGTGTGGCATACTGTCAGTGGAAAGAATGGGTTCGCTGCCAATGGCTGTTGGATACAGAAGGATCTCTGCCCCTTCTACTGCCATGGCTCTGGCTGCCTCCGGGAACCACTGATCCCAGCAGATGCCAACTCCGATCTTTCCATAGGCTGTATCAAATACCTTAAATCCCGTATTTCCCGGTGTAAAATAAAATTTTTCCTGGTAAAAATGGTCATCGGGGATATGGGTCTTTCTGTAAACTCCCAGGATAGAGCCATCTGCATCGATCATAGCAACAGAATTAAACAGCCGGTTCACATCTCTTTCATAAAAGCTTACCGAGATCACTACGCCAAGGCTGGCACAGACTCTCTGGAAATAGCGCACTGCCGGGTTTTCCATTACAGGTGTGGCAAACTGGTAATAATCATATCTGCGCTCCTGGCAGAAGTACTGACGTTCAAACAGCTCTGGAAGAAGGATCACCTGCGCTCCTTCTGCTGCTGCCTGACGTACCAGAACCTCTGCTTTTTCTATGTTTTCTGCTACATTTCTGCTGCAGCGCATCTGGACTGCGGCACATCTTACGTTTCTCACTTGCTGTTTCTCCTTCTTTCCTTCAATCTGTTATTTTGGGTCCCCAGCCGGGATCTGCTGGGTAATACAGTGGATATTTCCACCGCCAATGATGATCGCCCGTGCATCGATGGGGCATATCTTACGCTCCGGGAACAGCTTTCCTAAAATGTCGCAGGCCAGCTTATCATGTTTATCCTGAAACTGAGGCACTAAAACCGCTTCATTTGCAATATAGAAATTTACATAGCTGGCAGCCAGCCGCTCTCCTGCTTCTCTGGTATCTTCTCCCGGTTCAAAAGCAAGACCTTTTAAGTCCTCTTCCCGGATGCACACCGGCTTTTCAGGAATTGGCAGCTTATGGATCACAAATTTTCTGCCCTTTGCATCTGTCTCATTTTCCAAAATCTGGAAATCTTCCATAGAAAGGGCATACTGTGGATCTTTTTCATCATCGGTCCAAGCTAAAACTACTTCTCCCGGCTTTACAAAGGCGCACACATTGTCCACATGCTCATTTGTCTCGTCCTGCCAGATGCCATTTTTCAGCCAGATCACCTTTTTAGCTCCCAGGTACTCGCAAAGCTTCTCTTCAATCTCCTCTTTTGTAAGATCCGGGTTTCTTCCAGGGCTTAAAAGGCATGCTTCTGTTACAAGCAGCGTTCCTTCCCCGTCACTGTGAATGGAACCGCCTTCCAGTACAAAATCTCCTGCATCATATACAGGATAGCCAAGAGCATCACAGACCGCCTCTGCCGCAGCATCGTCCTTTTCCCAGCTTGCATAAAGGCCGTCTACCTCACCGCCCCAGGCGTTAAACCGCCAGCTGATCCCCCTGACTTCCTTACGGGAATTTTTCACAAAGGTAGGTCCCACATCTCTGGCCCAGGCGTCATCTGTCTCTATGGGGAGAATGTGGATCTTTTCCGACTTTCCAGAAAGCGCCACCCTTGCAGACTCTATGGAAGAAGGTCCGGCTAACATGTAAACCTCTTCCCCTTCTGCTATGGTCTCTGCGATCTTCGCAAAGGCGATCCGGGCGTCTTTTGCCCCATAAGCCCAGGAACCAGGGCGCTCCGGCCAGATCATAATGGTGCCTTTGTGAGGTTCAAACTCGGCCGGCATATGAAATCCATCTGATGCAGGCAGTGTACTTAACTGTTCCCCCTGAACCATTTTATCTGTTTTATCCGTCCTCTTTGTCATCTCCATTACGCCAGTCTCCCCTTAAAATCTTCATATCCAAAGGTGCGTATCATCTCACAGTCCCCGTCTTCTTTCATTACGGCGATCCCCGGAAGAGGGATCCCGTTAAATGTATTGTTTTTCACCATGGAATAAATAGCCATATCTTCAAAATACAGCTTATCTCCCACCTGGATCTTATGATCAAAAGAATAGTCCCCGATCACATCTCCCGCCAGACAGGTACAGGAAGAAAGGCGGTAAGTAAACTCCTTTTCTCCTGCTTTTCCGCTGTCCTTTAATGGCGGCCGGTACGGCATTTCCAGCACATCCGGCATATGGCAGGCGGCAGAGGCATCCAGGATCAGTACAGATAATCCATTTTCCACAATATCCATTACCTCTGTTACCAAATAACCGGCATTTAAGGCAATGGCTTCTCCCGGCTCCAGATATACTTCTACTTCATAAGTTTCTCTTATATGTCTAACACATTTTATAAGCAGTTCTCTGTCATAGTCATCCCTTGTAATATGATGACCGCCGCCCATGTTCAGCCATTTTATCTTAGAAAGCCATGGGCCAAATTTTTTCTCCACCGCTTCCAGTGTCTTTGCCAGATCATCTGCATTCTGCTCGCAGAGAGTGTGAAAATGCAGACCGTCCAAGGCCTCAAAAAGCTCTGGCTCCGCTGCGATCTCCCGCTCAAACACTTCTTTTGTAACTCCCAGTCTTGAGCCGGGAGCACATGGATCATAAATTGCATGGTCTCCCTGGGTAGAGCACTCCGGGTTGATGCGCAGTCCCAGGCTTTTTCCTGAAACTGCGTCCTTGTGGCGGCGAAGCTGAGCAAAGGAATTAAAGATAATATGGTCGCAGATCTCTCCCAGTTCTCTTATATCTGCATCCTTATAAGCCGGGGCAAATACATGATTTTCCTTCCCCATTTTCTCTTTTCCCAGTCTTGCCTCATACAGACCGCTGGCTGTGGTGCCGTCTAAATACTGCCCGATCAGTGGATATTCATAAAAACAGGAAAATGCCTTCTGTGCCAGCAGGATCTTACAGCCTGCTTTTTCCCGGACCTCTTTTAAAATCCGTAAATTTTCTTTCAGTTTCTTCTCATCGATCACATAACAGGGAGTTGGAAGCTGATCCATTCTCATTTTTAAGCTCTCCCTATTCTACGATCTGAGGATCTTCGCATACCTGCCATGGAAGTCCCCACTTATTTAAAGCGTCCATAAATGGATCTGGATCAAATTCCTCTACGTTAAATACGCCGTCTTTCTTCCATGCACCGGTAACTACCATCATGGCACCGATCATAGCCGGAACACCTGTAGTATAGGAAATTGCCTGGGAACCAACCTCTTTGTAGCATTCCTGGTGATCACACACATTGTAAATGTAAATGGTCTTCTCTTTTCCGTCTTTTACGCCGTTAAAGATACAGCCGATATTGGTCTTTCCTACGGTTCTTGGACCTAAGGAAGCAGGATCAGGAAGCAGTGCCTTTAAAAACTGGATCGGTACGATCTCCTGTCCCTGGAATTTGATCGGGGAAGTGGAAAGCATTCCTACATTTTCCAGGCATTTCATATGAGTTAAATAACTCTGTCCAAAGGTCATAAAGAAACGAATCCGCTTTACACCCGGGATATTTTTTGCAAGGGACTCGATCTCTTCGTGATGAAGAAGATACATGTCCTTCTTTCCTACTTCCGGGAAATCATACTCTCTCTTGATCTCCATTGGCTCTGTTTCTACCCAGTGACCATTTTCCCAGTAGGAGCCATTTGCAGATACTTCACGTAAATTGATCTCCGGGTTAAAATTGGTAGCAAATGGATAACCATGATCTCCGCCGTTGCAGTCTAAAATGTCAATGGTATGGATCTCATCAAAATAATGCTTTAAAGCATAGGCAGAAAATACGCTGGTAACACCTGGATCAAAGCCGCTGCCTAAAAGGGCGGTAAGACCAGCCTCTTTAAAGCGATCATTCAGATCCCACTGCCAGGAATAGTCAAAATATGCGGTAAATCCCTTTTCTTTGCAGCGTTTTTCGTAAATGGCTCTCCACTGAGGATCATCTGTGTTCTCAGCCTCATAATTGGCTGTATCAATATAGTCCACACCGGTGCGCAGGCATGCTTCCATAATGGTAAGGTCCTGATAAGGAAGAGCCACGTTTAATACTGCATCCGGCTTGTAGGAACGGATCAGCGCCTCAAGTTCTTCTACATTGTCTGCATCCACCTGGGCGGTGGTGATCACTGTGTCTGTTTTTCCTTCTAACTGTGCCTTTAAAGCATCACATTTTGACTTTGTGCGGCTTGCGATCATAAGTTCTGTAAATACACCGCTGTTCTGGCAGCACTTATGTACTGCTACGGAAGCTACGCCTCCACATCCGATCACCATTAATCTGCTCATTTGTTATTTTCCTCCTCTTCTAACAGGTCCTCCACATATTTTGGCAGCATAAACGCGCCTGTATGGAGATTGGTTGTATAGTACCATGTTGGTATATGAAGCTCATTCCATTTTTCCGCCTGAAGATCATTTAAGGGATGATACTTCTTTGAGGCAAAGCCAAACAGCCAGTAGCCGGAAGGGCAGGTGGGAATGTGGGCCTGATACACCCGGCTTACTGGAAAGGAACGGTATACCTTCCTGTGCATGCTGCGGCAGGCAGCTTCATCTTCATCATAAAAGGGACTTCCATGCTGATACACCATGATCCCATCATCCCGCAGCGCCTTGTAGCAGCTGCCGTAGAATTCCTTGGTAAAAAGGCCTTCTGTATGTCCAAATGGGTCTGTGGAGTCATTAATGATCAGATCATAACATGCTTTCTTTCCCCGAAGGAAACGCAGTCCGTCGTCATAATACACATGGACCCGCTCTTCTTCTAACCCGCAGGCTACTTCTGGGAAGATCTCCCTACAAACATCTACAAACATTTTGTCAGTTTCTACTACGTCAATGGACTGGATCCCCGGATACTGGATCAGCTCCTTTGCCACACCGCCGTCCCCGCCGCCGATGATCAGCACATTTTTTACATTGGGGTGGACAGCCATAGGCACATGGGTCACCATTTCGTCGTAGATAAATTCGTCTTTTTCGGAGAAAACGATCTCCCCGTCCAAGGCTACAAATTTTCCAAATTCAGCAGACTCAAATACATCGATCCGCTGATACTCACTTTCACCGGAAAACAGCTGACGGTCCACACGGACAGAAAGCTTTACATTTTCCGTATGAAACTCCGAATACCAAAGTTCCATTTTCTTCCTCCTGATGCACTCCCATAGCAGGGGCAATTTATACTAAAACCATCAGCCGTTCGATTTTCGGGTCTTCCGTTCCCTGCATGGAACATCCTTTTTCTTTTGCGTAAAGAATGTATTCCACGATCTCCTGGGTGATCACTTCCCCCGGCGCCAGGATCGGGATACCCGGCGGATAACACATAACAAATTCGCCGCTGATTTTTCCCGCTGTCTGCTCAATGGGAAGAGAGACCTTTTCTGCATAAAATGCCTTCTGTGGGGAACATTCTACTTTCGGTGAAATGTATTCCCCGGTAAGCATGCCGGTCTTGTCTTTCCGGTAAAGTCGCTCAATATCTGCCAGCGCTCCCACCAGACGCTCAATATCCTGGATGCGGTCACCAATGGAAATGTAGGCTAAAATGTTGCAGATATCCCCAAACTCGATCTGAATATCATATTCATCTCTTAACAGGTCATAAACCTCAATGCCCGCCAGTCCGATCCCCAGTGTATACACGGAAAGCTTGGTCACATCAAAGTCATAAACACTGGTGCCATTCACCAGATCTTTTCCATAAGCATAATAGCCGCCAATGGAATTGATCTCATTTCTGGCATATTCCGCCATCTGGATCACCTTTCCAAAGGACTCTTCCCCACGCAGTGCCAGATTTCTTCTGGAAATATCCAGACTGGAAAGAAGAAGATAGGATGCGCTGGTAGTCTGTGTCAGGTTAATGATCTGACGCACATAGTCCTGGTTCATGCCCTTGTTTAAAAGGAGCATGGAGCTTTGGGTCAGGCTTCCCCCGGATTTGTGCATGGAAACGGCCGCCATATCCGCACCGGCTTCCATGGCATTGACAGGAAGTCCTTTTCCAAAGTATAAATGAGTTCCATGGGCTTCGTCTGCCAGCACCTTCATGCCTTTTTCGTGGGCCAGTTTTACGATCCCACGCAGATCAGAGCAGATCCCGTAGTAGGTGGGATTATTTACCAGGACCGCTACTGCATCTGGATTTTCCTCAATGGCTTTTTCCACCTTCCGGATATCCATTCCAAGTGAAATGCCCAGATCCCCATTTACTTCCGGGTTTACATAAACTGGAACTGCTCCGCAAAGCACCAAGGCATTAATGGCGCTTTTGTGTACATTCCTGGGCAGAATGATCTTGTCACCGGCCTTACATACAGAAAGGATCATTCCCTGGACTGCTGACGTGGTGCCGCCTACCATGAGAAATGCATGGCTGGCGCCAAAGGCCTCTGCTGCCAGTTCCTCTGCCTCCCGGATCACAGATACCGGATGACAAAGGTTGTCTAATGGTTTCATGGAATTTACATCCAGTCCCACACATTTTTCCCCTAAAAGGGCCGCTAACTCCGGGTTTCCTCTTCCTCTTTTGTGCCCCGGTACATCAAAGGGCACTACCCGTTTCTTTCGGAAACGTTCTAACGCCTCGTAAATAGGCGCCCGCTTTTGTGCTTCCAGGTCCATTTTTCCGCCTCCTCATACCCGCCGCCCCTTAAATTCTTAAAAAATTTCATAAAAAAAAGGTGACGGCATATTCCATCACCTGTTATATCTGTTTTTGTCTTTAAATGTCTCTGTCTTTTTGGCAGGCAGAAAAAAAGTGACCCTTCTCCCCAGTTTTCTGCTCTGCTTATGCCAGAAGCTCTTATTGACCGTTTCACAAGTGACGTGCCTTTTTGCACTGATAAAATACGCATATGCGTATCGACTTATAAAATTTGGGCTCCTAACCCAATCAATAATGTGGTTTCCCACTTTCGGCTTCTGACCCGCCTGTCCGTCTGGGCTTAACTCAATATTTTGAGTGGTCACATTTGTTAAATTAACATAGTCTTAACATGCTGTCAAGAAAATTTTTCCAAACATATTACCATTTTCTCATTCATTTTAACATTTACATCTGCCTTTTCTTGGCTTATAGTTAGAAAGAATGTTAATGTATGTCTAAATTTTGTACATACATCTATTATACAGGAGGAAAACATGGAATTAAATATAAAGGGAGCCAGTAAGGGTGAGATCCTTAAAAAGCTCTTTCTCTCAACACTGTATCTCAGCGCCTTCACCTTCGGCGGCGGGTATGTGATCGTTACTTTGATGAAAACAAAATTTGTGGACCAGTATCACTGGATCGATGAAGAAGAAATGCTGGACCTGGTAGCCATCGCCCAGTCCTGTCCCGGAGCTATCGCTGTCAACGGGGCTATCGTAGTAGGCTATAAACTGGCGGGACTGACCGGGGTCTTATGCTCTGTGATTGCCACGGTAATACCGCCCTTTGTCATTCTTTCCGCTATCTCCTTCTGCTATGCGGCTTTCCGCTCCAATCTGGTCGTTGGGTGGATGTTAAATGGCATGCAGTCGGGAGTAGGGGCAGTTATCATGGAAGTCAGCTTTGGCATGGCATCTGGTATTGTAAAAGAAAAGCAGTATCTGTCCATTTTCATTATGATCGCAGCTTTTATTGCCAATTATTTTTATAAGGTCAGCGCCATTGTACTGATCTTATTATGCATTGCTTTAGGTGTTGTCCTTACACTGTACCGGGAAAACAAGGCCGGGAAAAACGACCGCAGTGCTTCCCAAAATCCTTCCCAGAATGGAGGTGCCTTATGATCTACTTACAGCTTTTTATCAGCTTCTTACAGATCGGCGCCTTCAGCTTCGGCGGCGGCTATGCAGCCATGCCTCTGATCCAGAACCAGGTGGTCCAGATCCACCCATGGCTTTCCCAGTCGGAATTTACAGACCTGATCACCATTTCCCAGATGACACCAGGGCCTATTGCAGTCAATTCCGCTACTTTCGTAGGCACCCGCATTGCAGGAATACCGGGAGCTTTGGCTGCCACTGCAGGCTGCGTTCTGCCATCCTGTATCTTAGTTACATTACTTGCAAAAATTTATCTGAAATACCGAAATTTAAGCCTTCTCCAGGGCGTCCTTAAGTCCCTGCGTCCGGCTGTTATCGCCATGATCGCAGCCGCCGGTGTCAGCATCCTGGTCAACGCCTTCTGGGGTGAAGCAATGGCTTCCCTCACAGCGACTGAACTTCTGCCAAATATCAGTATCCAGGCTGTAGGCATTTTCATCGGCTCCCTGATCCTGTTGGTCCGCTTTAAAATGAACCCGATCCATGTAATGCTTTTGTCGGGAGTGGCGGAAGTAGTGCTGCAGCTTATTGGAAAGATATTTAGTTGAGAATTTTATTACATAATTTTCTCTCACTTTGTGGTATGATATAAGTGTTATAAGATCAAAGAATCCAAATCAGATACAAGGAGGTTTTTCATATGGCACTTTCACATTTAACATCTGACACATTTGACCAGGCAGTCAATGCCGGGGATGATCTGGTAGTTGTAGATTTCTTTGCTACCTGGTGTGGTCCATGCAAAATGCTGTCCCCAACTGTAGAAAAAATGGCAGAACTTCACCCGGAAGTACATTTCTATAAAGTTGACATCGATGAAGACATGGATCTTGCAACCCGCTTTAAGGTAATGAGCGTACCAACTCTTCTCTATTTCAGAAGAGGCGTAGTCGTTAATAAGACCATCGGCGTGATCTCTGCTTCTGAAATGGAACAGGCTATGGCTGAGGCGAAGTAAGCAGTGAATGCGTCATTGGCGCGTTTGCAGTATGCATAAATCGAGTAGGAGGCTAACCATTAGTTGATTAGCCGTCCTCTCACACCACCTGGC
>CAVIPV010000047.1:11364-17513 GCA_963644495.1 Prevotella sp. | reverse complement strand
TTTTTTTCATTCATCCGTTTCAATAAACATTTTCAATGCATTTTTCGCAATTATCTTCGTTGTTACCAGGTCAAATCCACCACCAATCACACCGCCAGCAACTGGCACCATTTTTCCAAGATTAATAATTCCAGTCTGACCAAATTTTGTAATCAGTCTAAAACCTACTGCCTGATTAATACGTGTTAAAGTTGCACCTGAAATTTTTTCAATACTGGCAGTTGCAATTTTCGTACCAAGTTTAATTCCCGTTCCTTTCAGAACATCACCCACTGCTTGTCCAGTCATACAGGCATAAATTAAAGTCTGGACTTGATCTGTACTTGGTTCATATCCACCCAATTTTGCAACCGCTGCTATCATACGAAGCTGTACATAAAGAACACTACTCACATTTGCTGGAACTGCAACTGGTAAAGTAATAATTCCCCCCAATCCCGTAAGAAAACCTGATGTCGTACATTTAATCAGCTGATTGGCTATTAATGCTTTGGCCGCCTTTTCGGTAGTCTGGTATTTACAGGCATAATCTTCTGCCAGCTCATCTACGGACTTACTTACTTTAGGTATCCCATCCAATGCTTTTCCATAGCAAATATTCAAAATATCAACCATTTGCTGTGATGAAAGGGCCTCTTCTTTTTTCTGATTTACTTTATCCAGTTGTGTCTTTCCCTTATTAATAACGCTTGCTGCACTCTCTTCCGCAGTTTTTGTTACTTTTTTACCTACAGTTGCTGCTCCAGTCAAACCATTTTTAAGAGTATCCTGAATTTTGGAATTTTTCATGATCTGTCACCTTAACTTTTACTCATTTTATTCATTAAGTATCCGTATATAGCTATATACAAAACGCCGCATACAACGGCACAATTTTTTTATTATCCTCAAAACCAAAATTCTTTGCAGAAAGTTTAATTGCATACTCCGGCTTGTACAGATCCATATATATTTTTAAACTTTTAGCTCTTGTATTATCTGCTGATTTTACTTCAATAGGAATCAGTTTTCCTTCTCGCTGAATAACAAAATCTATCTCTGCTCCTCGTTCAGACTCCCAGTAATACGTACTGTATCCATTAATAGTAAGCTGCACATTCACATAATTCTCTGTCATGCCGCCTTTAAAATCATCCAGTTCTTCAACCATGTAAAGAATATCGGTTGCAGCCAGATCTTTTTTTGCACATAAAAGTCCCAGATCCGATACATATATCTTAAAAGTATCTATGTCACGATAGTTTTCCAGTGGTTTTTTTATCTGCTCCACTTTATAAACCTGAGATGTTATACCAGAAAGGCATAACCATTCAATTGCATTTTCAAATTCAGAAGCTCTGCCTCCCTTTTTTATCAGCTTATACTGAAAACGGGTATTCTTTTTAGAAAGCTGAACTGTAATATTATCATAAGCAAGCCTGGTCTTTTTAATTTCATTCAGATTATTGTACTTGCTCATGTCATTCAAATAACTTGCCAAAATCGTATCCTGAGTATGACGGATAAGGATATAATCCCTTGTCTCAGCAAATTGCATTACACATTCCGGCATTCCTCCTACAACAAGGTATTGCCTGTAAAGCTGCATAGCCGCATCATGTAAAGCAGAAGGTATAGGCGTATCTGTCTCAAAACTTTTTCTTATCTGTTTTACTAAAGCTTCTTCTCCCATTGCCAGCATAAATTCTTCCATATCCATAGGATAAAGAGTCTTCATATCAACCTTCCCTACGGGAAATGAAAATCTGGCTCTGTTCACCGCTACCCCAAGTAAGCTTCCCGCCACGATGATATGGTATTCCGGTGCATCTTCACAGAAATATTTAAGAGATGTCAATGCCCGCTCACAAAGCTGCACTTCATCAAACACAACCAGTGTTTTCTCTTTTACGATCGTCTGACCTGCAATATGGGATAAAATAGGTATCAGATAATCGGGACTGATATTTTCTTCAAAAGTTTCATTCAGTTTTGGATTTGTTTCAAAATTAAAATACGCTACATTATCATAATGAGTGCGCCCGAACTCTAAGATAGAATAGGTTTTTCCCACCTGCCTTGCTCCCTGCAGAATTAGCGGTTTGCGATGCAGGCTTTCTTTCCATTCTTCTAAAAATCCTTGGATTTTCCGATACATAAATATCCCTCCTCTCGCACTCTAATATCAGTATAATAAGTATTCGTGTAAAATTCAATGTATTTTTCTTCATTTTTTACACTAAACTACACGAACTTTTTCCAAAAAATCACATTATTCTACACAAATCATCCTGCAGCGCATCATAAATCTAAAATACAACCGGTGACACCAGATTTCGTAACACAGCCACAATACTCCATCCCGCAATAGCACTTGTATCAGAATAAATATCCAGCTCTGCCTTCACTCCCGGGATCTGGGCTGTGATCTTGTGGTCATCTCCTACCATTCCCGGAACACTGAAAATGCTCATATCTATATTTTCCGGACCCACAGATGCCAAAGATGCTGCAACCGCTACATTTACCTTTGTTGGTAAAATGGAAATAGCTTCCTTTGCACTTCCGTGAAATACCTGCTTTTCCTGGGTATCTGTCATAAGGCTTTCTTCAAACAGCGGTGTTCCAGAAAGGGATTTCGGACCTTTTTTCGTACGGAAAGAAGTCTGAGCCTGTCCCATAAGGGAAATGGTCCGCAGTACGTCAAAACCACCTATCGCGCCGGAAGCAATATGGATCTTTCTTCCATTTTCTTTCGCACATTCACTGATCTCCCTGTAAAATGTTTCATCTGCCAGCGCGCCGATAGATAAAAGGATCAGATCTGCCCCGCCAGACAATATTTTCATGCCATAATCTTTTACAGCTTTAACAGAGGCCGCCTCTGCCACATAATCCGGCTTATCTTCTAACAATTCTTCCAGGGTACTGCATGGACGGCAGCCGCCTTTTTCTGCCAGCGCTTCTGTTTTTTCCTTTGTGCGTCCCAGTACACCTGTCAGCTCATATTCCTCTAAAAGTCCCTTATTATAAGCCTCTACGACGATCCCCGCCAGAAAGCCATTTCCTAAAATAGCCAGTTTTTTCTTTGTTGTAACCGTAGTCATTTTACACTTCTCCTTTTAACGCAAAATTCATCTCTTATTATCCAGCATCAACTCTTACTGAAACAGCCACTTCATCCATTCCCGGTGCACCCGCTCCGGCAGTTTCTCATACACATTCACAAATTCCCAACCAGTACTTCTATCCTTAAAAGCCGGATACAAAAATCCAAACTCCGGCGCTCCCGGCTCATATTCCCCGGTCAGCGGACTGATGACGCATAACAGATAGGTATAAACTTCCTCAGAGCCTTCCATCCACTCCTTATCTGTCCCCTTTACCGGCACATCATACTGTCCATAGTACATAAAACAGGAAAATGGATAGCCCGGATGATATTTCTCTCCCAGAACCTCGTAAAACAGATCCATATAGGCATCATTTTTCATTTCCGACTCTTTTACACCATCAAGTAACTGCCATACACTTCCAGGCTTACACATCTCCTTTGTCAGCCGATACTCCTTTAACTGCTCATTTGTTTTAGAAATAAGCACAGTCTTCGCCATATTTAAATTTCTGGTTCGCTCACTTGCTGACAGCTTCAGAAAATTAGTATTAAAAGTGCCGTCCACATAGCCTTCTTCGTCAAAATAAGCCCCTGCGATCCGCCCTACAGAGGATCTGGCCGGTGTCATGCGCCTGGTCAGCTCCAGCATGTCTTCTCTGTTTATCATAAATCCTTCTATCCTCCGATCCCACATTACATCATTTCCCATAATCATACACGAATATGGTCTATATGTAAATCTCAAACTCCACCTGTTCCATCTCCAAAAGCACCTGGCGCAGGCACTGTAAAAAGCGCTGTATCTTCCGGCTCTTTGCCGTCTTTTCCAGACACAGATAATTGATCACTCTGGGGGGAACCTCAAGATCCAGGGAAATTTCCTTTATTCCTCCTTCTGCTAAAAGTCCCACAGCTACGCTGGCAGGCACAAAGGCCCAGTTGTCTGTTTTTTGCAGGAAGAACTGCAGCTGGTTCATCAGAGACAGAGCCAGCTTCGGCTGCCGTCCCTGAAACAGCTGATTATGCCAGTGGACAAATTCATAGGACCAGTCTACATATACCTCATGGCTTAAGTCCAGCTGCTCTTTCTTCAATTGCTTTTCAACTGTTCCTTCATCCACGCTGTCCTTATAAAGGTTATCCACATACTGACTGTCCTCTGCGCACAAAAATACCATAGGCTCTGCAAAAGCAGGCCGCACCTGCACAGCGGCAGACTCAAATTTTACAGAAGAAAAAGCAATGTCCGTCATCCCTTTTTCCACTCCCAGATGTGCCGGATCTGAATCCTGGATCTCCAGTATAATATCCGGATTTTCTGTCATAAACCGTTCATACACAGGTGTCAGCAGATGAGTGCCCAGACTGTTCATAGAAGAGATCCGAAGCTTTTCACTTCCTCCATCCCGGCCCAGAGCCAGCATTTCTTCCACTATCTCCTGGTATTTCACCGCCAGTCCCAGAAACTTTTCCCCTTTATCCGTAAGCATTACGCTGCGGCTTCCTTTTCCCCTTATAAAAAGAGAATATCCCAGTCTCCGCTCTAAAATACGGATCCGGGTGCTTAAAGATGACTGGCTGATAAATAAAGTCTCTGCTGCCCTGGAAATACTCTTACATCTGCATACCTCTAAAAATGCCTGTATCTCCTGATCCATGTTCTTTTCTTCCCCCAGCTTATATATTCAATCTATTCAATATAATATATGATTTTTCTGTATTTTACAAGATATACCTGTAATGGTACACTCTGCTTATACGAGATCTTGTCATGACTTTACCGAAACTTTATGAAACAACCGGAGGTTCTTATGTTTACACCCGCAGATTCCATTTCCATCCCAACATCCAACTTAAGAGAAAACATCCCGGATCTTGCTGCCATCACCGGAAACACCCTCTGGGGCTTCAGCTTTCTGTTGTCAAAAACAGCCTTAAACTATGCCCCCACCAGCGTACTTCTGTCTGTACGCTTTATCGTTGCATTTTTCCTGATGAATTTAATGCTTCTTTTTAAAATAGAGCGTCTTTCATTAAAAGGGAAAAATCTTCTCCCGGTACTCCTTCTGGCGCTGAACGAAGTAGTATACTTTTACTGTGAAAGCTATGGAATCGCCTACACCAACAGCATGTTCACCGGCGTCGTATTATCCTTAGTGCCGATCCTGGCAATGGGGCTTTCCGCTCTCTTTTTAAGAGAATTTCCCACACTGCGCCAGACTCTTTTCAGCTTTTTCCCGGTAGCAGGCGTGATCATCATCACACTGGCAGGCAGTGCCTCCGGCGTAATCCAGTCCACAGGCATCCTTTTTGTCCTTTCCGCATGCATTTTATCTGCCATCTACCGTGTGATCAACAAAAAAGCAGCCGGAGATTTTTCTGCCTTTGAGCGTACTTATTTCACCCTTTGCAGTTCCTGCATCTTTTTTACAGCCGATGCAGTCCATGAACTGGGCGGAAATGCTGTACAACTGCTTCATTACATCAAAATCCCCGGCTTTATCATCCCGGTACTGATCCTCAGCATATTCTGTTCTGTTACCTGCAACATCCTGGTAAACTACGCAGCAGCTAAAATGTCCGTAGGCAAACTGGCCGCCTTCTCCAACCTTCAGACCATGTGGTCCATGTTTGCAGGAGTATTATTCTTAAGAGAGCCATTTGGAATATCCTCCTTCATCGGCTCTGTCCTGATCTTATATGGCATCTGGCAGGTTACAAAAAGAAACACACCTTGATCCTTCCTGTCTGTACGCCCCACTTTTCCTGTGTTATACTCGACTTACAAAATTTTACAGTTAAAGGAGTGTACGCAAAATGAAACTCATACGACCTGACCAGGTATCCGGCATGAACATCCATTACAAATTTTATTCCATGGAATATTTTCTGGAATCCCAGATGCGGGCTGGCTTTAAGACCATTGAATTATGGGCCGGTTCTCCCCATTTTTTCTTAAGCAACCTGGAATATGATGACTGTAAAAAAGTCAGCAAAATGGCAAGAGACCGTGGACTTGCCATCCAGGTCATCACACCGGAAAACTGCTCTGTCC
>CAVIPV010000047.1:0-11354 GCA_963644495.1 Prevotella sp. | reverse complement strand
GTCCCCTATCAGTTTGCAGCCGGTGACCGGGAGCTTTATGCCAGAAGCTTTGAATATTTCAAAAAGGGACTGGATGCCGGTGAAGAGCTTGGCTGTAAGGTCATGGCCGTCCACTCCGGACGTGGATATTTAAACGAGGACCGGGAAGAAGGCTGGAAACGGGGCCGGGACATGTTGGCACGGCTTGCTGACTACGCCCAGACCAAAGGCATCACTCTTGCCATGGAAGCCCTGCGCCCGGATGAAACAAACCTGGCAACCACTGTAAATGATGTAAAACGGATGCTGACAGAGATCAACCATCCTAATTTTAAAGCCATGATCGACACTTGTCCCATGGGCGTAGCAGGCGAGACCCTGCAGCAGTGGTTTGATACCTTAGGCGCCGAAAACATTGTCCATATGCACTTCATAGACGGAACCCCCTACGGACATTTGATCTGGGGCGATGGAAACCATGACCTGAAAGACTGGCTGGAAACCATACATAAAAACGGCTACACCGGACTTTTAAGCCAGGAGATCACAGCTCCCGCCTATTACCAGAAACCTTTTGAAGCAGACTGCCGCAACTACAAAATGTTTAAACCTTACATGTAATAGATTAAAAAAAGACCCCAAAAAAATCAAACAGAAAGACCTCCGGCCACACATAAACTCATTGACAAGATGTTATATATTGTTATATATTGTATCTAACAGATTGTTGTTGTCCTGCGGACATCCGTCAGGAAATATGAGCAGAAAACCGGAGGTTTTTAATATGAGTGAATCAAGAATCATTGCCATTGGTGATAATGTAGTCGATAAATACTTATCCAGAGGAAAAATGTATCCAGGCGGACAGTGTGTAAACACCTGTGTCTATTCTATCATGAATGGCGGAAAAGCGGCATATCTTGGCAAATTCGGTGATGACGGCGTTGCTGAATACAACTGCAGGATCCTGACCCGGTTAGGCGTAGACTTCAGCCATTCCAGACATTTCCACGGTGAAAACGGCGCAGCCCGGGTTACCTTAAAAGACGGTGACCGTGTATTCTTAGGCTCCAACCGGGGCGGCGTTGCCAAAGAACATCCATTTGACTTTACAAAAGAAGATCTGAACTATATCAAGTCCTTCCAGATGATCTACTCCAATACAAACAGCTACATCTATGATGACCTGTCTTTATTAGAAGAAACAGGTGTGCCTATTGCTTTCGACTTCTCTACTGTATGGGACGATGCCCTGTTTGAACAGGTCTGCCCTCATATCAAAGTAGCCCTTCTCTCCTGCGCTCATTTAACTGCAGAAGAAAGAGAACGTGAAATGAAAAAAGCAGCTTCCTACGGCGTGACCTTAGTAGTAGGTACTGTAGGCGAAGACGGCTCTTATGCCCTTTATGACGGCGAGATCGTCTATGCGCCAGCTTACAAGGCAGATACCGTATTAGACACCATGGGGGCAGGAGACTCCTATTTCTCCACACTGCTCACCACACTGCTCCAGGAAAACGGCGCTCTTTTTGCCGGTGACCATGACCAGATGATCACCCGGTTAAAACATGCCATGGACTGCGGTGCAAAATTTGCAGCAAAGGTCTGCAGCTTAGAAGGCGCTTTCGGCTACGGAACCGCCATTATCGATTAAGATCAAAAATCAATATATGATGTATTAGGAGTGAAAACGATATCCATGATAAAAAATTCTATGGTGCCTCTTTACCAGCAGCTGTCCGAAAAGATCAAACAGCAGATCACAGACGGCAAATTAAAAGCCGGTGACAAGCTGATGACCGAGGCCGAATTCAGCCAGCATTTTGAAGTAAGCCGCATTACAGTGCGAAAAGCCATTGAGCTGCTGGCCGACGACGGTTTTGTCGTCCGCAAACAGGGCATCGGGACTTTTGTGGCGGAAAAGAAACTGCACCGTGTAGTAGACAACCAGATCATAAGCTTTACAGAAATGAGCAAAATGGACGGACATGTGCCTTCTACCGAACTGATCACAGTAGAATGGATCATTCCCGACGGCTCTATTGCCAAAAAACTACGCGTAGATGAAAATGAAAAAGTGCTGCGTATCGTCCGTCTGCGCAAAAATGATGATGTACCTGTGATGATCGAAGACAGCTACTATCCAAAGCGGATGGAATTTCTGTTAAAAGAAAATCTCTTAGGCTCTACCTACGAATTTTTCCATAACCACGGACTGATCCCTACCCATTCTGTTAAAACAGTAGAGATCTGCTATGCCACACCAGAAGAGGCGCAGCGTTTGGGGGTTGCGGAAAAACATGCCCTCCTGCTGCAGAAGGACGAGGTCTATGACCAGGACAACGAAGTGCTGCATTACAGCAAGCTGCTGACCAACCCACAAAGATACCGTCTTACTATTGTTATGTAAGATCATAGCACAACACAGGATACCTTATATTCTTCAGGGGCGGTAACACAACTATAAAGGGAATATTTAAAAACGACGGCGTTTTTTATAGAAAAACTTTATTTTCTAAAGAAACGCCGTCATTTTTTCTCAAAAATCCACAGGTTAGTGAAAACTTTATCAACAAAAGTTACAAGAACCTTTAAAAAAACAGTTGCAAGTCATATAACATTGTGGTATATTTTGTACTAAGATGTTATGTGTTGTATCAATACAACAGAGACAGCGAAAACTGAGGACCGAAAGGAGATCATTATGAAAAAACAACTGAAAAGAACCGTAAGCCTTGGACTTGCAGCAGTAATGGCACTGGGCCTTACCGCATGCGGAGGCAGCAGCTCCTCTTCTGACAGCACCGCAGCAGCAGGCAGTGAAGAAGCAAAAACAGAGGCAGCAGCTGATACTTCTGAAAGCAATGGTGACGTAAAAGTCATTAAACTGTTCCACCGCTTCCCTGATGATCCATGCAACAGCTTCATTGAAAGCAAGATCGCTGAATACGAATCCCTTCATCCAGATATCAAGTTTGAAGTGACCAGCGCACAGAACCAGCCATACAAAGAGAAGATCAAAGTCGTAGTTGGTTCCGATGAGTGCCCGGATATCTTCTTCAGCTTCTGCGGTGAGTTCTCCGAGAGATTTATTCGTGAGGGACTGTTATTAGACCTGACTCCTTATATGGAAAAGGATCCTGAATGGAAAGCTTCTCTGATGCAGACACAGATGGACGAATATACAACAGAAGACGGTATGATTTATGGTATTCCATTCCGTCTGGATGCAAAGGAATTCTTCTATAACAAAGATATTTTCAATGATTTAGGACTGGAGGTTCCGCAGACATGGGATCAGTTCATCGACGTCCTTGACAAGATCAAAGCATCCGGTATGGACCCGATTGCAGAAGGAAACCAGGACAAGTGGCCTGCTGCTCACTACATCGGCGCTTTAAATGAGCAGTTAGTAGATGACGAGACCAGAGCAAAAGACTACAATCCTAAGACCGGCGAATTTACCGATCCCGGATATGCAGAAGCTCTTGAAAAATATCAGCAGTTAGTTTCCTACATGAACGTTGGTGTAAACGGTATGACCCATGATATGGCCCGTTTAGGATTTACCCAGGGGCAGAACGCTATCCTCTTTGCAGAGTTAGTTGAGATCACCAATATCAAGCAGGAAAACCCGGACCTGAACTGGGGAATGTTTAAATTCCCAACCATTGAAGGCGCTAAGGGTAATCCAAATCTGGTATCCGGTGCTCCGGAAGGATTTGCAATCTCCTCCAAGACCCAGTACCCGGATGAGTGCGTAGAGTTCTTAAAGTGGTTCCTTGGTGCGGAAGCCGGCGCACAGGAAGCTGAGCAGGTTGGCTGGTTCAACGCTTCCCTTGGACTGGACAAGACTTTAACAGATGAGTCCTTAAAGAGTGCTTACGATGTAATCTCCAACGCTAAGAAGATGGATATCTGGTTTGATAACGCTCTGTACTCCACAGTTTGCGACGAGTACCTGACCCAGATCTCCGATATCACAAACGGAGATGTAACTCCAACTGATGCAATGGCTAAAATCCAGAAGGTAGCTACCGAAGCTCAGAAGCTGGTTGAATAGTTTGGTTAAAGTTTTATAAGAAATCCAGGATAGGGAGCAGCATCTGCTCCCTATCTTTAAAGAAAAGGATGGTGTCAGGATGAAAAAGAAAACAAAACTCACACCGTATTTATATGTGATCCCCGGACTGTTAATGGTCCTTGGCTTTGTTTATATCCCTATTATTGTCAATTTCGTATACAGTTTTTTCCGTCTTTCTTCCTACTCTTCTTCCATGAAGTTTGTAGGACTTGATAATTTCCGCAGATTATTTACAAATGATACGTTCCCGATCATGATCCGGAACAATGTGTACTACTGCGTGATCTCCCTGATCGTGCAGGTTGGATTTGGAACATTCCTGGCTTTCCTGTTAGAAAGTAAACTTGCCAGTGACCGCTTTAGATCGATTTGCAGAAACATTTACTTCCTTCCGGCACTGGTTTCCCTGACTGCCGTTGGTATGATGTTCAACTTTATCTATAACCCGCAGCTTGGTCTTTTAAACACATTTTTAAAGCACATCGGACTTGCAAGCATGCAGCAGACCTGGTTAGGTGATAAAAATCTGGCTATCTTCTGTATCATCGCAATGAGCCAGTGGCAGTTCACCGGTTACATTACTCTGTTAATGGTAGTTGCTTTCCAGAACGTCTCCAAAGATTATATCGAAGCTGCTGTTATTGACGGTGCAGGTCCGATTCGCCGTGCAGTAAGCATTATCCTTCCACTTGCAAAGGAACAGCTGATCGTCTGCTCCATCATCACTGTGATCGGTGCATTCAAGCTGTTTACCGAAGTTTACTCCACCACAGTAGGTGGCCCAGGAAATGCTTCCCAGGTACTTGGCTTATTCCTGTATCAAAACGCATTCTTACATGATGATATGGGTATGGCTGCTGCAACCGGTGTTCTTATTTTTGTCATTACCGTAACCGCCTCTATCTTCCAGCTGAAGGTGAGCCGTTCCGGAGAGATATAAGGAGGTTCTGGTATGAAAGACAAATATGTATTAAAAACAAGGATCTGGTCCGTACTGCTCCATGTATTTCTTCTGTTAATGGTAGCTATCATCCTGCTTCCTGTGTGCTGGCTGGTATTAAACTCCTTAAAAACAAACCAGGAAATGTTCTTAAACTCCCTGGCTCTTCCAAAAAAATGGATGTTTGCCAACTACGCAACTGCCTGGGGCAAAGGACTTCTCTTCTACTTTAAGAACTCCATTATCGTCAGTGCCATTTCCATTCTGTGCATCCTCCTTTTAAGCTCTATGCTGGCATATGGACTGACCCGTTTTTCCCTTCCGGGAAGCGGATTTGTATTCTTCCTTATTTTAGGAGGCATGGCTCTTTCCGAGCAGGTTGCTTTAGTACCTCTGTACAAGATCTTACAGGCATTAAAGCTTTATAACACCCGTGCAGCGCTGATCCTGCCGTACATAGCTTTCAGAATTCCATTTACCATGTTTTTAATGAGAGCTTACTTCATTTCCATTCCAAAGGAATTAGAGGAAGCAGCTATCGTAGACGGCTGCAACAGCCTCCAGCGTTTTACACAGATCATCCTTCCTATCAGTAAACCGGTTATGGCTTCCTGTGCCATTGTAAACTTAAACAATGTATGGAATGAGTTCTTATTTGCAAACGTATTCCTTGAGAATAAGAAATTAATGACCATCCCGTTAGGCCTGATGACATTCCAGGGCGACTTAAAATCCGACTACGTTGTAATGTTAGCCGGTATCCTGATCGCATCATTACCAATGGTACTCCTGTTCCTTTGCATGTCCAAGCAGTTTGTACGAGGACTTACATCCGGAGCAGTAAAGGGCTGATTTTTTCAAACTTTCATCATGACATCAAAAAGACTGCTTTTCCGGTCAAGCTGTACGCCCCAGAAAAGCAGTCTTTTTAAACGTTATACTATGATGTTGGGGTCAAAAGGTATTTTGACCCCTCTGATACCGAATTGCTACGTGCTTTGCACTCTCGCAATTCTAAAAACATTCGTAATCCGCTCATTTTTCTTCAAAAAATGGCTTCTTACTCATGTTTTTGGCGGGTCCCAAGGTCAAAACTCCTCCTGCAAGCAAGCTTGCGTCGGATTTCCGACCTTTTGACCCTGGTATCATACTATATGTATAAACAACAGGAGGAATGATATATGCTTACATTTGATTACCACATGCACAGTGTCTCACCTGATGCCAAAGTCCCCATGGAGGATATGTGCCAGGCCGCCATAGACAAAAGCCTTACAGAAGTGGCCCTTACAGACCACTATGAATTTTATGCCCACGGCGTCCACAGAAAGTTTTTCCATGAAGAATACTTAAAGATGTACTGGGACAGCTTAGAACGCTGCAGAGAGCGTTTTGCAGGCCGTCTGACCATTAAGAGCGGTATGGAGTTCGGACAGCTCCATCTGGCCCGTGAAGAGGCCTTTAATATCATCAGGCACTATCCTTTTGATTATCTCATCGGTTCTGTCCATAAGATCGAAAATGTAGATGTCAGCAAAATGGCTTACACAGACGTTACAGTTCCACAGATCACAGAAAGCTATTACCGCCATCTTATGGAGCTTTCCGCCTATGGTGAATATGACTGCCTGGGCCATATCGACCTGATCAAACGCCATCTGGTGCGCTGCGGCTTCCCGGTAGAATATGAGAAATACGAAGGCTATATTGATGAGATCCTGAAAAATGTGATCTCCCGCGGAAAAGGCATCGAAGTCAACACCTCCGGCATCCGCCAGGGCGCCGGTGAACCAATGCCGGGACTGCGTACCTTAAAACGTTATAAAGAGCTGGGCGGCGAGATCGTCACCGTAGGTTCCGACTCCCACAAACCGGCCGATGTAGCTGCCGACTTTGAAGAAGCCGCAAAGCTTCTGCTCCAGGCCGGATTTGACCATGTGACCGCCTATGAGCGCCGTAGACCGATTTCGGGATGCAGTCTGATAAAGTAAAGGTTGAAAAAATGCCCCGGAAGCAGCGCTTCCGAGGCATTCTCATATTCATCTTATTGATTCAGGGAGTATATCTGAAATTAGTACTCTAACTTCCACATATATCTTCTCATTGTCAGAGGATGATCACGCTTGATAGCCATTTCCTCACCTAACAGTCTGGTAACGCCGCCGATCATCAGTGGGTTGAAGTATTCAACAACGGTGCTCTTGATGTGGGAGCTTAAACCGAAGTCCTTAGCATCAACTACAGTGTACTTAGCATTCATACGCTGTAAGAAAGTCAGTGCTCTTGCATCCAGATGACGGGTAGGGCCATCGTTCATCATTAACAGGTAATGAGCATTCTCATCAGCCATCTCGAATGGGCCATGGAAGAATTCGCCGGTATGGAAGGTGCTGGATGGCAGCCACTGCATTTCCATCATTAAGAACATGGAGAAGGAATAAGCGGTGTACTGGGTAGCACCGGAACTCATTACATACAGGATTGGTGCGTTGTAATGATCCTCAGCGAACTTCTTAGCGGTAGAACGGAACAGCTTAGCGGAATCATTGATCAGATCAAAGATCTTGCTTAAACCATCCTGCATATCATCATAGTAAGCATAGCCTTCATACTCGTTTAAGATCTCGCAAGCCAGCTCCAGAACTCTTGCAGGCTTTTCCATCTTTGCACCATAGCTCTCATAGAAGCCATGGATGATCTGGTACTGACCATTCTGAGCCAGAGGTGAATCTGCCTTGTGGGTTACAGCTACTACATGAGCGCCTTTTTCAACAGCCAGCTTGGTAGCGGCTACAGTCTCAGGTGTATTTCCGCTTAAGGAGCAGGTGATAACGATAGCAGTATCATCTACGCCAGCTGGAGTAGAGTAGTTAAAGTTATTTGCAGTATAGATACTTGTACGAAGCTTCTTTGCGTTGTTCTCCAGGAAATATTTTGCAGGGAACAGATCAGACTGGGAAGCACCGCAGCCTACAAAGTATACGGACTTGATCTCTGGCTGTTTTGCCTTAATGGAAGCAACGATCTCTTTGATTGTCATAATTGGTATCCTCCTGAACATTGTTCTTTTATAATATCTGAATACATTATATAACAACATATGACAATAGTCAACCATAAATCAAAATACTTTTTATTATTAAGCAGATCCTGCAATACTGTAACCTGGACAGACACTGCTGACTTTCTATCTTTCTTTTAATATTTCAAGTAATTCCCCATTTATCTTCCCGTTACCGGCCAGAACAGCACCTGGCATTCCCACAGGCAGTTCCTTTCCTTCAAAATCCGTTACCTTTCCGCCAGCTTCCTCGATGAGAAGCTTCGCCGCAGAAAAATCCCATGGCTGTAAGATCGCCTCAAAGAAGGCATCTACTCTTCCGCTTGCCACATAGGCCATATCCAGGGCCGCAGAACCTAAACGGCGGATATCCTGACAGCATAAAAATACTTTCTTAAAAACCTCAAAATTCCAGTCAGCCAGCTCATGGTAATAAGGGCTTGTACCAATGGTAATCAGGCTTTCGGACAATGTTTTTGCCTCACTTACATGGATCGGCTCCCCATTTAAGAAAGCGCCGCCCCCTCGTTTTGCCTGAAACAGCTCATCTGTATAAGGCTGATAAACGATGCCTAATACCACTACTCCCGCCTCTGCATAAGCCAGAGAAAGAGTGCTGTGGCGGAAATCATGGATCAGATTTGTGGTGCCGTCTACCGGATCCAGAATCCAGAAATCGCCTTTCCGGTCAATGGCACTGTTATCCTGCTCTTCCCCCATAAACTGCACCTGTGGATACAGTTCATACAGCCCTTCTTTCACCAGCTTCTGCACCTGGATATCCACCTGTGTTACATAATCGCAGGCGCCTTTTTCCTTTACCTGGGATGCACGGCTGCTGTCCGTAAACAGCGGTTTCATCTCTCTTACCAGTTTTACTACGTTTTCTCCATCGATCTTCATATCTCTATACCCCTTCTCCTGTATTTTCATATAATTCACCTAATTCAATTAATACACGATCTTCTGCCTGTTCGCAAAGGAACCCTGATTTGGAAAAGAAACCATATTTATAACAATCTAAACCTGTTTGTTTTACCTGGCGGATCTCATTTTGGATCATGCTTTCCGTTACAGGCTCTTTCCTAAATTTTGCTTCGTAAAAAATATAGCCATGGTCATCCAGCGTAACAATATCAAATTCTCCGTTTTTCCGTTCAATGGGATCATCATAATAGTATTTTCCAATCTTTTCAAAAATATTATGCATCAGACCTTTTCTGTTTTTTCTGATCAGGTACTGCCTGCAGATATCTTCAAAAATCTGAGGAACATACTTGCTTTCAAAATCGTCCACAATATATCTGTCATAAAAAACATCTGGATCCATAATATTCATGCGGGATATATTTCTAAAAATATATTTATAATAAAATAAAGAAAGATTGTCAGAAATAAAATACCCTGCTTTTTTTCTGTTATTCTCATCGTTGATCGGAGCTTCTTTTTTGACAACATCCATTCGCATAAGTTTATCTAGGACATCTACCAGTGCCGGTCCGCTTGAAACATTTGACTGATCCAGAATATCTTTATATTTAGAAAAACCTTTTGCAAGAGCTTCAAACACTTCGTTTGCATTTGTAATTTTAGAAATTTCTGAATTTAAGTACATGGAAACTTCATTTTCCAAACGTGCACCAGGTGAAGCAATAAGGTCGATCACATTTTCACGCACACTTTTTCTGCTGTCGACCAATCTGTTATAATATGGAATGCCGCCGAACACACTGAAAAGTCTCACTTTATCCTCGTGAGAAAACCCTGAATAAAACAGCGCTGAGTCATAATAATCCATTGGTTCCAGCCGAATGGTAAGATCGATTCTGCCATACAAAGGATTGTGTTTTGCCAAAAGAGCTTTCATCGTGTCCACATAGGAACCGCAAATGATCAACTTCATGTTAGAACTATCCTTATAGCCATCTATAACAGATTGAAGGATACTGTCAAGTCCCTTTGCATTTTCACGCAAATAAGGATATTCGTCCAAAACGAGTATCAAAGGCATTTGTTCTGATTTTTTAAATAAAAACTGCAGCAGACGCTCCATGCTTTCAAATGCAGGTGTTGGAAAATCAAATGTTTCACCGATCAACTCTGCTAAACTATCCACATTATTACGTTCCGTTGTTTGTTTACATTCATAATAAATGCTTTTCAATTCTGATTCTTTCAGCACCTGTTTGATCAATTCACTTTTTCCAATACGTCTTCTTCCGTAGATCAGCGATATCATCTGACCGTCTGCATGAAACATCCTGTTTAATTTTTTGCGTTCTGCTTCTCTGCCATAAAACACGCTTAATTCCTCCAATCGAATAGGATACTGTACAATCAGTATAGTATAAATATGTATACATGTCAATTTTTATTCGGTCGCAGCCGAGTCAACGATGACCGAGTAAAAAATTCAGGCATTTAGGGAATCCCTTTAGAAAAAGAGTAATAATTTGAGATGTCACAGCCGTTTTTCCGTTTGCGGCTAAAATTGGCTGTAAGATCGCCTCAAAAAAGGCAGAATGCCTGTTTTCTGCATTCTGCCCTGCTGACTTTTAAATATTTTTGTTCGGTCGCTACCGAGTCAGTAATAACCGAGTAACATCTAATTCCGTTTTACGCCTCATCAATGGCATGACCAATATCATGTCTCATGTATTTATTCTCAAAATTGATCCATTCCGTTGCCTTATAGGCATTGGCTCTGGCCTCTTTTAAGTCTTTTCCTGTGGCTGTTACACCAAGCACTCTTCCGCCGTTTGTCACGATATTTCCCGCTGTATCAAACTTGCTGCCCGCGTGGAATACATAATATCCATCTTTATCCTTAAAGTTCTCAAGACCGGTGATCTTCTTGCCCTTTTCATAATGTTCCGGATATCCGTCAGAAGCCAGCACTACACACACAGCTGCATTATCCTCAAACTGCAGGTCGATCTGGTCTAAAGTGCCGTCTACGCAGGCCTCAAATACATCTACAATGTCATTTTTCATTCTTGGAAGCACTACCTGGGTCTCCGGGTCGCCGAAACGGGCATTGTATTCCAGAACCTTTGGTCCGCCTGCTGTAAGCATTAAACCAAAGAAAATGATCCCCTTAAACTCACGGCCTTCTGCCTTCATGGCATCTACTGTAGCCTGATAAATATATTTTCTGCAAAACTCATCTACTTCTTCTGTATAAAATGGACTTGGCGAAAATGTTCCCATGCCGCCTGTATTTAAGCCCTGATCTCCGTCTTTTGCACGCTTGTGATCCTGGGCAGAAGTCATGATCTTGATGGTCTTTC
>CAVIPV010000046.1:0-17604 GCA_963644495.1 Prevotella sp. | reverse complement strand
CTCATATGGAAATAACAACAAACAATATAAAACGGCATATTATCTGTTTCGGCGATTCCAACACACATGGTTACTGCGCCGCCACCGGAGGACGTTTCAGCGAAGATGAACGCTGGCCCAGACTGCTGGAAAAACTGTTAGGCGAGTCTTATCTGGTATTGGAAGAAGGACTTTCCGGACGCACAACCTGTTACAATGACCCAATCCACGAAGGGCTTTCCGGCCTGGACTATATTTATCCCTGTCTCATGAGTCATGAACCAATAGATCTTCTTATTATCATGCTCGGTACCAACGACACCAAGGAGCGGTTTGGTTCTTCTGCCGCCTGCATTGCTTTGGGATTAAAGCGGCTGATCGCCAAGGCCATTGCTACTACCGACTGCTGGAGAAATGGACATCCTAATATTCTTATCGTGACACCTAAAAACATCGATAAAGAATACGAAACCACCGAAGTAGCTGCTACCATGGGAATGGGATGCGCTGAAAAGTCCCAGGGACTTGGAAGAGAATATGAAAAGATCTCCAGATTTATGGGCTGCCACTATTTTGACGCCAACAGCGTCGTAGAAGAAAATAACCATATTGACTACATGCACCTTACTGCCAAAGGTCATGAGGAACTGGCTAATGCCCTGGCACAGATCATACCAGATATGATACAGGACTAGCCAATGGCTGTGCCAGAGACGTTGGGTCTTCTTGACGGTTCCTTTCCTCTGCTTTATACTGGAACTATTATTGCCCTGTTTTGAACTAAGCCGAAAATGTAAAGAGAGGAATAACTATATATGACGATCATAAGACCTATGCAGCCAGATGATAAAGAGGCTGTTCTTGCAATGATGGAAGTTTTCTACGCTTCCCCGGCTGTATTAAGCAATGGCTCTGTAGCCATTTTTACCAATGATTTTGAAGCCTGCGTAAACAACGAAAATCCCTATCTGGAAGGCTATCTGTTCGAGGAAAACGGCCTGATCCAGGGATATGCCATGGCTGCTAAAAGTTTTTCTACAGAATTCGGCAGACCATGTATCTGGGTGGAAGACCTTTATATCAAAGAGGATTTCCGGGGAACAGGCATTGGAAGCTTATTTTTAGAATTTATTGAAAAGAAGTATCCAGATGCTGTTCTGCGCCTGGAAGTAGAAGAAGAAAACGGCAGAGCCATTAAAGTCTATGAAAAAAATGGCTTTAACGTTCTGCCGTATATGGAGATGAAAAAACTGTTGTAATAACCGTAAAATTTAGTTTAGAAGAATTTTGCTATATCTTCTGTGTTCTTTCTTACCGGCATTTCAGGCTTGATGGCGCCGTATCCCACTGCGATCACGGAGACAACTTCCTGGGATGCCGGGATATCCAGATATTCACGCAGCTTTTCACTGTCACGGATCCCCATGATCAGAGTATCTAAACCCATATCTTTTGCCTTTAATACCAGATTTTCGTTCTGAAGTCCCAGGTCATAGCACCCCCAGCCTTCGCCCACTTCATTTTCAGCCACACCTTCTCTTGAAAAACCGGAACGCGTTTTTTCAAATGTAGTAACGATCAGCGCCGGAGCATTTGCGCTGTTTTTCTGGTTAAATTCCGGAAGGCAGTCTTTTTTCACTTTTTCCAGCATTTCCGGTGACATTACCACATAATATCTGCCAGTCTGGGAGTTCTTCCAGGATGGAGCCAGCTGGGCAAAATGGATCATTTCTTCGATCTGTGCCTTCTCTACTGTCTTTCCTTCTTCATAAGCTCTTAAACTTCTGCGTGCCATAACAGTCTGATTAAATTCCATAGAAATTAGCCTCCTTGCTCTGTTGATCTAAATATGTTAGCTTTACTTTCTGTATAGCAGTATAACATATCATAGGCCGCTTTGGAATATACATACACCAATCCCTTATGTCTGGAGTTTCTCTATGGGTGCTTTTGTAAAAAAATGGTTCCACCTGCTTCTGATCTTTGTTTTTGCCTATCTGGCGGGAAGTCTGGCCGGTCAGGCTACAAACCGGGTTCTTTCTTCCGATGCGTCTTCTCAAAACACAATACCTGAAAACACAATGCCTGAACCTTCCCAAAAGCCAGTGGCTTTAACAGAAAATGGCGTCCCCATTTATTCTGCCTCTGCCGACGGCAACTGGGGCTTAAGTTTCCCCAATCCCGGGCAAACTCCCGTTGGAAATACAACAAATGACTATTTAAAACAATTTAATGCCTGCTATATGGGCGATCCTTCCAAAAAAGTGATCTATCTCACCTTTGATGCCGGTTATGAAAATGGAAATACAGAGAAAATATTAGACGCTTTAAAGAAACATGATGTTCATGCCGCCTTTTTTGTGGTGGGAAATTATCTGGAAACAAGCCCGGAACTGGTAAAACAAATGGTTGATGAAGGACATATTGTTGGCAATCATACATACCACCACCCGGACATGTCAAAGATCTCTGACAAAGAGAGTTTTGAAAAAGAATTAAAGGATCTGGAAACCTTGTATACACAGGTAACAGGCCAGACCATGAAAAAATATTACCGGCCGCCTCAGGGAAAATACAGTGAAAACAATCTGAAAATGGCCCAGGAAATGGGATACAGAACCTTTTTCTGGAGCCTTGCTTATGTGGACTGGTATCAGGATAAGCAGCCCTCAAAAGAAGAGGCATTCAAAAAGTTATTAGGCCGTATCCATCCCGGGGCCATTGTTTTACTTCACAGTACTTCAGACACTAATGGTGCCATTTTGGATGAACTTCTTACGAAGTGGGAAGAAATGGGGTATCATTTCGCCACTCTGGATGATATTTAATATCCAGCGCCCATCTTTACACAGGCTGCTTCCCATTTTATGACTCAGGCACAGCAACAGCTGTATCTCCCACTAATTCCAGCTTGTCGCTGTTGCTGCCTTCTCTTTTAATATGAGCTGTTTTAACAGCAGCTCCGGATGTAGCGGTAGCTTCGATGGTTCCCTGGGCACCTGCCAATTCTACCGTCTCATCTACAATGCCAAAATCAGCTCCTATACAATTCAGATTTCCGGCTTCCAGACGGACAGCGGATGGGTGATCTGCATCCAGCTCTTCCCCGCTCCAGTTACTGCTGATCGCTTCTGCGCCTGCAGATTCCAGTTCCAGGCTTCCTTCTCCACGGATGGTCAGCGTACCTGTGCCTTTTTGGATCACAGGCCCCCGGCTTTCCAGGTGGCTTACTGTATCTTTTTTCAGCTGGATGATCAGGTCTCCTTCCACTTCGATCACTGGTTCTGTTGCATCAAAGCTTCCTGCTTCCAGTTCGTCTAATGTTAAAATATACAGACCTCTGTTATTTCGCAGAGTCCAGCCAGCTTCCCTGGTGGTTTTTCCATTTTCAGGGATCAGTACCTTTTCTCCTTCAATCTTAACAGAAGTAAGAGGGATCTGGTTTCTGGATGTGGTGAGATTGAATTTGGATGCCACAAACATTCCAAAGGTGGCTACTCCCGCACAGCAGGCAGCCACCAGACCGATAAACAGAACGGTACGGACCATTCTTCCTATAAATTCCTTAGGCAGCTGCTGCATGTTTTGCTTCCTCCAGTCGTTTGTTGAACTGTTCATAAAAATCTTTTGAAGCATCAAATGGCTCCATATAGAACTTTTTAAGGACATACAGGCACAATGCCTTTGACTTTTCCTGTCCTTCACTTCCAAGAGATTTTATCTTCTGTCCCATTTCTTTTGCAAAATAATGCCAGTCAGAAACAAATTTTTCGTATTTTCCAAAATCCGGTATGTCGATCCATTTGCGCACCTTGACTTTGGTCCTGTTTTCCTTCTTACATTCATGGGTCTGTAAAAAATACCGGAAAGAGCCATTTTCATACAGTCTTCCCAACGGGAACAGGCGGCAGAATCCCGGACGGAATGGGTGTACAGAGCACCTTCCTTCTTCATTTAAAAAGGAACAGGCTTCTCTTTTCCCTGCCATTTTCAGATTTGGAAGGATCAGGCCGTCTGACATGTTCAACTCGATCCGGCCTTTTAACAGGTCTTCAAAAGCCATTCCTGTTCCCTTCATCAGCCGGTAAATGTCATAGGGATCCAGTAAAATAGAGGATCCCATTCCCTGACAGCAGGCAGAGCAGCCTTTGCAGTCCCCACAGTCTGCCTTAACCATATCCGAGGAACTGTACAGCCTTCCATCTGATATTTCTTTTAAATCTATTTCGCGTTCCATCGTTTCTTTTGATCCCCTTCACAGCGTTTTTACGGTCCAATGGTTACCGGCACACCTACTGCGCAGTAACTCCATAAAATATCCATTACGTCATTGGTCATGGCAATGCAGCCAGCCGTTCCACGGTCTCCCTGATTTCCATGGATCTCAATGGCTCCTCCTAAAGGAGTATCCCATGGCGGTGTTACCCCCGCTTTATTAGCGTCTACGATCGCCTGATACTGTTCCTGGGTAATAAGACCGGTGGACAGACCTCTTTCAGCGTCTTCAATATTGGGATATGACAGTCCCAGTGCCAGGTAATATCGGCTCTTGTCATTTCTGGTACATACATAGAAACTGCCGGAAGGAGTAATTTCATCCCCCTCCTTTACTTTATCCCCTGTAGCAGACTGTCGTCCCAGCTTGGCATCCCAGGTGCCGATGACCTGCTTATTCTGCATCAGAGTCAGCTTGCTCTGGCGCTTGCTGATGTAAATGCTGATTCCGGTGGCTGTTGGAGTAATAGAGGCCAGATCTGTTTTCGCAGCAGAAATTTCCGCTGTCTTTGAGCCATTTACGTCACTCTGGTTGTCCTGGGCCGCATCCTCTGTTACCTGTGTTGCCTGACCACCCACAGCCTCAATAGAGCTGTTTACCGTAACAATCTGCTCTGCCAACGCACCAAAAGCCGCTGTTACAGCCAATCCCATTGTCAGAAAGCCCCCAAGCATTAATCTTCTATATTTCATATGTCACATCTCCCTGATTTTTCCTTATCTGTTCCCCATTTTACCAGAACACGGCTTGTGGGGCAATTGCACTTTCTTTAAGATTTCCTGTCGTTTTACCAACATATACAAGCCATTTCGGCCCGGACTTCCTTATTCTCCAATTACCTGCACCTGGCTTCCAACGCCTGCGCTGCTGCGCTTTTTTGTGACAATGATCTTGCGTTCGATCCGATCTTTCAGTTCTCCTACATGAGAAATGATTCCTACCAGCCGCTGTCCTTCTGCCAGGTCATTTAAGGATCGTACTGCCTGATTTAAGGAGTCTTCATCCAGAGAACCAAAACCTTCGTCCACGAACATGGCGTCCAGACGAATGCCTCCTGCACCGGCCTGGATCTCATCAGAAAGTCCCAGGGCCAGCGAAAGAGACGCTTGGAAGGATTCGCCGCCTGAAAGTGTTTTTACACTGCGCTCTGTTCCGTTATAATGATCTATTACATTCAGTTCCAGACCTGCTTTTTCTTTTTTGCTTTCTCCGTCTTCCTGCCGTTTTAACTCATACTGACCGCTGCTCATTGTCATAAGCCGCAGATTGGCTCTGCGCAGGATCCGGTCAAAATAAGCCATCTGTACATAGGTTTCCAGTTCAATCTTCCTCTTACCGCTGAGCGTTCCCCCTGCTGTATCGGAAAGTGCCCGCAGCCACATGTATTCCTGCTCTGCTGCTGCCATTTTTTCCTGATTCGTCTGAACATTGTTGTAAATGCAACGGTTATTTTTCAGGTCTGCATACTGTTTGGAATATTGTTCACTCCATCCGTTCTTTTCCGTTGTAAGTCCTGCAATCTTTTCTTCTATCTCTGCTTCTGATGTTTCTATAGTAGAAGCAATCTGTGATTTTAACGTTTCTATGGCGGATGTCAGATTTTCAACTTGTGTCGTGAAAGCCTTTAAAGTCTGTTCTGCCCGGGCCAGCTCATTTTCCAAAGTCTGTTTTTTCTGACATTTATCATTCACCAGTCTTTGGATTTCTTCTGCTGTAACAGACTGGTATTTCGGTCTTTCTTCTGAAATCTGCTTTTCTGCCTCTTCCAGCCGGGTCATCCATTTCTGAATCATCAGGGATTTATCAGAAATACTGTCAGAAAGTTCCTTCTGCTTCTTCTCCATCCGGACCGTCTGCTGCTGTAAGCGTTCCGAAGTCTCTGCTTTTTCTTTATTTTCTTTTAAAGCAGCTTCAACCTGTTCCAATGCCCTATTGTTTTCCGTTTTCAGATTCGCAAACAGCTTTTTTATCCGAGGCACAATGGTTTGCACTTCTGTCTCCTGCGCATTTTGCAGATCAGGTATATCTGCCGCGAACAATACATCTTCCCTTTCCTGCAAAGCCTTTACACACTGTCTGACTAAAAGCTCCAACTGCCCTGCTGCAGCCGAATGGATATTTCGGATCTTCAACAGTTTGGTCTGGAGAATTTTCTCATTTGCTTCAAGCATTTCTTTGTTTTTCCGGCACTTTTTAAGACTTTCTGCTGCATTCTTTGCACTGTTTAATTCCAGTTCGCAAATGTCTGTTTCTTCTGCCAGGTGTTTTTTCACTGCAGATAGATCCGCTGTCCTGACATCTCCTGTTTTTGCACTTTCAAAAATCTGTTTTTTCTTATTTTGGTACTGCTCCTGCAATTCTTTCAACTGTTCATTTAACTGTCCGGCCTTTGCACTTAACTGCTGCACTTTTTTTTCTTTCTCATTCAGTGTTTCTTTTTTCCGTTCCAGAAGTTCCTTATCAGGCACCTCATCTGTAAGCGCAGCCGGCCGGGGATGATGAACAGAACCGCAGACCGGGCATTTTTCCCCCTCTTTTAAATGCTTTGCCAGAAGCCCCGCCTGAGCGTCTAAAAAGGTCTGCTCCAGGTGGTTGTAAATTTCTCTTTCTTCATTTCTTACAGCAACCGCATTTTCATAATCTTTCCGGGTTTTAGCCAATCTTTCTTCTGTCTTTTCCAACTGACCGATCTGACGCTCAAACTCCTGCAATTGCTCTGCTCTTACCTGTAAAAGCGGTTCCTTTCCTGCTGTCTGTATCAGAATGTTTTCCTGTTTTTCCAGTTCTTCCTTCTGTGCATTCTGGTCTTTTCCGCTTTTTTCCAGCTCCAGCAGCTTTACTTCGGCCGCCTTTTTCTCCTTTACAGCCTGATCCAGCGCAGCTTCGTCCGCAGCCAGCTTCTCCGCTTTTCCATTGGCCTCCTTAAGCCTGCTTTGCAGCCGTTCTCTCTCTGCTTCCACACCCCTTAAGCGTTCCCGGGCTTTTTTATTTTCCTGCAGTGCCTGTTCCAGAGAAATTTTTTCCTGTTTTAACTTCTCAGCTGCCTGCTTTTCTTCCCCTATTTTTGCCTCTTTCGCTCTTGCTTCCTGTACTTTAACCAAAAAAGCCTCTAAACCGGCTTTTTTCTCTTTCAGCTCCCGGATCTCTTCTGCCAGTACTTCGCAGTCTTTTGCTGCCTCTTGCGCTGATGTTTTCTGCAGACCAGCCTTTTCTGCCTCAGGCTTCAGCTCTTCTAGCTGTTTCTGCTTTGCCTCCAGCTCCCCCTGCATTTTCTGCTTCTGTTTTGCTTCTCCAAGGATCTTATTGTTTTTTTGTATCTCTTCATCAATCCCGTTAATCTGCTTTTTAAGGCTTTTAAGCTGATCTTCCTGCCGCTCTGTAACCTCTGCCAGCAACTCGATCCCGCGAATGGTCTTTCCCTCAAATTTCGCCTTTTTCAGCTCTTTCCATTCACTTTGTGCCTGAAGATCATCATCCATAACGGCACCGTCCAGATACTGGCTGATGCTGCGGCGCATTTCGTCATACTCTTTCCATTTTTCCTTTACAGCATCCCGCAGCCGGTTCTCAATATCCTGATAGATCCCCGTATGGAAGATCTGACGGAATATCTCCCCACGCTCTGCTGTTCCGGCTAAAAGCAGCTTCTGGAAATCTCCCTGGGCGATCATGGCGATCTGGGTAAACTGGCGGTAATCCAGTCCCATTAACTCCGTAACGGCCTTTGTCACTTCTCTTGTTTTCGTTACCGGCGTCTTTCCATCGGGAAAAACCAGCTCTGCCTCTGCTTTTTGCAGTGTAAATCCCGTTCCTCTGCCCTTTGGACGGAGATATTCCGGATTTCTGGTGACTTTATAATCTTTTCCCTGATAGATAAAAGTCAGTTCCACATAAGTGGGTACGTCAGCGGCTGCATATTTACTGCGAAACATCCCTGTTTCTCTTACGTTTCCGCTGGCTTCTCCATATAATGCAAAGGTTATAGCATCAAAAAGGGTGGTTTTTCCTGCACCTGTATCACCGGTGATTAGATAAAGTCCTTTCTCACCCAGCTTTTCAAAATCAACTACTGTTTTTTCCGCATAAGGGCCGAAAGCGCTTATAACCAGTTTTTTAGGTTTCATTCTTTCACCTCCCGGATGATATTTCGCACAAACTCTTCCTGGACCGGACTCATAGGCTGGTTATTCTGCAGCTCATAAAATTCCATGAACAGTTCTATTTCTGACTTTTTCTCTGCAGCCCGGGCTGCTGTCAGCTCCCTGTTTCCTCTGGTCCTGCGGTTGTCATATTCCAGCTGCATAATATTAGGATAAATAACCCGCAGCTTTTGCAGACCGTCTAAAATGTCCTCCTCATCTGTAAGAGTCACATGAAGATAATCCTCGCAGTTTCCATTTTCATAAAATGACTTTGCAGTGACTTCCATATAACTGCCCCGGATCTTTCGCATATCCCGCAGAGGCTGCAGCAAAATGGCAGAAATCTTTACATTTCCCTTTTCTTTTATCTCCACAACAGTAATGGATTTTTCCTGACCGGCCTCTGAAAAAGAGTATTTTAAAGGCGTGCCGCAGTAACGAACCTGCTCTCTTCCCACGGCCTGAGGACTGTGGATATGGCCTAAGGCCACGTAATCAAAAACGTTAAAAGCAGAAGCATCCACATTATCAAGGCCGCCTACAGACACTTCTTCCGACTCACACCGCATGGCACCTGTAACAAACTGATGGGCTACCAGTACATTTCTGGCTTCTGCATCCACAGCCATATGAGAAACTGCCATTTTTACTGCACTCTGATAATCACACACCGCCTCTGCCTCTTTTTCAAATTCTCCTCTTTCAAAAGCATGGCGGACCACAGCCGGCTTTACAAAGGGAAGCAGATGGATGTACACTTTTCCATAAGCATCTTCCATTTCCACCTTCTCTGTCTTTCCCTCATACACAGGTGCCACGTAAATGCCGCTTTTTTTCATCAGCCGTCCGCCGTAAGAAACCCTCTCCGGTGAATCATGGTTTCCGCTGATCATAAATACCGGTATCTTTCTTTCATTTAAACTTGTGAGAAAATCATCAAATACCTGAACTGCCTCAGCTGCGGGAACCGGCTTATCATAAATATCACCGGCCAGAATAATCCCATCCGGCTGATACTCCTTAGCCGCCTTTAAAATCTGTCCCAGAATATATTTCTGGTCCTCTAACATAGAAAATTCATTGACCCGCTTTCCGATATGCAGATCCGATAAATGAAACAGCTTCATAAAAAAACCTCCTGCAGAACTGCTTTTTCCCTTTAGCCAACCATCCGTCCGCTACATCGTTTCATAAATAACCGGTCTAATCACTCAACTTAATGATTACCACGCCATTGTACTCCTGCACACAGCCGTAGGACGGATAAGAAGGCATCTCCTTTATTTTTTCAGCATTGCTGTGTATGGTCGGATAGCCTACATGTATACCGTCAATGCAGAAAAACTCATCCTCATAGATCCCATTTTTATCTTTGATATCATCGATGGAATACTTTTTTACTCTTTGATCATCCGGAGTAAGGTACTCATACTCAAGCAATGCATATCTTTTAAATATTGAACTGTAGTCTCTGTTAAACAATTTACACAAAAACTCCGAATATTCTATATTAAAAAACCTTTCGTTGGTAAGATCTGTATCCAGTGCTCCTATAAAGCAGATCTCCTTATCCGGAGAAAAGCCATCACATTCTGCGATTCTGTGCTCCATATCGTCCACAATATCCTCTGCAAGAGCATTCGCCTTAGCATAGCTTGTATAGATATTGATATTTCTGTAGGCAGAATAAAGACTTGCGAATACAATTGCGCAGATCATAACCGGCACCAGGTTTCTATGAATCCCGGCGATCACAGTCCCATGATCTTCATATAGCTCCGTCTGTGTGACTTTTTCCAACAGGACCGGTATTATAAAAATAAAGTACCAGTTAAGGCAGATACGTTCCGGCACCTTGGACGATATAAACATCGGAAGGTTAATAAAACACGGTAAAAGTATGAATAAACCAAGAAACAGGCAACGTCTGATGAACGTTTTCTGCTTTGCACACAGAATCCGGTAAAACCACAAAAAACTTATGAAGGATATTGCTATACATAAGCGGATCACCACATTATCACAAAAGAAATACCTAGAGGTGAATATAAAATGAAAAATAAGCGTATAGGATGTTATAAACAGCTTTATAATCTGTGAGATACCGTAGTTTGGCACCACATTTTCGCTCATGTTTGCATAACCTGACATGGAAAGCCCCGACAGATTCAAGGCAAGCTTATTGGCCCATATGTAGAGCAAAAGTGCTGCCGCAGTGGCAAACACACAACGCAGCACATCCAAAAGCCAGGTCCTTACATCATTCTTGGGATCTGCAAGTGCCATAAGCTGATATAGAAATATCACCAATATGACCGGCGCGAAATAGGCCTGATAGATCCCCAGTGAAAAGACGAGCAATAAAGACGGTATGATCATCATTTTCTTTTTTACTATAAGATAAGCGCTGATCATTGATATCAGAAAACTCAGCCCGTACATATGGGCAACGTAGTAATACACTAATACACCACTGTTTACGGCAGATGTAGCGATCACTCCCCCGATCAAACATCCTCTTAGCCAATCTCTGATATCAAAAATACAAAGTATGAACATAACTGCCATTGCCGTAAATGCAATATACAGCAGAACATTTATATACCGGAACGGAAAATAAAAACCCATTTGTTCAAAAAGAAGATCCAGATAATGACCGATGAACCTTCCGGATGTTATCTGCGCCTGTGTGCTTCCATAGGCTCTGATCGAATCTGTTTCATCTGCATGAAAGAAAAGTGCCTGTGCATTTGCGATCAGACCAATTGCAAAGATATATATGTATATCTTCCTAAAAATAGTATTCTTTGCATCCATCATGGAAAACGATGTACCTCCTTAATCCGTCTAAACCGCTGTCCGTTCCTTCAATGAAGCCAAGATCATCTATACTGAGGCTGCATCGTCCGTCCCGGTCAAAGCTGATTGACGTATAATAGATCGTTTTATTTTTTACTTTCATGCCATCATCTCCCACATAATAAAGCTCATCCATATTGATGCGTGCCATATCGCTGCGGGATATCCTTCTGGAATGGTGTACTTTTCCATCATTATAGATCCACTCACCTGTTACCATGCGGCCTGACTCATCCACAAAATAGTTTTCTTCAACCCAGCTGTTTCTTAATTCCCCGTCACTTTTATAATACCAGCTTCCCTCAGACAATACCCAGGTTCCGCTTTGTTGCGTTGCTGCACTTTTGGGATGTATAAATGCATTTGCAATATAAAATGTCAGAATAAAGAGCAGTAAGAAGAGACTTCTTACTGCAATTGATTTATGATTCATAAAATTCTCCGTTCCACCGCCGGAAAGCGGCATAAATCATACTGATTCATCCCGAGCTAACTGCTCTTTGTAGATCTCGATCACTTTCTTCATCATTTCCGGTCCCGGTGCTCCGATGGTCATACGTTTTTCAACGCAGGTCTTCATGCTGATGGCTTCGTATATGTCTTCCTCAAATACAGGACTGATCTTTTTGTATTCTTCTAATGGAAGATCATCTAAGGCAATCCCCTTGTCAATGCATAATAATACCAGCTGTCCGACAATACCATGAGCGTCACGGAACGGTACCCCGTGATTTACCAGATAATCAGCAGCGTCCGTAGCGTTGGTAAAGCCGTTCTTTGCGCTGGCTTCCATTACATCCTTGCGGAATTTCATAGAAGAGATCATACCGGTAAATAAGGACAGACAGCCCTTTACAGTGTCAATGGCATCAAAGGTCAGTTCCTTGTCCTCCTGCATATCCTTGTCGTAAGCCAGAGGAAGTCCTTTCATGGTAGTGAGCATGGAAACCAGGGCACCGTAAACACGGCCGCTTTTTCCGCGGATCAGCTCTGCAATATCCGGATTTTTCTTCTGAGGCATAATACTGCTTCCTGTACTGTAAGAATCATCAATCTCCACAAAACGGTATTCGTTGGTGTTCCAGATGATGATCTCTTCGCTGAAACGGCTTAAGTGCATAGCAATGGTAGATAAAGCACTTAACAGCTCAATAAGATAATCACGGTCAGAAACAGAATCCATAGAGTTTAAGGTTGGGCCGTCAAAATCCAGCAGCTTTGCCGTATACTCTCTGTCCAGCGGATACGTCGTTCCTGCTAAAGCGCCAGAACCTAACGGACAGTAATTCATTCTCTTGCGGATGTCCTGTAAACGGGAACGGTCTCTGGAGAACATTTCAAAATAGGCTCCCATGTGATGAGCCAGTGTTACAGGCTGTGCCTTCTGTAAATGGGTAAAACCAGGCATAAATGTCTCGGTATTTGCTTCCATGATCACCAGAAGTTCCTTTAAAAGTTCCTTTACAAGAACATCCATCTCATCGATCTCATCTCTTGTATACAGCTTCATATCCAGAGCTACCTGGTCATTGCGGCTGCGTCCTGTATGCAGACGTTTTCCTGCTTCACCGATGCGCTCTGTTAAGGTTCCTTCTACGAAAGAATGGATATCCTCGTATTCAGAATCAGCCGGGATCACCAGTTTGCCGCTGTCAAGATCTTCTCTGATGCCTTCCAGACCTGCCACAATGGCGTCTCTGTCTGCCTCTGTAAGGATTCCCTGCTTTGCCAGCATCTTTACATGTGCAATGCTGCCTCTGATGTCCTGACGATAAAATTTCTGATCAAATGAAAGTGATTCATTAAAATTCTGTACCAGCTGGTCTGTTTCTTTTGTGAAACGTCCGCCCCAAAGCTTCATAATTGATGTCTCCTTTTTCCTTTATTTTGCTTGTATAATGATTCATTATACCTTATAAATCTGCATTTTTCCTCTTTTTTTCCTGTTTTTTTCATTTACGGCACCAAATACCGCTGCAGCCGCTACTGCAGTCAGGCTCACACCGGTGATCGCGGCACCTGTTTTCAAGCCTTGCGGCTCATAGGTCAAAGTGATCTCATGGTCACCTTCTTCCAACTCTGCTGCAAGAAAGGTTTCAAATATAGGTCTGGTATCTGTTTCTGCACCGTCTACTGTAAGCTTCCAGCCCTTATCGTAAGGAATACTGGTATACATAGTGCCGGCTGTATCTGTATGGATCGTTCCGGCAAGCTTTGTATCTGTCCACTCTGTCAGCTTTAACGGGTTCCGGTCCATTTTTTCATAAAACTCTTTCAATGCTTCTGTGTCAAACCGCCATGCCTCTGCCTGAAGCATTGCATTCCCGTCATCTTCACAGCAAAGTTCTACTTCTGTGCCTTTTACAATGTAACCAAGCTCCAGGAAATAACCCCGGTCCACGTTGTCAAAGGTTTTGCTCTTCTCGCCTATGGCTGCTGTGACTTTTTCCACTTTTTTGTTGGTCACATATACGTAATATTCACCGTTTTCTTCTGCTGTAAAGTTAAACTTCTTTCCCTCTGTAAATCCTTCATTGGATACCAGTACGTCTTTGGTTCCCAAAACATTACAAAGGTCATTCTGCACTACCGCCGGATTGCCTGAATCTAACAGCCAGTTGTTCTCTACATCAGACGGAAGCATAAAGGCCACCGGCAGCGTATATTCATTCTCATAAAGCCACATGGAACCTTTCCGTCCGATCTGATCCTTTAATCCGGTCTTGGCCTGCTGATCCGGATAAATGCCATAGCGGACAGAAAACAGGCTGTCCACCAGCGGGGTGCTTCCCTTGATGCTGTAAGCATTGGTAGAGCTTTCGCAGCCAAGATATCTTACAAAATCAGATAAAGAAGCATTTGCCACAGAAGAAAACAAAGATGCTGACGGAAAATTCATCCATGCGCCGTCATTTTTTGTTCTGCTGTCTCCCTTTTCCACCCGGTAAAAGGTGTCACATCTGATATTTTCCACTAACTGCTGTGTATCTTCGTTATCCTTTACATACGCCGTCCTGTTAGTGGTAGGAAGACTGCTGACTCCTAAATTTATTGCCGTTTCCACTGCTACCAAAAATACAGCCAGTATCATTGCCTCTTCATCCCATTTTTTCCATTTATACAGATAGATGATCCCCATATAAAGTGCCAAAAAGATGATTGCTGCATAAAACACGAAAAAATGGAACTGATCCGTATTATCCACAAGTTTTTCTGCCATGAGCACAAAAACAACGGCGCCCCAGAATGCCCACACGATCTTCTTCCAGGAGGTCTCATTTAATTCCATATAAGCCTGATAACACATGGTCAGCACCATGGCAATATAGATAAAGGACTGTCTGCAGGGAAGGCTGTTTGGATAATGGAAGCCATGCCAGATAAAGTTTAACAGATTAATAGAAAAGCTGGCATAAAACATAAGCAGCAGGCTGCAGTAAACAACCTTTTCCCGCATAGTGATCTTCTTTGCCCCCAGATAAAGGAGCAGAAACATAAGCACAGCCACACCGCAGTAAATATTGGGCCAGTGATCCAGTCCGATCTCCGTTCCCACATTTCCGATATGACGGGCGATCATATCAAAAATAGAAAAATAGCAGGTGATGGTCTTTGGAAAATCAAAATCCCCGGATGCAGTAGACTGCAGAGCATAAATCTCCGGCAAAAGCACCATTGCCGCCAATCCCCCTGCAAGAAGAGAATAAAAGCAAAAACGTACAGCTGTTGCTGCCATCCCTTTTATTCCTTTGGGCGGATATAAGATAACCTGTACAATCACATACATGACCATAAATATACAGATCATAATAGAAATATAGTAGTTGGACAAAATAGAAAGCCCCAGGGTAATGCAGTAAAACAGCCCCTTTTTCTCCTGCACCAGCCGTTCTGCCCCGTAAAGGATCAGCGGCAGCAGCCAGATGCAGTCTAACCACATGATATTCCAGCTGTAAGCTGCCATATAACCGCTTAAAGCATAGCAAATGCCGAAAGCACCGGCAATAAAATGTTTTTTCTCAAAATGATGATGCAGATACCAGGTAAATGTCAGACCGCAGAGCCCTGTTTTTACAGTGATCAGGATGGTCATAAATTCGATAATAAATCTCTTCGGACACAAAATGATCAGCCAGTTTACCGGACTTGCCAGATAATAAGCATACAGAGCAGAGAAATTTACGCCCATGCCAATATCCCAGCTATAAAGGAGACTCCCCCCCTGCTTTAACTTATACTGAAATTCAGAAAAGAAAGGAGCATACTGGTGATACATATCCGTTCTTAAGAAACATTCTTCACCAAAGGGGAAGATGCCTCTCTGGGCAAAAAGGATGATCAGGATTGCTACCGGCAGGAAAAATGCCACAATCAATCCATCATTTGGGCGCAACAGCCGGAAATCTCTGCATTCCAGTATATCATCCATTTCTTCTTTTGCTGCGTTTGGCCCTGTACCATTCTCCTTATTTTTTTCTTCCGTTCTCTCTTTTATTTTCTCTTCTGTTTGATTTTCTTTTTCTGTTTGATTTTCAACGTTATTCTCTGATCTGGGTGTTTTGTCTTCCTGTAAATGTTTCTGTTGATCTTTCTGCAAAGATGCTGCTTCCTCCCTACTGTCTGTATTTTTTATCCGGACCGGTTTTTGGACCATTTTCAGGACTGCGTCCAGTTCCTTTTCTACCTGTTCTATTTCTTCACGACTCACTGCATTTCCCTTTCCCGCAGCCGCTCTATCATCCCCGATATTACTTCTTTTTAAAGATCCAAAGCTTGCTGAACACGTAATTTGCGACCATATTAACAACAGAGGCTGTCAGCTTACAGAACATTTCATAAACGAAACCTCTGTTTCCCCCCACTTTTACCATAAGCACCATTAAGACCCAGGTAGCCACTCCGGAAATAACCCTCGCCGCAAAAAAAGCACCGCCCTCTTTCAGCAGATAAGACGGATGCATATCAAAATTGCGGAACACAATGATCTTATTTACAATATAAGCAAACAAAACCGCAGCCACCCATGAAAGGGCCTGGGATACGCCTACACCCATGGACATTTTCCTGAACATGGTATAAGAAACGAAGTCCACCGCTGTTGTGAGCACACCGCAAATCAGATAGCTGATGGTCTCATAATTTACACATTTTTTCCATAATTTTCCAAACACGTTTTTTCTCCTGTATCTGACTTTCACTTCTCTTTTCCGGTCAGCTCTTTCTATTATATGGTACTATTATATGGTAGCAGTCTGTAATTGTAAAGCCAGTCCTATATTACAGATCACTGATCGGTGCTTAACAGCGCTTCTGCTCCTTCTGAATAATGAAGTTCTCCATCTTCTGTAATAAACACAGCATACACGCCATCCAGTGAATCTGCCAGTTCCATACCCTTTTCCAGTCCTAAAGCAAAACAGGTGGTACTCAGGCCATCTCCATCCACCGATTCTTTGGAGATGATGGTCACCTGGGTCAAACCATTTTCATAAGGATAACCGGTATGAGGGTCTAAAATGTGATGATAATTCACCCCATCCTGGATAAAATGGCGCTCATACACATCAGAAGATACCACAGACAGATCATTGATTCCAGGGCTGCTACGGTCTCTGTACGGTCCGCAAATGGCTTCTGAAGTCCGATCTTAAATGGCGTTCCGTCTGTTTTTTCACCTACGCATAGCACATTGCCCCCAAGATTGATAATAGCGCTTTTTACGCCCTGCTCTGTAAGATAATCCTTGATCCGGTCTGCAATATAGCCTTTTGCAATGGCTCCCAGATCAATGGCCGTCTCATCATCTGCAAAGGTAACTGTATTTCCCTCTAACGTCACTTTCTTATAGCCAACTTTATCAAGAGCCGCCTGAATATCAGAGGCTTCCGGTACTGTAGGATCTGCACCAGCAAAATCCCAGAGACTGCTTAAAGGCTCAATGGTAATGTCAAAGGCCCCGTCAGACATCTGGCAGTATTCCAGTCCCTTCTTTAAAACCTCTGCCGTTTTGTCTGAAACTGTAAACTGTCTTTCTCCCGGTTTCCGGTGGTTCATCTGGTAGATCTCGCTGGTCTCAATGGTTGGGCTTAACACATCTTCATATTCCCTGCACACATCCAGTGCACCATCTAATATTTCTTCTTTGTCTGTATCATATAATGTGACGGAAACGAAGGTATTTAACAAAAAGTCCATTTTATTTACAGGTTCTTTCTGCTTTACAGCGCAGCCTGTCACGGACAGCAATACGCAAACCACTGCTAATATAATGTAATTTTTTCCTGTATTTATTATCTCTTTTTCTCATAAATGCATTCTATGATGTTGGGGTCAAAAGGTATTTTGACC
>CAVIPV010000045.1:7347-17786 GCA_963644495.1 Prevotella sp. | reverse complement strand
ATTTTATACTCAGGTTCACGCGCTTTCGCGCTCCACTGCCTGCTTACGCAGGCGGAACCTTCGTTAATGGTCCAAGAAAAACAAATGTCACCTGCGGTGCCGCTTGTTTTTCTATTGGACTCATTACATTATTTCAAAAATAAGATGATCAGCAGGCCAATAACGAAACCGTAAATAGCAGTTGCCTCAGCCAGCGCACATCCAAGAAGCAGTGCCTTTGTGATCTTGCTGTCTGCCTCAGGCTGTCTTGCAATGGCATCTACTGCTTTAGAAGTAGCCATTCCGATTCCCAGTCCTGCTCCGATTCCTGTAATTACTGCAACTGCAGCTCCAAGTGCGATTAATCCTGACATGATGATTTCTCCTTTTTGTTTAAAAATTTGTGTTTGTTTTGTTTGTTTACTCAATAGCTTCTTTTATATATAAAGATGTGAGGAATACAAAAACATAAGCCTGTATCACTCCATCGAATATATCAAAATACCCGCTGAATGGCAGCGGCACTACCAACGGCAGAAGATACTTGATCAGGGCCATGACTACCACCGCACCTAATACATTTCCAAACAGTCGCATGCAAAGTGACAGCGGACGGATAAATAATTCCAGCACATTAATAGGGGCGATAATGGGGATCGGTTCTGCAAAACTTTTGATCCAGCCCTTTACTCCTTTTTTGCGGATGCCTGCCGCCTCCACCAGCACAATGCTCATAACTGCCAAAGATACGGTCACATTCAGGTCTTTTGTAGGGGATTTAAAACCTAACAGACCGATCATATTGGCAATGGCTATGTAGATGACTACGGTGATCAGATAAGGGATATAATCTTTTCCATCTTCGCCTAAAAGGTCCAGAAAAAAGTTATATAAAAACGAAAACCCGCTTTCCAGTGCAGCCTGTTTTCCGCTTATCTTTCGGACCTTTAAGCCGTGTACCCAGACCAGGGATGCCACCATGATGACCGCCATGATGATCCATGTGACCACTACAGACTCCAGCACATCAATGCCGCCAAACAAAGGAATGGTAAACACCGTATTACAGTTTAATTCCTCCATAAGGGACTCTACCAGCTTGTCCAACTTTTCCACACTCCTTTCCAGCATTTTTTGTAATTTCCTATTCTTTTTTGTTTCTTCCGTTATTATAGCCACGTGATTTTTCCTTTTCAATCCTAAATTTCTTATTATTTCATAACATAAACATTATCAACTTTAAAATTGCATAATTATTTTTTATTATTGTTTCATTTTTTTGGAACATTTCAGAATATACGTTTAAAAGATGTTAAGACTTTTACAGACATATTTTTAAATGAATACAAAAAGAGATGCTTCCCTTTCCACACTTTTTATGTGCGGACAACAGAAGCATCCTATATTTTACTTCCCATTTTCTGGAAAAAAGTAATCTACTTCCGGGATCGGGCGCACGGGCCGCCTGGCGGAAACAGGCGTTCCCTCTTTTAAAACAACTTCCTGTACCTGTCCGCCATGTGCTTTCTGGTCTAATTTACAACGGTAGAGTTCACCTAAAGGCTCACAGCCTTTAAATCCCGGAAGTTCACCTTCCGGATCTGTATACAATGCGGATCCCCTGCTTGCGCCTCCTGCTTTTGCATAGTCCAGCATGGCAAACAGATATACTTTCTGGGAAAGGAGCATATCATACAGCTTATAAAACAGGGGAAGCTGTAAAACAGACGGTGCACATACCTTCTGTTCAAAATCCCGTATATCCCCGGATATTTCTTTCAACGCCTCTTCCATCTGCGCCTGACTGCGGATCATACCTGCTGCCGCGCTCATTCTCTTAGAAGCCTTTAACCAGAGGGCTGATAATGCTATATCTCCCTTTGCGTTTTCCGAAAGGCGGATCCGTTTAAACGCTTCTTTTCTCAGCTTTTCTTTTACATTCTCATCTGTGAGATCGTTTTCCTCTTTTTCTCTCTGTGCCATCTTCTTAAGCCGGATCCCTTCTGTCGCCCGGACAGCGCCTACCTGTCCCGCATTTAAAGCAGTTCCTCCCGGACGGGTCACACCATGGCTTGCGCATACTTCTCCTACTGCGTAAAGACCAGATATTCCTGTTTCCCACCAACTGTCAGCTGAGAGACCGCCGTTATTATGCTGGGCACACACGGCAATTTCCAGACGCTCCTTATAAAGATCCACATGGTGATCTTTATAGAAATGGATTGCCGGCTCATTCATATGCTTTAATCGTTCAATGGGCGTTCCAAAGCAGGCACCTGCCTGTTTTAAATAATCCCTGGCCTCTGGGATCAGATCTTCATAAGGGAGATCTTCTTTTTCTCCCAGTCTTCCCGGATTGATCCTGTAATCTAAAAAAACTCTGCGCCCTTTTACAACGGTTTCCTGATAAACTAAAAGGTCGATCACAGAAGAGCCTCCAAAAATCTTATTTACATCAAAAGGCCACTGATATCCTTTCAGGAATACCATAGAAAGCAGGTCCGGCAGCTCCTTAAAATAATCCAAAAGAAACTCTCTTTCATCCTTTCCATCCTGGTCTGTGGAAATAAAAGCAGGAAGAACCTGCATATAGGTTCCGCTTACATTCCATCTTGGATTTAAGGACGCCATTCCAAACTGCCATTCTGTGAGATTTTTTCCCGCAGCACCTGCTTCAAAAGCCATACCTGTAGAACCAGTCTGTGAAACAGGATATACACTGTCATGATACATTCCCGCTGGTCCCCCTGTTGCAAGGATCACATTTTCACACCAGATCAGCACATAAGAAGGTTCTTCCTTCTCTTCTTTATCCAGGCAAAGCACTCCTTTTATCTTTCCCTCAAAGGTAAGAAGTTTAATCACCTGCATCTGGTCTAAGATCCGGATTCCTTTTTCTTTTACTGCCTTTTCCAGGGCTTCTGTCATCAACCGTGAGGTATAAGGGCCTGCGCTGGTAGCTCTCCTTCCCCTGTCATGGTCCGTCTTATATCCCATAAATTCGCCCTGTTCTGTACATGGAAAAGGAACCCCAAGTTCTGTAAGGTCAAAAAAGCAACGTGCTGAAAGAGCCGCCTCACACAGCGCCTGATCACCATCCACACACTGGCCTGCAAACAGGTCCTCTGCCATATTTCCCACACTGTCCAGATCCTTTCCAGACAAGGTCAGTTTGTAATAAGTCTGCTTATCAGAACCAGTATTTCTGGACGTACCTGCATTGATATTCTCCGTTACGACCGCCAGGTCCCGTTCCCCATTCTGGTACAGCCTTAAAGCAGACTGAAAACCTGCCGCCCCGCTTCCGATTACCACCTGTGTAATCCTTTGCTCTTTCAGTTTCATTGTGTAAGCCCTCCTTTACAGTCTCTTGATGTGAAAACCTCCGTCTACATCCACGTAATTTCCTGTTGTATAAAGCACATTGTCAGAACAGAAAAAGGCGATCATCTCTGCCACATCTTCTACTTTTCCCCAACGCGCAATAGGAAATACACCGTTTTTGATCATTGTATCATATTTTTCTGTCACAACACTGGTCATATCTGTGGCAATGACTCCCGGACGCACCTCATTCACCAGGATTCCTTCTGCTGCCAGCCGGTCCGCAAACAGCGTCGTAAGCATGGAAACAGCTGCTTTTGAAACACAGTATTCTCCTCTGGATGTAGAAGAAACCTCTGCGGAACAAGAACCCACATTTACAATATGTCCTCTGCTCTTAAAAATCGGTTCCTGCTTTATCATCTGGTTTGCAGCCAGCTGGGTAAGGAACATGGTTCCCTTTGTATTGACCCCCATAACACGGTCAAAACTTTCTTCTGCCATTTCTAACAAATCTTTTCTCTCTTTTGGCGCAACTCCCGCATTATTTACCAGAATGTCTATTCTTCCGAATTTTTCTACTGTTTCCCTGATCAGGCGTTCTCTGTCTTCTCTACAGTCCAATGATCCTCTTACATAATGCCAGTTGATCCCTGCCTGTGTTAATCCGTCCATTGCTGCTTTATAACGTTCTTTTTCTCCGGTTGCAAAAAGGACTACCTGGCAGCCGTTCATTCCCAGCTTTTTTGCAGCTGCATACCCGATTCCACGGCTTGCTCCTGTTATGATTGCTGTTTTCTTCATCTTTCTACCTCTTATTTCCGTCCGTTTTACATTTTTATCCTTATCCTCTGAAATTAGCAGGCTGGTTCTTTTTTATTTCCAGAAATTCTTTATAAAAAGGCATAAATGTCTTTGGATCCCTGATCACACAGCCTGTAGGCTTATGGGCACGGATCAGATCCCCGCATTTCCCACAGGTCATACACACTCTTTTAGGGTCAATACGGCCATTTTTAATGATCTCATTTGCATAATCAGGATCTGCAAAAGCCATTCTTCCAAAAAGCATACCATCACAAAATCCCTCTTCTACTGCCCCTGCTGTATACAGATCCGCAAACTGCCGCAGATAAGTAGGCGCAGAACCGAAAATGGCCATTTCAGGAACTGCTTTCTTCACTTCCCCGATTCCTGCAATCATACGACCAATACCTGTGAAAGGATGTTCGTCCGGTTCATATTTTCCCATATCAAAAGGCCTTGTTACGTGGGTGGTTGCATAAGGATTTCCCATAGTCAGGTTCATCATCTGAACACCATAATTCTCATAAAGTTCTCTTACCAGGCGGATCGGTTCCTTTAAATCTGGTTTTAAGCCGCTTTCCTCTGCAACCCCAAAGCCCCAGGGATATTCATACCCGTCATAGATTCCCAGACGGCAGGTTACCTGAAAGCTTTCATCTTCCCATACTTTCGCTGCTTTAATGCCATTTTTTAACAGTCTGGTACGGTTTTCGTAGCTTCCGCCATACTGTCCCGGACGGTCATAGGCAGATAAAAGTTCTGCCAGCAGATAACCATGACATGATTTAATATCCACTGCGTCAAAACCGGCTTTTTTCGCCAGAATGGCTGCTTTTCCAAAGCTTTCTTCCAGACTCTTTAAATAATCATCTGTAACAATACAAGAATCATCCGCTGCACGGTACTGCTCTAACTGTGGATGACGATAAGCGATCATAGGCGCCGGATGGTTATCCGGATTGGAATAACGGCCGCTGTGGTTTGCCTGCATAATCAGATAAGGTTCAAAACCATTGGCCTTGAGCCCTGCCTCTTTGATTTTTTCATTCATCTGTTTATAACTTTCCACATTTTCTTCTGTAAGAAGAAGCTGTGTTTTGGAAGAACGGCCTTCCGGCACAATAGAAATGGCTTCAAACCAGATCAGGGCACTGCCGCCAATAGCCTCATTTACATAACGGCGAATGGTATAATCAGACGGAGAGCCATCTTCTAAAGAATCCGCTCCCTCCATAGGCGCGATCCCCATACGGTTGTGAAATGTAATATTTCCCGCTTTTAAGGGAGTTTTTAAAATATCTGTACCGGAAGCAAAAGGCAGATATACTTTTAATTCTTCTGCCCTTTCCTTTACTTCTTCCAGTGTTTTATAGTGAAATCTATCCTGTGACATAAAATTTATTCCTTTCCCGATGTTTTCCTGAACTGGCTTGGAGACATTCCCCCATATTTTTTAAACAATTTGGAAAAATGGTTAAAGTCCGTATAACCGCACTCCACTGCAATCTCCGATATAGAACGGGCCGTTCCCGCCAGAAGGGCCTTGGCGCGGTTCATGCGAAGAGAGATCACATAATCCATGGGACTGTAACCAGTCTCTGCCTTAAATACATGAGCAATATAATGTTTATTTAAGAAAAATGTTTCTGCCAGTCTGGTAACAGAGATATCTTCTGTATAATGATGATCCAGATAGTTCAGTACTTTATAAGCAATGGCTGCGCTGGCATCCACCCGTACAGAAGACAAAAGTTCTTCGCACTCCCTGAAAATAGTAATAAACATACGCCTTAGATCCGCGCCAATATACATTTCCCAGTAAGGACGTTTTTCCCGGTACTCTTTTTCCAGTTCCTGGATCACATCATACACATAGTTCCAGATGGGATCTGTAAGGGTAAGAAGATGAGAGAAATTCTCAGGTCTTTTAATAAAAATGGAAATGATCTCCGGCGAATTAATCTCTTTCTGGAAAAACAGAGGATTGATCTGGATGATATACCGTTCATAGGGATATTCCAGCACCTTTAATGTATGTTCCTCCAGGCTGTTTAAAAGGATCATCCCGCCTTTTGACACTTCATACTGCTTTTCACCTACCTGATAAAGCATCTTTCCTTTCAGAAGAAACAACAGCTGATATGTATGCTCATAATGAGGTTCCAGCTGATAGCAACAGGAACTGTATCTGTGTTCCATCCAGAAATCTTCCATAACTCTCCCACCTCTCTTTACCCCTTGATCTTCTAAGGGTATCTATGCCCCATTGTAACAGATATCCTACAAAAAGAAATGGAAAAACAAAGTTGCAAGTAATACATTTGCAAGGATCGCAAATGGCTGTGCTGCACCATATCCTGCTGTTGGTTCCTCAGAACCGGTAGAACTGATGGCAGCTCCCAGTCCAGGCGCAGAAGTACAGCCGCCTGCAATGGCACCGCTTAAGATGATCCAGTTCAGTTTGAAAATATAATGACCGATCAGGAAACTTACCAGCACCGCAGCTGCCTCTACGAAAATAGCCGCGATCGCCAGGGAAAGGCCGGATCCCATTAAAGACATAACTACATCATATCCATAGCGGAGTCCTACTACTGCCATAAAGAAGGTCAGACCCATCTGGTACATGATGCCAAGACTTTTATCTTCCATACGGAAATTTACAGGTCCGATCTGTCCTACATAACTTAAGATCAGTGCTGCTAACAGTACACCACCTGCCGCACCTAAGGAAAAGCTTCCAAATCCGCCTAAAGAAATGGTAATACTTCCAACTGCAATACCGATGATCGCAACAAAAGAGAGGATCATAAAGTTTAATGGCTGTGGTTTCATCTTCTTTTCACCTGCCATGTTTTCTTCCAATTCTTTCTGGTATTTCTCCCGCTCCTTCTCCATATCAATACGAAATACCTTTGGAAGAAGTGTTTCCATTACTACGATCACAAGAACACCGATAGGGAATGCTACCGTATAACCAAGACTGATAGACGAAGCGGCTGCTTCTTTGCAAGCTGCTACCTGTTCTTCACTTAAAGATGGTGTATTCTCAACAGTCAGTTCCCCGGAAGGATCGATCTTTAATAACATTTTTTCTTTATCTTCTGCAGAATAATTTTCATACAGCTCCTTATAATCTACCTGACCAGCTGCATCCAGGGCTGTTCCATATCCAGGTGTAGTGGTCATAGCTCCTGCGTACATACCAATGGTTTCAAATGGTGTAATAGCCTCATTTCCTGAAAGAACCGTTCCATAGAGGACACAGGCTGCGATCAGTGAAACAACAGGAATAGATACACCGATCACAACAAATTTGCCTCCGTATTTCTTAAAAATAGCACCGATGCTTCCTCCTACTTTCATTCCAATGGAAACAAGAAAAAGCAGCAGAAAGAAAGTAAAGAAAGCCTGTGCAACCACGCCTGTAGAAAGGATCCTTTTAGCTGTGCTGTAATATTTCTGTCCCTCCTCTACTGTGTGCGCCCACTTTGTTACAAAATAACCGATCACAATACCGGTAAAAATACCGCCGGAAACCCCCAGTGAAAAACTGCCGATCTTGATCTTTCCGATCAGCAGACCTGTGGCAATAGCAAGAAACATTAAAAAGAACTGGTTCGTTAATACTGAATTGATCATTGCTGACATTTGATTCCCTCCAAATCGTTATCTAAACATTTATACCTTCCTGTTCATTTACACATGAAAAATACGTTCTGCGTTTCCATAAAGAATTGCTTCTTTCTCTTCTGCAGACAGCCCCAAACTGTCAATGCATTTTAAAGTCCTGTCAATATAACCTGGTCCTTTTTCCGGGTCAAATGGCATATCAGAAGCAAATAACAGGTGGTCTTTTCCAAAGAAATCCAGACCACAGCGGATTGCGGAAGCAGAACCAAAAGAAGCTGTATCTGCATAAAACTTCTTGAAAGTATCTAACGGATTGCCTTTCATTTTTGTCTTTGTCAGCTTTTCCTTTAATTCAGGTGCTGTTCTGCCCCCATACATCTTAAGACCATTTTCAATACGGCCTGCCAGCATAGGGATCATGGCTCCTACATGGTGGGTGACGATCTTTAACTGAGGAAAATCCTCAAAGATACCGGAAAATGCCAGTCGGCACATAGCAACCGTTGTCTGGTAAGGCCAGCCGATGAGAAACCACAGTTCATATTTGGAGCAGTCCTCTGTAGGGAACTCCGGAACCATCTGTCCGCCTACCGGATGGATCAGGATCGGCAGATCCAGCTTTTCGCAGATCTCATAGATCGGCCAGAACTTTTCCTGATCAATGGCTTCCCCGTTCATATGTGTGTAGATCTGGATTCCCTTTGCCCCCATATCCTTGCATCGTTTGATCTCTTCCACAGACGCAGACACATTGTTAAATGGGATACCCCCGATAAATCCACAGTAACGGTCCGGATCGCTGTCTGTGATCTTTTTGATCTCATCATTTCCAATGGCTGCCAGCTTCGGTGACTTATCCGGTCCTGCAAACAGCTCTACAGGCGGTGATACAATATTAGGGATCTGCTTATACCCCTCAAATCCTTCCATCACCTGCTTTCTGTACTCCATATCAGACATAGCCTGCATTTTCAGGGCACGCACAAACATGTGGGATTTGTTTGGTGATTCATTCATTGCCAGTTCTGCATACTTTTGCGGCATCAGGTGGCAGAAAACATCAATTGACTTCATACTTTCTTCTCCTCTTCGTTTTTCTAAAGTATAGCCTTTTAAAGCCTTCTCTTTCTGGTAGAATCCTGTTGTAAATTGGGTGTTTTCTGTCATATCCTGCCTGAATTTCTGCATAAAAAAGAATGTGCCTTGACACAAAAAAACTGCCGCAAAACAAAGGTGATTTTTTTCATCATCCTCTGTTTTGCGACAGTTATATATTCACATGATGTTGGGGTCAAAAGGTCAAAACTCCTCCTGCAAGCAAGCTTGCGTCGGATTTCCGACCTTTTGACCCTGGTATCATTCACATTATGATCAGGTATTTACATTATTTTTTCCTGTTATTTCTTCAAACCATAATGATCAGCCAGCTTTTGCAGTGCAGGAAGTGCTCTGTGGATCATCTCATTGGATACGCAGTATGCCATACGGACATATCCCGGGCAGCCAAAGCTGGCTGCAGGTACGATGAGCAGGTTAAACTTCTTTGCCACTGCAGAAAACTCTGCATCATCCCCTGTAGGAGCCTTGACCAACATATAAAATGCACCTTCCGGCTTTACGCACTCAAAGCCCATATCTTTCATAGACTCATATAACAGCTTACGGTTTCTGTCATAAAAATCTACATCTGTCTTCACATCCAGGCAGTCAGCTACAACCAGCTGGAATAAAGATGGTGCATTAATATAACCAATGCAGCGGTTTGCAACTACCAGAGCATTGATCATGGTATCATACTCTGCGATCTGACGGCTGACAGCCAGGTATCCAATACGCTCACCGGACAATGACAGTGACTTACTGAAAGAATAAACAACGATACAGTTCTTAATATAGTCCGGTGCAAATGGAAGCTCACAGCCGTCATATACCAGCTCACGGTATGGCTCATCAGAAAGGACATAGATGGGATGTCCGATGCGCTCCTCTGCCTTTTCCAGCATATTCTGTAAACGGATCAGAGTCTCCTTATTGTATACAACGCCAGAAGGATTGTTTGGATTATTAATGATCACAGCCTTTGTACGCTCTGTAATATACTTGTCAGCCTCTTCCACATTTAACTGAAAAGTCTCATAATCAGCGGGAACTACCTTTAAATTACCGCCAAAGTTCATAACATAACTGTTGTATTCGCCAAAAAATGGTGCAAAGCAAAGTACCTCATCATCCAACTCTAACAGAGAACGCAGAACACAGTTGATGCCGCCTGCAGCGCCTACAGTCATGATAATATCTTCTTTTGTAAAAGAAGAATTATATTTCTTATTTAAGTTTGCTGCTACTTTCTCCCTTACCTCCGGATATCCGGCATTTGGCATATAGCAGTGTACAAAATTGGCATTTCTGTTTTCAAGAATATCATAAATACTCTTCTTTACCTCTTCCGGTACAGGAGCTGCCGGGTTTCCCAGGCTGAAATCATACACATTCTCAGCGCCAACTTCCTTTGCAAGCTCAATACCTTCCTCAAACAGTTTTCTAATAGTAGAACTTCCCGCTACCAGTTTCTGCATATTCTTTGAAAGAACCATCTCTCTACCTCCTACAGCGATCGTGCCTTTATCCTTTAGTGTCCGCACCAGCTGTTCATTTTATTACCAAAAATTTTAACACAATAACCTATCCAGCGCAAT
>CAVIPV010000045.1:0-7337 GCA_963644495.1 Prevotella sp. | reverse complement strand
ACGCCCCTTTTACCACTATCTTTCCTTAAAAGCCTTTATATGGTATACTCACTGGTAAAGATCATGCCTGCGTAAGCAGGCATATAAAGGGGCCAAATTGCCCAGTACACCACGCTTTGGAGGAAAAAATTTTATGCCTATAGACTCATCCCAATTTATCACCGGCCGGGAAGTAGCTGTTCCTGACATGTTAAATGCCCGTGACAGACGCCACGCCATCCAGCAGAAGCTGATCCGCACCCATAATGCCACTGTCATCTCCTTCACCTTAAATATCCCCGGCCCCATCAAAGTTTTCCCCTTAGGAGAAATGACCTTTGAAGAAGGCGTCCGTCTCATCGACTCCCAGCTTCACGCCTGGAAGATCCCGGTCCTGGAAAAACGGACCATCCGCTCCTTTACAGGAAACGAACAGTTCTGGTCCGTACAAGGAAACGATCTTTTCATCAAAGAAACTCTCTGCCTCCTGGAAGACAGCTTATCCTTTGGCCGCCTTTTCGACATCGATGTGATCCGCACCGATGAGACCAAAGTCTCCCGTACAGAGTTGGGCTTTCCAGGCCGGAAATGTCTCCTCTGCAGCAACGACGCCTTTGTATGCAGCCGTTCCCGCACCCATACCGTAAAAGAGCTGCTGGACAAAGCCTGTGAACTGATGAAAGACTACTTCGAAGAAAAACAGGCAAAAAAACTGTCCTCCCTGTCCATGCAGGCCCTTCTCTACGAAGTAAGCGCCACACCCAAACCAGGACTGGTCGACCGCAATAACACCGGCGCCCACAAAGACATGGATATCTTCACCTTCGAAGCCAGCGCCGTTTCCCTAAACCACTATTTTGAAAAATTTGCCCTCTGCGGCATGGAAAAAGAACACGAAAACGGCCACGAACCATTTTCCCGCATTTTCGCAAGACTACGCTCCCTAGGCATCCAGGCAGAAGACGCCATGATGACCGCCACCAAAGGCATCAATACCCATAAAGGACTTATCTTCTCACTGGCGATCTTAAACTGTTCCTTAGGCTATATGTATGCCAACCACATTCCATACTCACCGGATACACTGCTTTCCATCAATCAGAAGCTGGTATCCGATGTTCTGGAAGACTTTAAAGACATTACTTCAGAAAACGCCCGTACTAACGGCGAACGCCTCTACGCCCTCTATGGCATGAAAGGCGCCCGTGGCGAAGCCCTTTCCGGCTACGCCACCGTACTAAAAACAGCTCTCCCTATCCTAAAAGAAGAGCTGAAAAAAGGCCGTTCCATCAACGATGCCGGTGTCATCACCCTGCTGTCCATCATCGCAACCTCCGAAGACACCAACATCGTAAACCGTTCCTCTTACGAAGAGATGAAAGAACTCCAGCAGCGCATCAAAACCACACTAAAAGAAAAAGCCCATGATACCCATGAGCTTCTCACCTATGCCAAAGAACTGGACGACGAACTGATCCACCGCAACATCAGCCCCGGCGGCAGTGCCGATCTTCTGGCACTGACCTATTTCATTTACCTGTACGAACAAAACCTAACCAATTCCACTCCCCAAAAAGACATATAGTTTAGTTTTTACCGGTAAAGCAGCGTTTCTAATCCCTCACTCCTTGAATACACAGGCCGTCATCACACTTATCAATTGTCCACATCTTGAGCGCAGCTGTCCGAATGCAGCGGACAAAGTCCGATGCAGGCGAACAGGTGCATGCCGAAAGCCAGTGGATAATGATAAGTGAGATGTAAGGCCGTTTCTTTATGAGATTTCCTCTATCTCCAAAATATCCCCCACTGGGATCCTCGTCCCGTTTTCCAAGATCACATAATAAGTATAAAGATCTATTTTCTTCACAACTCCCGAAGCAGTCACATACTCCCCTCCCTCTTTCCTTTCATCCTTCAAAAAATACGTAAAAATTGCCGGAGTTTTCTCTCGCAGCAATCGCCCCAGCATCTCATCCAAAACCACCTTCTGCGCCTCGTCTAACTCAATCTTCTCCCCCGTCACCCTGGCCGTTTCTTTTATCGCCCCTTCAAATCCCGTAAGTGCCGCAAAAGGTGAAAACTGCGCCGCCCGGTTCTCCCTTGACATAGGGGGATGATTTTTCGAAACCGGCCTTGACAGATGAATAATGTCCTCATACTTTCTCACGCCTTATGCCCCCCAATCTGCCGGTTCCGCTCTCTCGCTGTAGCCCCTTCTTCCAAATTCATACCCTTCAAAATAGCATTCTTCCCATACTTCTTCTTAATATCCAACATAGCCTGCTGCAGCCTCTTCTCCTTTTCCAGACTCTTAGCCTCTTCTTCCCGTTCCTTCTCCACTTTCTCATAATCCGTAAACAAACTTAACTGCTCATAAGTCTCCTGCTTCTTAACCTTTTCCTCTTCCCCCACATGCTCCGCCGTAATATAAAGCCTTCGTATCAGCAGATTTCTATCCACGATCTCATCATACAATTCCATAGCCCCCTGCATGATCAATCTTGCAGAAGAAGTCGGCAGCTTCAAATGGATCGTCCCATGGGCATGCTTGGGTATCTTTCTCCCATAATGATCCGTAGTTACCGCCCCTTTATAAGCCTTTCTTCTCACCGGATCCGTCAGATTTTCAATATCATAGCCCACCGTCAAAACGATCTGACTGGCCGTAAGCCCCTTATCCACCAGATCCAACGCCAGCATATCCGCCATTTCTTTTAGCACCAATCTCGCCTGCCTGGAATCACAGGGACAATGCAGCACCTGCCCAGCCCCAATACTCTTATCCTGGGGCTTGTACGCCTTTATATCTGCGATCGTACATGGCTCATACCCCCAGGCATGGTCAATGAGCAGTTCCGCATTCACCCCAAACAGCCGGAATAACAGATCCTCATTATAAAAATCCCCCGGCCGTCCTAAAGAGCACCTGGCAATATCCCCCATAGTGCAGATTCCATTTTCCTCCAGTTTCCTTGCATAACCTCTTCCCACTCTCCAGAAGTCCGTGATCGGCTTATGATCCCAAAGCATTTCCCTGTAAGACATCTCATCCAGCTGGGCGATCCTTACCCCGTCCTTATCCGCAGCCACATGCTTCGCCACAATATCCATAGCAACCTTGCAAAGATACAGATTCGGCGCAATCCCCGCAGTAGCCGTGATCTTCGTCTCCTCCAACACATCCTTTATCATCTTCATAGCCAGTTCTCTGGCCGTCATCCTGTAAGTCCCCAGATACTCCGTCACATCCATAAATACCTCATCAATAGAATACACATGAATATCTTCCGGAGCCACATACTTTAAATAAATATGGTAGATCTGCGTACTCACTTCCATATAGTGGGCCATACGTGGCGGAGCAATCACATAATCGATCTCAAGCCCCGGATCCCTTTCAAGCATTTTCCCATCACAGGATCTCCCCGTAAACCTGCGGTCCGGCAGATAACCTCTCCGCAGACTGTTCGCCTGCTTCACCTTCTGCACCACTTCAAACAATCTTGCCCGCCCTGAAATCCCATAGGCCTTCAAACTGGGGGACACCGCCAAACAGATCGTCTTTTCCGTCCTTGAAGGATCCGCCACCACTAAATTGGTAGTCAACGGATCCAGCCCGCGGTCCGCACATTCTACCGAAGCATAAAAAGATTTCAGATCAATGGCAATATAAATCTTATCAGAACCCATGCTCAAACCTCCATGACCAGTTACTATTTAGTATATCACACGCCATTTTTCCTGTCCACGAACGCTGCAAACATTTGTTCTTATTTATTTTTATTTCAATTCAAAATACTGATCATCAAATTCAGATACCCCGCATAAGTCAGCCACACCAGATAAGGCACCAGCAAAGCCCCGGCCTTTCTTGACAACCTGTAAAACTGTGTCAGACAGCTATAAACCAGATACCATAAAAAGCACAGCCACGCAAAAGCAATAGTATACTTTTTCCCCATAAAAAATAAGATCGGCCAGAAAAAATTAACCACTAACTGCACCCCATAAGTTTTCAACGCTTTCCTTCGTTCCTCAGATCCCGGCTTCTTCCATACGATCCACGATGCCGCCCCCATAAAAATAAATAAGACCGTCCAGACAACCGGAAAAAGCCAGCCCGGCGGCGATAAAGGCGGCTTTTTAAGCTTCTGAAAAGTGCTCATACTATTCCGTGTCAAAAATCCCGATACACCGCCTACAGCCAGTGGAATGGCAACCGCAGTAAGCAGCGTTTTCGTTTCCTGTTTCATAAAAAAACTCCCTCCTGTATCCTAAAGCTTCTCTTTACAGGATACGGAGAGAGTTATTTTTCTATGCAATCACTAACCAATCAGCACTTTTTTTCCTTCAAATGCAAAGCCATAGCTTCGGATCTTCTCTTCAGAAAATCCGGCAGCTTTTAATTTTGCCTCATATCGTTTTTCCCGGATTTGCAGAAGCGCTGCCTGCACGGTATCTTCCAGCGTCCGTTCTTCTTCTGGGTCATGAACCTTAAATTCAATGAGGATCGCATCATCCTCTTTCTTTAACGGAGTCAGCATAATATCATACCGGCCATACCCACTTTCTCCATTGGACTCGATCCGGTATCTTTCACGAAGCTCCACCAATAATCCCAGTACAAAACCATGATAAAAACGTTCCGGCTGTGTTCTCTCAGACGGATGTCTGCCTGTATCAAAGCAGCTGAATGTCATCAGTGCAACTTCATTCATGTAAGCATTCATTTCTTTTTTATTTCCCGTCAATAGGGCCTGGATGAAACCATTATAACTTGACAGGGACCGGCCAAACCATCCCTTGAACATGGCCGCAAACATTCCATATGTTTCCTGATTTGTAATATTCAGCTGATACCATGGTTCCTGAAACATACCTCTGTATTCTACTTTTGCAGCCTTTAAATATCCGCCTGCCAGCAGCAAACTCCAGATAGCCCGCTCATCCAGATCCAACTGATCATATACGATCTGTTCATCAAATGTTACTGTAACCGATCTGCCGCTTATTAATTGTTCCATCTTTTGTTTTACGTCTGCAGAAGATGTCTGGATCAGCCGGTTCACCAGAGCATTAGAACTGGTTGCCGCCCAATAAGGACGAAACTGCTTCTTGTCCAGGTAATTTGTGATCGACCACGGATTATAGATATCCCGGCATTTTCCAAAAATAAAACCATCATACCACTGCTTCACCTGTTCCCTTTCAGAAGACAGGTCATATTCTTCCAGAGCCTGAAATACTTCGCTCTCTGTAAAACCAAAACAGTCTGCATATTCATCTGAGGTCGTAGTGATCACATTCAGATTGTTCAGATCTGAAAATACAGATTCCTTGGAAATCCTGGTGATCCCGGTCATAACCGCACGTTCCAGATACGGATTCGTTTTAAAAACTGCGTTAAACAGGCTGCGGATATAGGAAACAAAACCATTCCAGTATCCTTTCAAATACGCTTCCTGCATTGGTGTATCGTATTCATCCAGAAGAACAATAACTTTTTTTCCATAAAACCGGCTGAGATAGCAACACAGATCATTTAGTGCAGACGATGCCCTGGCATCCCCCATTTCCATAGTAACCTGTTCATAAGCCTTTTTTTCATTTTCACTTAAAAGTGTGTCCCCCAGTAAAAAGCGGTTTTCCTCATACTTTTTTGCGATCAGCGCATTGATCTGCTGTTTCGCATCAGACAGGTTATCCGCCTTGACTGATGCAAAACTCAGAAATAAAACCGGCCATGTTCCCTGCAGACTCCGGTAACGCTCTTCTTTCCAGATCTCCAGTCCTTCAAACAGATCCTTCCGGTTAACATAACGATTTGAGAAAAAGCAGTCCAGCATGCTCATATTCAAGGTCTTTCCAAACCGGCGTGGACGGGTGATCAAAGTAATTTCATCACCTGATTCCCACCATTTGCGGATCAGACTTGTTTTATCTACAAAGAAATAACCATTTTCCCGCAAAGAAGCAAAATCCTGCTTTCCGATACTGATCACTCTGGCCATATTTCCACCTGCTTTCCTCTCTTATATCCACATTCTTATTTTCCTATTTATGAGTCTAGCATACTTCATTCCCAGTGACAACTGAAAGAACATTTATGTCTGCCACTGCCGGTACATCTTCAGATCTATCTTATATTTTTCACATTTCCGGTATAAAGTGCTTAAAGGCATATCCAAAAGTCCCGCTGCCGTTTTCACATGTCCGTGAACCTGTTTTAAGCAGCGGACGATTTCCCCATACTCTCTGTCTTCCGGCGATATTACCAACCGGGTCTCATGATCTCCGGTATACCGTTGGGTGTAATAGGCAGATACCAGTTCCTCCGGCAGATCTGAAAAGCAGATAACAGGTCCCTTAGCCAGATTGACCAGCCGCTCGATCACACTTTCCAGCTCTCTTACATTTCCCGGCCAGCTATAATTAAGCAGGACCTCCATACACTGTTTTTCCATGCTGGTGACTTCTTTTTTCAGGATCTTCCGGTACCGGCTGATATATTGCTGGATCAGCGGCTGTATATCCTTTCTGCGCTGCCTTAAAGGCGGGATCAGTATACTGATCACATTCAGCTTATAATACAGATCCATGCGGAAGGTTCCTGCTGTTGTCATCTGAAATAAGTCTTTTGTTGTGCATGCAATGATACGCACATCCAGATTTTTCCTGTTGTCCGCCGTCTTTGTATCCAGGAAATTTACCAGGCGGATCTGACATTCCATGGAAAGCTGGTCTATATCTTCTAAAAACAACGTTCCCTTATCTGCCAGCTCCAGTCTGCCTACCTGATTTCCTGTTTTATCCCCAAATAACTCTGTTTCCATCCACTCCCTTGGCACACTGCCGCAGCGGACTGTAATAAAAGAATGATCTTTTCTGTCACTTTCATTGTGTATTGCCTGAGCCAACAGTTCCCTTCCTGTTCCGCTTTCTCCCCGTATCAGGACGCAGGAAGCATTCTTCGCAGCGATCATCCCCAGCTCTTTCACCCGGCTGATCTCCTCTGACGTACCACAAAGGTCAGAAAGGCATCCACTTCTTCTATAGCCTAAAAGCTTCCCTCTTTCCCGATTGGTCTCATCTGCTGTATTAAAGATCAGTATGTACAGATCTTCCCTGTTATTTTCACAAATAGGCACCAGCATCATGGATAAAGCGATCTGGCTCTGATTTTTCCGTGTAAGCACATATCTGAAACGGTTTTTGCCATATTTCATCCCAATTTTCGCGATCTCATCAAAATCATTTAAGAAGAAATCCTGAAACTGCCCGCCTGCAAGTTCTCCTGAAATTCCCAGACATTCACATGCCTTCTGGTTATATTTCAATATCTTCTTCTTTGCATT
>CAVIPV010000044.1:0-17876 GCA_963644495.1 Prevotella sp. | reverse complement strand
TAAGTCCCAACTGGCTGTTGGGTACTGAAACCCTACACTTATATATTAGGAGGAGATATCCACCATGTTAAACAAGAAATCTATTGATGATATCAATGTAAAGGGAAGAAGAGTTTTAGTTCGCTGCGACTTCAACGTACCGTTAAAGAACGGCGAGATCACAGATGAGACCCGTATCGTAGCAGCTCTGCCAACCATCCAGAAGCTGATCAATGATGGCGCAAAGGTTATCCTGTGCTCCCATTTAGGAAAAGTTAAAAATGGCCCTAATGAAGGTGAGTCCTTAGCTCCAGTAGCAAAGAGACTGTCTGAGAAATTAGGCAAGGAAGTTGTTTTCGTATCTGATTACAATGTAACCGGCGAAGCAGCTACCAAGGCTGTAGAGGCTATGAAGGAAGGCGATGTAGTTCTTCTGCAGAATACACGTTTCCGCGGCGCTGAAGAGACCAAGAACGGCGAAGAGTTCAGCAAGGAACTGGCTGATCTGGCTGATGACTATGTATGCGATGCATTTGGTTCCTCCCACAGAGCACATGCTTCTGTAGCAGGCGTTACCAAGTTCATCTCCGCAAAGGGCGGCTCCAACGTAGTTGGTTACTTAATGCAGAAAGAGATCGACTTCTTAGGAAATGCAGTTGAGAATCCAGTAAGACCTTTCGTTGCTATCTTAGGCGGTGCTAAGGTTGCTGATAAGTTAAATGTTATCTCTAACCTCCTTGAAAAGTGCGATACACTGATCATCGGCGGTGGTATGGCATTCACCTTCTTAAAGGCTGAAGGCAAAGAGATCGGTAAGTCCTTAGTTGATGATACCAAGTTAGATTACTGCAAGGAAATGATGGCAAAGGCTGAGAAGCTTGGCAAGAAGCTTTTACTTCCTGTAGATGCTGTAGTAGCAGCTTCCTTCCCAGATCCAATCGATGCTGAGATCCCTGTAGAGAATGTTTCTGTAGATGCTATCCCAGATGACAAGATGGGTCTGGATATCGGTGCAGAAAGCGCAAAGCTGTATGCTGAGGCTGTTAAGAGCGCTAAGACCGTTGTTTGGAACGGACCGATGGGCGTATTCGAGAACCCTGTTCTTGCAAAGGGAACCATCGCAGTAGCTCAGGCTTTAGCTGATACTGATGCAACCACCATTATTGGAGGCGGTGACTCTGCAGCAGCAGTAAATCAGTTAGGATTTGCTGATAAGATGAGCCACATTTCCACTGGCGGCGGTGCTTCTCTGGAATTCCTGGAAGGAAAGGAACTGCCAGGCGTAGCTGCAGCAGATGATAAATAAAGATAACTGATATTGCAGGCGGCTGTTTTTGAAATAACTGGGGATAAAACAGACCGCCTGTGAGTCGTGTATACGTTATATGTGTATAAAGGAGACAGGACATTATGGCAAGAAAGAAGATCATCGCAGGCAACTGGAAGATGAACATGACACCTTCCCAGGCAGTTGCTCTTGTAAACGAATTAAAACCATTAGTAGTAAATGATGAAGTAGATGTAGTTTTCTGTGTACCGGCTATTGATATTATTCCGGCAATGGAAGCAGCAAAGGGAACCAACATCCAGATCGGTGCTGAGAACATGTATTTTGAGGAAAAAGGCGCATACACAGGCGAGATTTCTCCTAACATGTTAAATGACGCAGGCGTTAAGTATGTGATCATCGGCCATTCTGAGAGAAGAGAGTACTTTGCTGAGACAAATGAGACCGTAAACAAGAAAGTATTAAAGGCATTTGAGCATGGAATTACTCCTATCATCTGCTGCGGTGAATCTTTAACTCAGAGAGAGCAGGGCATTACCATTGACTGGATCCGTCAGCAGATCAAGATCGCTTTCTTAAACGTAACAGCAGATCAGGCAAAGACCGCTGTTATCGCTTACGAGCCGATCTGGGCTATCGGAACCGGTAAGGTAGCAACCACAGAACAGGCAGAAGAAGTATGCGCAGCGATCCGCGCATGCATCGGCGAGATCTATGATGAGGCAACTGCACAGGCTATCCGTATCCAGTACGGCGGTTCTGTATCAGCAGCAAGTGCACCAGAACTGTTTGCACAGCCAGATATCGACGGCGGCCTGGTAGGCGGCGCTTCCTTAAAGCCAGATTTTGGTAAGATCGTAAACTATAACAAGTAATTATTGTAGTTGCAAAAGCTTAGCCCTGGGGTCGTGAAAACGGGTCTCAGGGCATTTGTATCCATTTTTAACGCCTTTATATTATTATAAAAGGGCAAAATCAAGAGGAGAAAAGATATGAGCAAGAAACCAGTAGTATTAATGATCCTGGACGGCTACGGACTGAATGACAGATGTGACCACAACGCTGTATGTGAAGGAAAAACACCTGTTATGGATCAGTTAATGAGTCAGTGTCCATTTGTAAAAGGTCAGGCAAGCGGCCTTGCAGTAGGACTTCCAGAAGGACAGATGGGTAACTCCGAGGTAGGACATTTAAACATGGGCGCAGGCCGTGTTGTATACCAGGAGCTGACAAGAATTACCAAGTCTATTAACGATGGCGATTTCTTTAATGTACCAGAATTTTTAACAGCAGTAGAAAACTGCAAGAAAAATGATTCTGCACTGCACCTGTTCGGTCTGGTATCCACCGGCGGCGTACACAGCCATTTAAACCATATTTACGGTCTGTTAGAGCTGGCAAAGAGAAACGGTCTGGAAAAAGTATATGTACACTGCTTCTTAGATGGCCGTGATACACCGCCAGAATCCGGTAAAGAATTCGTTACTGAGTTAGAGGCAAAGATGGCAGAAATCGGTGTGGGCAAAGTAGCATCCGTTATGGGACGTTACTATGCAATGGACCGTGATAAGAGATGGAACCGTGTAGAGTTAGCTTACAACGCTCTCACAAAGGGCGACGGAAATACAGCTGCAAGCGCAACAGAAGGCATCCAGGCTTCCTATGACGATGGCAAGTCCGATGAGTTTGTTGTACCATTTGTAGTTACAGAAAACGGCAAGGCACTGGCAACCATTAAAGATGGCGATTCCGTTATCTTCTTCAACTTCCGCCCGGACCGTGCAAGAGAGATCACCCATGCATTCTGCGATGATGATTTTGACGGTTTTGCAAGAGAGAAGAAGTTAGATCTGGTATATGTATGTTTCACTGATTATGATGAGACCATTACCAACAAGCTGGTTGCATTTAAGAAGGAATCCATTACCAATACCTTTGGTGAGTTCCTGGCAGCAAACGGCAAGAAGCAGGTAAGAATTGCTGAGACAGAGAAATATGCTCATGTTACCTTCTTCTTTAACGGCGGTGTAGAAGAGCCGAACGAAGGAGAAGACCGCATCCTGGTTCCTTCTCCAAAGGAAGTTGCAACCTACGACTTAAAGCCTGAAATGAGTGCTTACGGCGTATGCGACAAGCTGACCGAGGCCATTAAGTCTGGCAAATATGATGTGATCATCATTAACTTCGCTAACCCGGATATGGTTGGACATACAGGCGTAGAAGCAGCAGCTATCAAGGCCATCGAAGTAGTAGATGAATGCGTAGGCCGCGCTGTAGAGGCATTAAAGGAAATAAACGGCGTTATGTTCATCTGCGCTGACCATGGAAACGCAGAGCAGTTAGTAGACTATGAGACAGGCGAACCATACACCGCTCATACTACCAACCCAGTTCCATTTATCCTGGTAAATGCAGATGCTGACATGAAGCTTCGTGAAGGCGGCGCATTATGCGATATCGCACCAACTCTGATCGAGTTAATGGACATGGAGCAGCCTAAGGAAATGACTGGTAAGTCACTGATCGTTAAAAAGTAATAAATAAAACCAGACAGACGCGCCTTTTGGGCGCATTTGCTGTATATGATGCGAAAACCCGGCCAGTGGCGGGATCGCTGGTAAACATAAAAATCCGGAAGCAGTCCGTTTGGGCCGCTTCCGGATTTTTAAATATATTTTGACCCAAAGGCAAATCTGTAGTATCATGATGACATAAGTATAACAATATTTAAGGAGAAAGTCATGAGAACAGCAATTGCTACAGATAGCAACAGCGGTATTACACAGGAGCAGGCAGCAAAATTAGGGATATATGTGCTGCCTATGCCTTTTATTATTGATGGGGAAATGTTTTATGAGGGTGTGAACCTGACCCATGAGGAATTTTTTAAGCGTATGGAAGAAGGAGCAGATATTTCCACTTCCCAGCCATCACCGGGAGAAGTAACAGATTTCTGGGATAAACTGTTAAAAGAATATGATGAGATCGTATATATCCCTATGTCCAGCGGATTAAGCGGCTCCTGCCAGACTGCCCTTATGCTGGCAGATGATTATGATGGAAAGGTACAGGTAGTAAACAACCAGCGTATCTCCGTTACCCAGGAACAGTCAGCGATTGATGCAAGAGACCTGGCTGCAAAAGGCTATGATGCAGTACAGATCAAAGAGATCTTAGAGCGCACCAAATATGAGAGCAGCATTTATATTACCCTTACTACTTTAAAATACCTGAAAAAGGGAGGACGTATCACTCCGGCAGCTGCAGCGCTGGGAACTCTTCTTCGTATCAAGCCGGTCTTAACCATTCAGGGAGAGAAGTTAGACGCATTTTCCAAGGCGCGTACAGCTAAGCAGGCCAAGTCCATTATGCTTACTGCCATTGCAAAAGATCTGGAGGAGCGTTTCCATGATAAAGAGGCAAAACATACTTATCTGGAAATTGCACATACCTGCAACGAAGAATGCGCAAAAGAACTGGAAGAAGCTTTAAAAGAGCAGTATCCGGGAGTACCGGTCACTGTGTCACCACTGTCCTTAAGCATTGCCTGCCACATTGGACCGGGAAGTTTTGCAGTAGCCTGCTCCAGTAAGTTAAAGGAGCTGGAATAAGGAGCCGGAACAATTGAATAAAGAAAAATGGTATGAAAAGCTAAAGACACGGGGACAGAGCATCACTGTCCCCATGACTCTTTTAATGATCGCAGTGGCGGTCATTCCTTTGCTTCTGCAGACATGGATCCTTATGGGATCTTTTAAACAGAACCAGCTGGAGGCAAGGAATATTGAGATCCAGAACCAGTGTGTGATCTTAAGCAACCGTATGACCCGTTCCGGTTATCTTACAGCAGATAAGACCAATAATATTGGCCTGGATGCCCAGATGCAGACCATTGCAGACCTGTATAATGGCCGGATCGTTGTTGTCAACAGCAGTTATAAGATCATGACAGATACCTTTAATCTGTCTACAGGAAAATATTATATATCAGAAGAGGTCATCCGCTGTTTTAAAGGAGAGAGCAGCAGCCGGTTTAATAAAGAGGGGGGATATTATTATCAGACGATCCCTGTTTATGATCCTACAGATGAGAAAAAGATCCAGGGAGTTATTGCAGTGACAGCTTCCATGGAAAATGTCACTTCTGTAACAGAAAGGGTAAAAAGCAGTGCCCAGTTGTTCTTTCTCTGTATGGCCCTGGTGGCAGTTCTTACTTCTGTGGCTTCTGCCCATTTTCTGGTACGGCCTTTTAAGCGGCTTTTACGATCCTTTGACCGTGTAGCCCAGGGAGACCTGGATGCAGATATCCAGGAGGATGCCTACAGCGAAACACGCCAGATGTCCCATGCAGTGCAGAAATCCCTTCGCAAGTTAAAGGCAGTGGACCAGTCCCGACAGGAATTTGTATCTAATGTGTCTCATGAGTTAAAAACGCCGATTACTTCCATCCGTGTACTGGCAGATTCCCTGATGGGAATGGAAGATGCGCCGGTGGAACTGTACCGGGAGTTTATGGCGGATATTTCCGACGAGATCGACCGGGAAAACCAGATCATTGAAGATCTTCTGACTCTGGTGCGAATGGATAAATCAGCAGAAAGCCAGATGAACATTTCACAGGTGCATATTAATCATGAACTGGAAATGATCTTAAAACGGCTGCGCCCTATTGCAAAGCGCAGCAATGTGGAGCTTATATTAGAGAGTATCCGTGAAGTCACAGCGGATGTGGATAAGGTGAAGCTGAACCTGGCAGTGACCAATCTGGTGGAAAATGCCATCAAATACAATGTGGATTCCGGCTGGGTCCGTGTAACGCTGGACGCAGATCATAAATATTTCTACGTAAAAGTGGCAGATTCCGGCATTGGTATCCCGGAAGACAGTGTAGACCATATCTTTGAGCGTTTCTTCCGCGTAGATAAGGCGCGTTCCAGAGAAGTAGGCGGTACAGGACTGGGGCTTTCCATTACGAAAAATGTGATCCAGATGCATCACGGTGTTATCGATGTGGAAAGCACGCCGGGAGAAGGAACGACGTTCAGTATGCGTATCCCTTTAAATTATGTACCAAGACAGGAGGAACGGTCATGAAATATGGAAAAGATAAGTTTCTTCTGTGCATATGCCCAGTGATCATACTAGTGATCATGGCAGTCCTTTCAGGATGCGGTGCAAAGGCAGAGCCGAAATCAGATCCAGGTGCAGGAAAATATCTTATTTATTATCTGAATTCTTCTGTGACCAAACTGGTGGCTCAGGAATATGAAACAGAGACCAAAGATCAGGTGGGACTGGCAGAAGAACTGATGGATCAGCTGACCCATGTGCCAAGAGATCTGGATTGTCAGACGGTGTTAAATGATAAAGTATCTTTTAAGGCATGTAGGATCGATGAACAGGTTTTGTACCTGTATTTTGACGGCAGTTATACATCTATGAAGCCGGAGCAGGAGATCCTTTGCAGGGCGGCTCTTGCAAGGACCATGACCCAGATAGCAGGGATCGATTATATCAGCATTTACTGCGGGGATCAGCCCCTTATGGACCGTCAGGGAAATCCGGTAGGCTTTATCTCAGCCGGGGACTTTATTATTAATACAAGTAATGTAAATGCCTATGAGAAGACGGAACTGACACTGTATTTTGCCAACAGCACCGGCGACAAACTGGTGGCGGAAAAGCGGGAGGTGGCCCACAATATCAACACTTCCATGGAGCAGCTGATCGTGGAACAGCTGATCGCAGGACCGGCAGACAGTGAACATCAGGCGGTACTGCCGTCTGACTGTAAAATATTAAGTGTATCTGTAACAGATAATGTGTGCTATATCAACTTTGATTCCGCTTTTTTAAACAGTAATCAGGCGGTAAATGAGTATATTCCAATCTATGCCATTGTGGATTCACTGCTTGAGAAGAATTCCGCAACAAAAGTGCAGATCATGGTCAATGGCTCCCAGGATGTGATGTTCAGGGAAGTAGTGTCATTAAACACGGCGTTTGAGCGGAATACAGATTATATTGAGCAGGAGTAGAAAGTAAGAGAGAACGAGAATTAAAACGGGAGAAAATTAAATATGAAACGGCCCCTTGTGGTGATAACGACAGGTTTTGTACTTGGAGAGGTGCTTACCCTGTGTTTACAGGCGGCTGTATTTAAAAAGGTTTTCTGGCTTGCAGGGGGATTGTTTATAGCAGCCCTTACAGCCAGGTGCTTTTTGAAGAGAAGTTTGAACAAAGATCAGAGCAGGAGTGTCATATACAGGACAGTTCTGCTCTTTTTTGTATTGTTTTTTGGTGGAATGACAGCGGGAAGCTTTTTAGGCGGACAGTGCCGGACCAGGATGGAAGAAGAGGAGAAAAAGATCTCTCAGGCGCAGCTTGGTGATGTGGTACAGCTAACGGGAATGGTGGTGGATATACGGGAGAAAAGTGAAAAACTGGAAATAATTGTAAATAAGGTAAAAGTGAAAAAGAAAATACAGGGCCCAAAGGATACGCAAAAGGCCGGTGATTTAGATGGCAGTCAGTGGATATCCCTTCAGTTTCCCGTTCAGCTTTATGGAGTGCCTGGGGACCTGGAAGGCTGGGAAGAGAAGCTCCTTCCTGGAAAACAGGTGAAAATAGCCTGTTCCCTAAGCCTGACAGAATCTGCTAAAAATCCGGGAGAATTTAATGGAAAGTTATATTACCGTTCAAAGGGAGTGCTGTGTACCGGCTACATAAAAGCATTAAAGGAAAGCAGAGGGGCAGACCGGCCGTTTATGAGGCTTATTTTAAGGTTTAGAAAATACTGCAGCCATGTTCTGGAACAGTACTGTGAGAAGGAAGACAGCGGTATTTATAGGGCGATCCTGCTGGGGGACAGTTCTTTTATGGAATCAGATACCTTAGATCTGTACCGCAGCAGCGGGATCGCTCATCTGCTTGCAGTCAGCGGACAGCATCTATCCCTGATCGGCGGGGGAATGTATCTGCTTCTTCGAAAGACCATAGGCGGGTTCCGGGCTGCGGGGATATTAGGCGGCGGTTTTGTAGTCAGTTACGGCATTTTTACCGGCTCTTCCGGTTCTGCCATCCGGGCGGTGCTTATGATCTGCTGTCTCTGGCTGGCAGCAGAGCGGGGGCGCACTTATGACAGTCTTTCTGCTCTCAGTCTTGCAGCCATAAGTCTTCTTGTAAAAAATCCTTATCTTATTTTTTATAGTGGTTTCCAGCTTTCCTTTGCGGCCGTTCTTGCTATCTCCGGGCCGGCTCAGTGGATGATCCGGGAATATAAAATTGGAAAGAACTGGAAAAAGACGGCAGTGATCAGCTTCTGGGTACAGATCGTTCTTCTTCCTGTGATGGCGTGGCATTATTATAGGTATCCTTTGTATGGAATGTTTTTAAATTTTCTGGTGCTGCCGCTGGTGCCGGTTTTAATGGTATCCGGGATCATGATATTGGCGACCGGGGAAATATGGCCTTTGGGGGCAGTCATGGCTGCAAAAACAGGCCACGTGATACTGCTTTATTATAAATGGATCTGTGAATGGTCGCTGAAACTGCCGGGAGCTGTGCGGATACTGGGACGGCCGGAAATGGGGCAGATATTGTGTTATATTGCGCTATGGGTGATGGCGGTGGCTGGGTTAAGATGGCTGACAGGTAGAAAATTTCTGTCAAAATATGCAGCCCCAGTATTTGCAGTTGTGCTCCTGCTTACAGCTGTTACCCTCAGTTTTACCATCCTTTCCCCACATCCGGTTAAAGGCTTTGAACTTCTCTGTCTTGACGTAGGTCAGGGAGATGGGATTTTGCTTCGGTCTGGCAGGACCAATATCCTTATAGACGGCGGAAGTTCTGATCAAAAGAGCCTGGGAAGCAGGACACTTGAGCCGTGTCTCAGATCCAAAGGTATTTCCCGTTTAGATATAGCTATTGTAAGCCACGGAGACAATGACCATATAAGCGGTCTTTTATATCTGCTAGATCAGAAAATGCCCATTGCCCTTCTGATCTTACCGGCAGGCGGCAAAGGCGGCGATATTTATGAGCAGCTGGAACGGTTACAGACAGAAGCAGGAGGAAGAACTTACTATATGCGTCAGGGAGATAAAATAAAAGCGGGGGAGATAGAATTTACCTGCATCTATGAAAAAGAAACAGAAGAGGAGCGCAACGCCCATTCCCTGGTATTATGCTCTCACTATGAAAACATGCATATTTTATTTACAGGCGATATGGGAATATCAGAAGAGACAGAAGTTTTAACGCTGGCAAAAGAAAAAAACAGCATCCAGAAGGAACATTTAAGCCATGTGCAGATCTTAAAAACTGCCCACCACGGTTCCAAAGGTTCCTCCAGTCCCGCCTTTTTAGAGGCAATGCCCTTAAAAGCCGCTTTCATTTCCTATGGAAAAGACAATTCCTACGGTCATCCGGCCCTGCAGGTCACAGAAGAGATTAAGAAACAAAACGTTTCCCTTTATGAAACAGGCGGAAATGGGGCATGGACATTAGAAAACAAAGCCGGAAACGTTATTATCAAAAGAGCTGTAAAAAGCATTGCAGGAAAATAAAAGAAGTGGTATTGTTATTAACAAAATTTGCAGCTCGACATGTCCGGGAATACAGTCTGAATGCAGGAGGCCCAAATTATGAGTGAGAAAAATGAAAATGTAAAGATCCAGATCGCATCTGTAGATGATGCTGAGGAACTGCTTGCAATTTATGCTCCGTATGTAGAAAAAACAGCCATTACTTTTGAATATGAGGTTCCATCTGTAGAAGAATTTAAGGAACGGATCGCCCATGTGTTACAGCATTTCCCATATCTGAAGGCTGTGGAAGAAGGCAAGATCCTCGGATATGCCTATGTAAGCCCTTTTAAAGGACGGGCAGCCTATGACTGGGCCGTGGAAACATCTATTTATGTAGATGAAAATGTAAAACATAAAGGCATCGGCAAAAAACTTCATCAGGCTCTGGAGACTGTTTTAAAAGAGCAGGGAATCTTGAATATGGAGGCATGTATCGCATATCCGAAAGAGGAGGATAAATATCTGGACAAGAACAGCGCCAGGTTCCATGCCCATTTAGGATACCGTATGGTAGGGGAATTTGATAAGTGTGCTTACAAATTTGACCGCTGGTACGACATGGTATGGATGGAATATATCATCGGTGAACATCAGGAACATATGACGTTTCCGAAAAGTTTTCCACAGATCCGTGACAGTTTGAAAGAAAAATATGGATGGGAGTAGAACTGTAATTTTGCTCTTGGAAAAAGTTTATATGCATGACAGCAGGAAGCGCCCTGAGGGCGCTTTTGTTGCGTTTAAGATGATTTTTAGAAAAAAGAAATGTTGTTGATCCGATAAAACCGTGGTAAACTTGGAATGAATTTGTAAAAAAAGAAATATACTGCGAGGAGAAAAAATGCCGGTTTTTGATTTTAATGAGGAACAAAAAGAAGAAAAGAAAGCGCCGGAGTGCACCTATACTGTGATCCGCTCCGATGAAACAGCGGCTTCGCCAGAACATCCGATCCTGGTTCTGGACAACAGCAATAGAAAATGGGAGCACCATTCCTGGGGCGTATTTACCAACCCCATCCGTAAAACAGCCTTTGAATTTCAGGTAGAAGGGGGCGGTACAGTCAGTGCTGATATCTTAAAAGTAGATGCCCGCTTTGTGAGCCTGCTGAAATGGCTGGGTGAAAGCCATATCAACGTGCGCCTTTCCGGTTCCAATGAGCCAGAAGGGTATGCTGTATACAAGATTCGTGAGATCGCCTTTGGAGGCGGTACCAAGCTTTCCGCGGAGGACGGCTTTTTACAGTATATGATCGAGCGCCTCCAGGCCAGCAGCGCACCGGCGGAGGAGATCAGGGAAGAGGATGCAGATGAAGACGGCGATGATATGAAGCTGACCAGTCTCCAGAGCATTACCGATTTTATGACCTGTGCAGGAAGAACACTTCCTGACAATATCCGTCTCTGGGCCAGAAGAAACCTGGCAGTTGCCAATTCCCATGAGGTTTCCCCGGAAGAGCGCCGTCATGCCCAGAGAGCTTTATCCATTATGATGAACATCCAGTGGAAGAGCAATTATTTTGAGGCCATTGATCCAAATGAAGCAAGACGGATCCTGGATGAAGAATTATACGGAATGGAACGGGTAAAACAGCGCATCATCGAGACTATTATCCAGATCAACCGTACCCACACACTTCCTGCTTATGGTATCCTTCTCATCGGACCTGCAGGAACTGGAAAATCCCAGATTGCCTATGCAGTAGCAAGGATCCTGAAGCTGCCGTGGACTACTCTGGATATGAGTTCCATTAATGACCCGGAGCAGCTGACAGGAAGCTCCCGTGTCTATGCAAATGCAAAGCCAGGTATCATTATGGAGGCATTTTCCCTGTCAGGCCAGTCAAACCTTGTATTTATCATCAATGAGCTGGACAAGGCTGCTTCCGGTAAGGGAAATGGCAATCCAGCCGATGTGCTTTTAACATTGCTCGATAACCTTGGATTTACTGATAACTATATGGAGTGTATGGTGCCTACAGCGGGCGTATACCCGATCGCCACCGCAAACGACCGTTCTCTTATCAGTGCGCCGTTAATGTCCCGTTTTGCAGTGATCGACATCCCGGATTATACAGAAGATGAGAAGAAGATCATTTTCACAAAATTTGCCCTTCCAAAGATATTAAAGAGAATGAGCATGAAGGAAGAAGAATGCGTGATCCTTCCAGAAGCATTAGATGAAGTGGTCCGCCGTTATTCCGATACTACTGGTATCCGTGATCTGGAGCAGGCAGCAGAGCACATTGCAGCCAATGCCCTTTACCAGATCGAGGTAGATCATGTGGATAAAGTGGTCTTTGATGCAAAAATGGTTCGTGAACTGTTAGGTTAAAGGACGAAATACATGAAAAATGTAAAAGATAAAATGATACCGGCGGCGCTGATATTGGTGTTGCTGGTGATCTGGGAAGCAGCTGTGGATCTGCTCCATATCCCGCTGTATGTGCTTCCGTCTCCTATAGAGGTGGTAGCAGCCCTGTTTACAGAAGGGGCAGAACTGTTTAGCCATGCAGTGACTACAGTGGGCGAAGGCCTTCTGGGAATTTTAATTGCCTCTGTGCTGTCTCTGGTACTTGGAATTTCCATGGACTGGTTCCCGGCAGTGCGCAAAGGCATTTATCCCATTTTAGTGGTGACCCAGACTGTGCCTATGATCGTTATGGCACCGATCCTGATCATCTATATGGGATTTGGCATGGCGCCAAAGATCCTGACTGTAGTGCTGATGTGCTTCTTCCCGGTGGCAGTCAGCTTTGCAGATGGACTGCAGCGTGTAGATGAAGAATATGTGCATCTGGTGCGCTCTTACGGTGCAGACCGGTGGAAAGCATATTGCCTGGTGAAAATACCGGCGGCGCTTCCAGAGCTGTTTTCCGGCCTGAAAGTAGCGGCAACCTACAGCATCAGCGGTGCCGTAGTAGGAGAGTGGCTTGGTTCCCAGAAGGGACTGGGCTATTATCTGTTAAGGGTAAAAAACAGCTATATGCTGGATAAGGTGTTCGCCTGCGTGGTGGTCATTATCCTGTTAAGTTTAACCATGAACGGGCTGATCCGGGTGATCGCCATGGTGTCTATGCCATACGATAGGTAAAAGAAGTGATATTCCCGCCGCTGGCTGGAATTGTGATCCAGATATGCGCTCAGAGAGAAGTGAATATGTTCCCCGCCGTTGGCGGGGACATGACATACCATTTCTAACGCTCAATGAGAGAACAGACAGAAAAGAGGAAATATTATGAAAAAATCTTTGAAGAAAGTCAGTGCTGTATTTCTGGCAGCAGCCCTTGCATCCGGTCTTACAGGCTGCGGCGCATCTAACAATAATGCACCTGCAACAACCGCTGCTGCAGGCGAAAACGCGGCAGAAAGCAGTGCCAATGGGGACAACTCAGAAATCACCCCAGAAGCATCCGACAATACATCCGCCGAAAAAACAGATGTAACAGTTATCTTAGATTACGTTGCCAACACCAACCACACCGGCATGTACGTAGCCTTAGACAAAGGCTATTACGACGAAGCAGGCCTTAATGTAAACATTGTAGAGCCAACAGAAGGCGCAACTGCCACACTGGTTGCAGTTGGAAAAGGTGATTTCGGCATCAGCTATCAGGAGGATGTAACGGTTGCATTAGCATCCAAAGATGCCCTCCCTGTTAAGGCTATTGCAACCATCATCCAGCACAATACCTCCGGCTTTGTAACCTATGCAGACAAGGATATCCATTCTCCAAAGGATTTTGAAGGCAAGACCTACGCCGGCTGGGGCGGACCTGGGGAAGAGGCTGTTTTAAAGGCAGTTATGACTCAGGCTGGAGCAGATCCTTCCAAACTGAACCGCATCATCTCTGACGGCTCCGGTTTTGAGGCCCTGAAAGATAAAGTAGATATTGAGTGGTTCTTTGAAGGCTGGGACAATATAAAGTGCCAGCTGAATGATTTCCCCATCAATTACATGGAACTGCGTCAGTTAGACGAGCGCTTGGATTATTATACCCCTGTGATCATTGCAAATGATGATACCTTAGAGAACCGCCCGGAACTGGTAAAAAGCTTCCTGGCAGCAACGGAAAAAGGCTATAAATACGCCATTGAAAACCCGGACGAAAGCGCTGAGATCCTTCATAAATATGCACCAGATTACTCTATGGACCTGTTAAAAACATCCCAGGAATATCTGGCTGGAAAGTATATGGAAGATACTGACCGTTGGGGCGAGATGAAGGACAGCGTATGGGATAATTACACAGACTTTATGACAGAATACGGTGTTATCGATTATGCTATTCCTGCAGCAGACTGCTACACTAACGAATTTCTTCCGGAATAAAGACGTATTACTTATAAAGGAGTACCACATATGACAAAAAAGCTGGAGGTCACAGACCTTGTATTTGATTATGAAAACCGGAAAATACTGAACCATCTGGATTTTTCTGTAAATGAAAGAGAATTTGTCAGTATCCTGGGACCTTCCGGCTGCGGTAAATCCACCCTCTTAAAGCTGCTTACAGGCGTTTTAACGGCAGAAGAAGGGAAAATATTAGTGGACGGACAGGAGATAAAAGGCATCACAGAGCATTTTGCCTATATGCCACAGAATGACCTTTTATTTCCCTGGAAGACCATTTTAGAAAATGTATGTCTGTATGGCCGCATCCATGGAAACGCCGATGCCATGAAAGAACAGGCCAGAAAACAAATGGAGTCCTTTGGATTAAAAGGCTATGAGGATGAATATCCGTTCTCTCTTTCCGGTGGAATGCGCCAGAGAGCTGCCTTTTTACGCACCCTTTTGTGCCATGCAGATATCCTGCTTTTAGATGAGCCCTTTGGTGCTCTGGATGTAATTACAAGAGGAGAGATGCAGGACTGGCTTTTAAGTGTGCGAAAGCAGATGAACCGCACCGTGCTCCTGGTAACACATGATATGGACGAGGCTATTTACCTGTCTGACCGTATCCTGGTACTGGATGCTAAAAAAGGCAGAGTCCGCCAGGAATTTACAGTTACAGAAGAACACCGCAACAGAGAGTGGCTTTATGAACAGGGCGCTCTGCGCAGGGAAATTTACAAAGAGATCATGGAAGGCAAGGTAAAACTATGATACAGCTTACAGATGCCCATGCACATATTAAAAGCGAAAAACAGGCCATGGAACGGATCCTTTTTGGGATACCTACCATGGCCTGTGCCGGTACACCGGAAGAAATGGAAGAACTGGTGTATTACTGCGGACTGCAGGGAGCAAAAAAGATCCTGATCCCCACCTGTGGACTTCATCCATGGTACAGCGATAAATGGGAGCCGGAAGATCTGTTTTCCTGGATGAAAAAAGTCTCGCTGATCGGTGAAATCGGCATGGATAATGTGTGGTGTGATGTACTTTTAGAGCGCCAGAGACTTGTACTGGAAAAGCAGTTAAGATTTGCCAGTGAGATCAAAAAGCCGGTGATCCTTCACACAAAAGGCCAGGAAAAAGAGATCGCCCGGATCATAGCACGCTACCCAAACACCTATCTGATCCACTGGTATTCCGCAAAAGAAGCTCCCGCGGACTATTTAAAACTGGACTGCTATTTTTCCATTGGCCCGGATGTTTTATGGAACCAGGCAGTGCAGAATGTGGCAGGAATAGTGCCGGAAAACAGACTGCTTATAGAAACAGACGGAATGGAAGCTGTGGACTGGGCTTATGAAGAAGGAAAACGCTTGGGTGCTCTTTCAAAAGAAGAAAACAGCCCTTTCAATCCTGAAACGGCCCTGGTTCATACCCTTCAGATGACGGCGAAACTTAGAAAATGCAAAACAGAAGATCTTTTAAAAAGTGTAAATACCAATTTTTACAGACTGTTAAATACAAAACTGGACTGGTCAATTAATTAAAAACTGGATGTTTTAAAAAGCCCATTTATCCTTTATCCTTGTGTTAAGCAAAAAAGAGAGTATTTTCATCAGGAAGAGAGGAAAAGGATCATGAGTACAAACACAAAACAGACAGCTGCAGCTGCGAAAAGCGGATACAGCACAAAAGAACTTGTTTTAGATGCAATGTTTATTGCACTGACCTATGTATTTACAGCATTTGTAAACGTAAGACTGCCGATCATGGCAAACGGAGGACTGATCCATTTAGGAAATGTTCCCTTATTTATCTGCGCCATCCTTTTAGGCAAGCGTACCGGTATGCTGGCAGGCGCTTTCGGTATGGGACTGTTTGACCTGTTATCCGGCTGGACTGCATGGGCGCCATTTACATTTATCATCGTAGGCGCTATGGGTTATGTAGTAGGCGCTATGACAGAAGGACATCACAGTACAGTAAGAGATGCAGCAGCTATTGCTGTAGCATGTGTGATCAAAGTAGTAGGTTACTATATCGCAGAAGTGATCATTTACCACAACCTGTTTGCCCCGGTAGCTTCTATTCCAGGAAACCTGGTGCAGATCGGTACCGCAGCAGTGATCGTTCTTATCTGCGTAGAGCAGCTTCGCAAGGTACTGCGTCCTATTTTAAAGTAAATCCAGAAAGAGAAAGACGAGGAAAACACCATGTACGATATCATGACACCCGGCCCTACACAGGTAAGGGAAAATGTACGGCAGGCACGGGCACTTGCCTGCACCAATCCAGATCTGGATGCAGATTTTTATGATTTTTATAAGGAGACCTGTGAAGAGATCAGTGAGCTCCTTTATACAAAAAATGAGACCCTGATCCTGGACGGAGAAGGCATTTTAGGACTGGAAGCAGCCTGTGCCACTCTCACGGAAAAAGGTGACCGGGTGCTTGTAATGGACAATGGAGAATATGGAAAAGGCTTCGCCGGTTTCGTGACCATGTACGGCGGAGAGCCGGTCCTTTATTCCACAGACTACCGCAATGCTTTTGATGTAAAGGCACTGGAAGAGTATCTGGAAAAAGAACATGATTTTAAATATGCGGCCTTAGTACACTGCGATACTCCAAGCGGTATGTTAAATGATGTTTCAAAGCTTTGTCCCTTATTAAAGAAATACGGTATCCTCACACTGGTAGATTCTGTTTCTGCCATGTTCGGTGAAGAAATGCGGGTGGATGATTATCAGATCGATATCCTTTGCGGCGGCTCCCAGAAGGCTGTTTCCGCACCTCCAGGATTAAGTTTTGTTACCATCAGCGATGACGCCTATAAAGCAATGCGCTCCAGAAAGACACAGGTTGCTTCTTTCTACGCAAATATCCTTGCATTTGACGGCTATTACGAGAAGCAGTGGTTCCCATACACCATGCCTATCAGTGATATTTATGGTCTCCGACAGGCCTTTGATAACATTAAAAATGATCCGGATATGCTGCAGCGCCACGCAAAGATCGGCGAAGCAGTAAGAGCAGCAGTAGTGGAAGCAGGCCTTGAATTATACCAGGAAACAGGCTTTTCCAATACAGTTACTGTATTTAATGTTCCAGAAGGGACCACAGATACAGCCATTCTTACAGCTATGAAGGAAAAATGCAACATTATGTTGGCGGGTTCCTTCGGCGCTTTTGCTGGAAAAGTGATCCGCATCGGCCATATGGGTGAAAATGCGTACCCTGAAAAAGTAGAGGCAGTTATGGCGGGACTGGATAAGGTCTTTGCGGATCTGGGAATCACCTTAAAATGCAGCCTGAAAGAGGCTTACAATAAGAGAATGAACGGATAAAAGATAAGTCTCAAAAGACAAATAGCAGAGAATAACGGATAAGCACAGAAAAAGGGGTCAGAAGCGGCCTCTTTTTTCATTTCTATATCACAGATGGGGATGATTTTGCGTGCAAACAGAAAAGTGCAAAGATATAATTATAATGATAGAATTGCGAGAGTGCAAAGCACGTAGCAATTCGGTATCAGAGGGGGCAAAATACCTTTTGACCCCAACATCATTATAATTCGGAATTATAATAAAAAAATAGTAACTGTTCAGGATCCACTATCCGAAGATAAACTCCGGAGTTCCTAAAATAGCATTTCTGATGGCGTCATATGCGTTATATCCAT
>CAVIPV010000043.1:0-18453 GCA_963644495.1 Prevotella sp. | reverse complement strand
GTAGTAGCAAGTTCCATGGTGCCACTTATGTCTCTTGGTATCCCTGGAAACTCTACAGCAGCTCTTTTCATTGGCGCTTTGACCATTCACGGCATGGTAGCAGGACCTACTCTTTTTGATAAGAACCCGGCGTCTGCTTATCTGATCATTGTCTGCTTCCTGGTAGGAAACATTCTGATGATGCCAATGTCCCTGTTATATTGCAAATATCTGGCAGCTCCTATCTTAAAGCTGAACCCGAAGGTTTTATCTGCAGGTATCCTTGCATTATGTGTAGCTGGTTCCTTTGCATATAAGAATAATCCATTCCATATTGGTGTAGCTATTGCTTTTGGTATTGTTGGTTATCTGTTCTATAAGTTCAATATTCCTACGGCGCCCTTTATTCTGGCGAGTATCCTGGGAAGTATGATAGAATCGAATTTCATCAACAGTATGGTTTATACAGGTTCCGCCATGGTATTTTTAACAAGACCTATCAGCTGTGTACTGGCTATTATTTCTGTGATCTTTGTAGTATGGCCGTATATTTCTCCTTTATTTAAGAAGAAAAAAGCCCAGACAGCCTGAAAATAAAAATAGCAGATCTGGTGGGTCTGTGATCTTACATTTAGAATGTCTCTTTTCTTAAACAAGAAGAGAGGCATTCTTTTTTATAAATCTAATAAAAGCACATCTGACCTATTGCCTTTTTAAATGAAAAATGGCATGCTGAAAACATAAGACATCAGATTTATTATTAAAAAATGATATGACGAATTTAAAAATGCAAAAAGGAGTACTGTTATGAAGTTACATAGTCAGGAAGTCAGAAAACTTGCACCGGAAAATGACCCGTTAAAGATCGGAATGGGATGGAACGTAGCCGATCTGGATAAGCCTCAGATCTTAATTGAGAGTTCTTATGGTGACAGTCATCCGGGAAGTGCACATTTAAACCAGTTTGTAGAAGAGGGCGTAAAGGCAGTTAATGAAAATGGCGGAAAAGCAGCCAGATATTATGTGACCGATATCTGCGATGGTATCGCCCAGGGACATGACGGTATTAACTATTCTCTGGCACACAGAGATATGATGACCAATATGATCGAAGTCCATGGAATGGCAAGCGGTTTTGACGGCGGTATGTTTATTGCCAGCTGCGACAAGTCCGTGCCGGCTATTTTAATGGGTATCGGTCGTCTGAAAGATATGAGTGCCATTGTTGTTACCGGCGGCGTTATGGAAGCCCATACCATTACACCAAAGTATGTGGAAAATGACCCGGCCTGTGCTATTAACGAGCTGCTGACATTAGAGCAGATCGGTAAGTTTGACGCCCAGGAGAAGAGAGGAGAGATCCCGGAAGAGCAGTTAAATTATTATAAGCACAATGCATGCCCAAGCTGCGGTGCCTGCTCCTTTATGGGAACTGCGTCCACTATGCAGATCATGGCAGAGGCATTAGGTCTGATGCTTCCAGGTACTGCCCTGATGCCTGCAACTGCACCGGAATTAAAGCAGGCTGCTTATGATGCAGGAAAACAGCTGATGAAATTAGTAGAAAAAGGCATCAAGGCAAAGGATATCGTTACCATGAAGAGCTTTGAAAATGCCATTATGGTACATGCTGCCATCAGCGGTTCTACCAATGCTACTATGCACATTCCGGCTATTGCCCATGAATTTGGCTTTGAAGTAGATGCAGAGACCTTTGACCGTATGCACAGAGGAGCACATTATCTGTTAAACATCCGTCCGTCCGGCGACTGGCCAGCTCAGTATTTCTATTATGCAGGCGGCGTTCCAAGAGTTATGGAAGAGATCAAGGACATGCTGCACCTGGATGTAATGACTGTTACAGGCAAAACCTTAGGGGAGAACCTGGAAGAATTAAAGAAGAATGGTTTTTATGACCACTGTGATGAGCTGTTAAGAGAGAAAGGCAAGCTGTTAGGCCGTGAGATCAAGCGTACAGAGATCATCCATACCTTTGATGACGCTAAGGGAACAGACGGAAGTATTGCTATCTTAAAGGGCAACCTGGCTCCGGAAGGCTGCGTTATCAAGCATACTGCATGCCCAAAGGAAATGTTTGAGGCTACTCTCCTTGCAAGGCCATTTAACAGCGAGGAAGAGTGTATTGACGCTGTCCTTAAGAGAAAGGTAAAACCAGGAGATGCCATCTTTATCCGCTACGAGGGACCAAAGGGAAGCGGTATGCCTGAAATGTTCTATACAGGCGAAGCAATCTGCTCCGACCCGAACCTGGCTTCCAGCGTAGCACTGATCACGGATGGACGTTTCTCCGGTGCTTCCAGAGGACCTGTGATCGGCCACGTAAGCCCGGAAGCAGCTGCAGGCGGCCCGATCGCACTGGTAGAAGAGGACGACCTGATCTATATCAATGTAAAAGAACGTAAACTGGAGATCGTAGGCGTAAAGGGTGAAAAGCGCACTCCGGAGGAAATGGAAGAGATCTTAAAAGCCAGAAAGGCTAAATGGCAGCCAAAGCCGCCAAAATACACCAAAGGAACCTTAAAGCTATTCTCAGAGCATGCTGTGTCACCGATTAAAGGGGGATATATGGTGTAGTCCTGAGTGGGTCTGGAGAAAGGAGACAAAATGAGCCAGAAAGAAAAACTTTTACCAGAACAGACAGCAGAGCAGATCCGCGCTTATATTACAGAAAAAGATCTGAAAACAGGAGACAGGCTTCCTAATGAATTTCAGCTTGCAGATATATGCGGGGTGGGAAGGAGCACCATCAGGGAAGCCATCAAGCTTCTGATCTTTTCCGGAAAAGTGGAAGTGATACGGGGAAGCGGCACTTATATCCGGGAAGAAAAACAGCCAGAAGAGGCAGAAAACATAAAGGATGATCCCATTGGACTGCAGGAAAGCAGTAAAGACAACCTGTTTCAGACCGGACTGGAATTTGTAGATGTCCGCCTGATGCTGGAGCCGGAAGTGGCTGCTATGGCGGCCGCAAATGCAGATTATGCAGACTGCAGAAAATTAAAAGAAACACAGAAAAAAGTAGAAGATCTGGTGCAAAGGGGTCAGGACCATATAGAAGCAGATATGGAATATCACAGGCAGCTGGCAGCATGTACCCATAACCAGATCCTCTGCAACCTTATGGAGATCGTGGTAAAAGGGATCCCTTTGTTTGTAAAACTGACCAATAATGATTATGCCAGTTTTACAGTGGATGATCACAAGGCAATTACAGAGGCTGTTGCCTGCGGGGATGCACAGGGAGCCAGATATGCCATGATCACCCACTTAAACAGCAACCGCAAACGTATTTTAAAAGCATTAACAGAGCAGAAAGCAAAAGACAGATTATAAACAAAAGATAAGCTCCCCATTTTCATTGAAATTTATCCATAATTTCGCTATAATGGTGTTAAAAATCAGGCTGTATACAGCCGCTTTGTGGGAGATCTGTGATGAAAAAAGGCCTTTTAACACTAACAGCAGCCGCTTTAGGAACGGCACTGCTTTTAACAGCATGTGGTAATACAGGAACAACTGCGCCAGACAGTAAGGTAAAACTGGACCAAAGCAAACCAGTTTCCCTTACTGTCTGGCATTATTATAATGGAGCACAGCAGGCGGCCTTTGACCAGCTGATCGCTGAGTTTAATGCAACAGAAGGAAAAGAAAAAGGAATCTATGTAGAAGCATATACCCAGGGCTCAGTAGGCGACCTGGAAAAAGCAGTTTCTGACGCAGTTTCCGGAGCAGTTGGAGCTCAGGCTCTGCCGGATATTTTTTCCGCCTATGCAGATACAGCCTATTCTGTCCAGAAAGAAGGAAAACTGGCAGACCTGACTCCCTATTTTACAAAAGAAGAACAGGCTGAATATGTAGATTCTTATATTCAGGAAGGCTATTTTAATGATGATTCTGCCCTGTATCTGTTCCCAGTGGCAAAATCCACAGAGATCATGATGATCAATGCCACAGACTGGCAGACCTTTGCAGAAGCCACAGGTTCTTCTTTAGATGAATTATCCACCATAGAAGGCGTGACAGAAGTTGCAAAGCGTTATTATGAATGGACAGACGGCCTGACACCGGATATCCCAGATGACGGAAAGGCATTTTACGGAAGAGATTCCATGTCCAATTATTTTGTGATCGGCATGAAGCAGATGGGTGTGGATCTTTTTGATGTAAAAGACGGGGAAGTGACCATTCAGGCTGATAAAGAAAAAGTCCGCCGCTTGTGGGATAATTATTATGTTCCATATGTAAATGGCTATTTTGCAAGCTTTGGAAAATTCCGCTCTGATGATGTAAGAACAGGAGACATCCTGGCATATACCGGTTCGTCTGCTTCTTCCATGTACTTCCCGGACCAGGTGGTCACAGATGATGGAAACAGGGATATTGATTACATTGTAATGCAGCCCCCGGTATTTGAAGGCGGAGAGCATATGAACGTACAGCAGGGCGCCAGCATGGCTGTGACAAAATCCGATGAACAGCATGAATGTGCAGCCTGTGAGTTTTTAAAATGGTTTACCAGAAAAGAAAACAATCTCCGTTTTGGATGTGAATCCGCATATCTGCCGGTGCGTAAGGACGCCAATTCCATGGATGCTTTAGATAAAGTCATTAAGGAAAAGGATCTCCATGTCAGCGACAAGGCTTATCAGTGCATGAAGAGCATTTTAAGTGATTATGAGGATATTCATTTCTATACAACAAAAAGCTTTGAAAACGGTTATGCCGCCAGAAAGATATTAGATATTAATCTGTCTGACAAGGCGGCAGAAGATAAGGCCAAAGTAGATGAAATGGCTGCAGGCGGTATGTCAAGAGCAGAGGCAGCAGCCCAGTTTACCACAGATGAAGCATTTGAGCAGTGGTATGAGGACTGGAGTGCAAAATTAAACGATACAGCCCATCAAAGTAAATAATGGGATCTGGTATAAGGCAAAAAGCAGGAGGTAGGAAGCATATGAAAGGACAGAAACGAACACTGATGCGCATATTGCTCCTCCCCCTGCTTTTAGTTGTTTTATTTCAGGGGCTTGTGCCATTTTTCATGCTTATGGCCAGCGGCGTAAAGGGTACCATGGAAAGCAATGCGGTAAACCTTGACAGTTATCTGGTGGAAAACAGTGAGGTAATACTGGAAAGTGCCATGGTGGAGCAGTGGAGCGCCATCCGCAAAGAAAGTACGTATTTAAACAGCGAGCTGGCAGATCTTCTCAGGGAAAACAGGGCAGACATGAAGACTTTTACTGCAAGGCGGGATCTGCAGAAAAGCTATGCGGCCAGAGTATTTCCAGAACTGTTAGAATCTCTCCGCCGTGATACCAGCTGTGGTGTTTTCCTGATCATGGCAAATGATGTTCCGGCAGAAGCAGCCGGAGATTTTGAGGGATTTTTTATCCGTGATTCGGATCCTGTAACAAAAACAGAGACCAATTCTGACCTGCTTTTAGAGCGCGGAAATAAAGAACTGGCCCGTGTAAGCGGGATCACCTTTGATAATTCCTGGTCCCCTTCTTTTAATTTTAAAGGATATGGAAACAGGGCCAGTGATGATTTCTTTTATGAGCCCTATGTAGCCGGGATGGCCCATTCAGGAGTGGATATGAACAGTCTTGGTTACTGGTCCATGCCGTTTATCCTGGAAGATCATGTAATGGACAATCATAAGATGATCACCTATTCCCTGCCGCTGGTATGCGACGGCGTGATCTATGGCGTTCTTGGAACCGAAATTTCTATCAGCTATCTGTGCAATACCTATTTCCGTGTCCAGGATCTGAACCGGGAGCAGACAGCTGGTTATGCCATTGCTATTGATAATGGAGACGGGACTTATAAAACTATAGCGGGAAAAGGCACACTCTACGATGCCGTGCAGAGAGAACAGGATGTTTTTGTTTTAGAGGACACCAGTCATGAAGATCTGTTTGAGGTAAAAGATTCAAAAGTTGGAAAACAGAAGATCTATGCGGTCATGTCTGAGATGAATCTGTATGCCAACAATGTTCCTTATAAAAATACAAAGTGGGTCCTTTGCGGTTTTGTGGCCGAAGATTCCATTTTCCATCTGGGAAATAAACTGTATACCAGTCTGCTGACCACTATTTTCTGCTGTTCCATTGCAGGAATGGGACTGATGTTTATTATGATCCGTTATGCTACACGACCGGTATACCGGCTTATGGACAGTATCCGGGGCGGTATTGCAGGTTTAAAGGATTTTGTCCCTTCTAATATCCAGGAGGTAGATGAACTTCACGAAATAGTGGAGAACCTGACGGAAAATGAGATCAAAACAGAAAACCAGCTGAAAGAAGAAAAAGAGCGTTACCGTGTGGCTGTGGAAAGCTCCAATGACCTATTTTTTACATACAGGGACAAAGAACATACCATAGAGATCGTAAACAGCACAAGCCATGACGGGCTCTGGAATATCAAACAGGTGCAGAAAGACCTGTTTGCCCCTAATTTTTCCAGGGAAGATCAGGGAAAATTACTGGCTATGATGCACAGTCAGGACAGTGATGTGTATGCCCAGGTCTGCAGGAAGATACCAGGAAGGCCGGAAGGCTGCTGGCTGGAAGTCCGGGGCAAGGTCATAAGTGATACAAAGGAAAAAGACCGCCGGATCGTAGGTTATATCCGTGATATCCATGAAAACAAGATGAGGGAATTAGAGCAGGAGAGAAAAAAGCGGATGGATCCGGTCACTTCTTTCTACCGTTTAAAACCAGGTATGGAAGAAATGATGAGAGTCCGTGGAAATCTTCCGGAAGGAATCATGGTCCTTGTGGATATCTGCCGGTTTACGGAGATCAGCCGGGATTTTGGCCTTACCTTTGGAGATGTGATCCTGGAAGAATTTTCCAGAATGTTTTTACAGGTCTGTGAAGAGGGCACTGCCGGTACACCGGTTATGATCAGAGCTGGTTCTGACGAACTGTTAGCCTGGATACCGGGAGAAGAAGAGGCATCCTGCAGGCAGAAGCTGTGGAAATTAAAAGACCGTTTTGCGCAGTTGGTACGCCACAGTGCCTTAAAGCTGGAATTTCGTGCCGGATTTACCTGGGGTGGGGAAGAAGATGATACATCAAAACTGTTCCATCAGGTCCAGGTGGCTGCTTTAGGGGCAGAGCATAAAGAAGCAGAGATCCTTTCCTGGAGCGAGGTGGGAGATCCGGATATACAGCCGAAGAAATTTGGAAAGATTGTTTCCATGGGGTATATTGAACAGATTGGACTTGCTTCCCTGGCATTAAACATCCTGGACCGCTGCAGCCAGATAGAGGCTGGGCTGGACCTTATTTCCTGCCGCTTGAATGAACGGTTTACCATGGAAAATATGATGATCACCGTCTTTCATCCGGATTTCCTTTCCAGTGAACTGGATTATCAGTGGAAATACATTTCCGGATTAACAGAAAAACGGTGTGTGGTCCGCTGTACAGAAGAGGCCTTTGAGCGGTTGAACCGGGATGCACAGGCAGCTGCCATGCAGCCTGTAAAAGAGGTACTGAAAGTACTGCCTTTATTTAATGGAAATGATGCAGATCAAAAGGGACTTGCTGTTTTAATGACAGATAATGGACAGTATTCCGGAACCATCTTTTTCATGGGTATTGATGAGGAGATATTGAACCAGGAAGAAGAAAGAAAACTTTTCTGGGAGATCGGCATTATTATCCAGAACCGCATCAACAGAAACCGCCATGACCAGTCAGCACAGGCAAAAGCGGATTTCCTGGCCCATATGTCCCATGAAATACGTACGCCTATGAACGGCATTATCGGTATGACAGACATCGCTTTAAAGGACGGTCAGTCAGAAGAAGTCCGGTTAGACTGCTTAAAGAAGGTAAAAGGTTCTTCTAACTATCTTCTTGGCATTTTAAATGATGTTCTGGATATGTCAAAGATCGAAAGCGGAAAAATGAAGCTGGTAATGGATGATTTCCGGCTGGATAAGATGTTAAACGGACTGTATCCGTTAATAGAAGCTAAGATTGAGGAAAAATCTCAGCATTATTATCAGGAAATACAGGTAAAGCACAACTGGTTCTATGGAGATTCCCTGCGTATCAGTCAGGTCCTTGTAAATCTTTTAGGCAACGCAGTAAAATATTCTGGAAACAATACAGATATTTCCCTGATCGTAACAGAAACAGAAGGGGAAAATGGACTGTCCCAGCTGTATTTTGCTGTAAAAGACCATGGTATCGGAGTCAGCGAAGAAGACCGCCAGAGGATCTTTGGCAGTTTTGAGCAGGTAGACCGTTCCGTAACAGGACAGCAGGGAACGGGCCTGGGTCTTGCAATCAGCAACCGTCTGGTGCATATGATGGGTGGCAGTATTTTACTGGACAGCCAGCTTGGTGCAGGCAGTACCTTTAGTTTCAGACTCCAGTTAAGGCCGGTGAAGGAACATGGGGTGCAGGAAAAAGTTTCAGAGAATGAAAGAGACTTTACAGGTATCCGTGTCCTGGTAGCAGAAGATAATACCCTGAATATGGAGATCCTCCAGTATATACTGGAAGATATGGGTATGAAAGTGGATAATGCTTATGATGGAAAAGAAGCAGTGGATAAGTTTGCTGCTTCAAAGACGGGAGATTATGATCTGATCATCATGGATATCATGATGCCTGTTATGGGTGGCCTGGAGGCAGCTCATGCTATCCGCACCATGGAGCGGGCGGACAGCAGTAAGATACCGATCATAGCTATCAGTGCAAATGCCTTTGACGAAGATATCCGCCGTTCTCTTGCCAGCGGCATGAATGCTCATCTTTCTAAACCGATCGAAGTGGATAAGCTGAAGGAAACACTGGGAAATTTATTAAAATAAAGATCCGGCTGGTGCCGGGAGGTTACTATTTAAAAGAAGCGGGTAAAAGCAGTAAAAAGGATGCAGCACAAAGCGCCGCAGAAAGCTGGAAGGAACGCTGCTGCAAGGGTCCACCGGCTGCTTTTTGTTTCTTTATAAATAGTAATAAGAGTAGTGGAACAGGGCCAGTGCATCAGGGAAAAGAGCATGACGCATACAGCTGTGGTCCAGGTCCAGCCATTTGCAGTAAGGATCTGCTTTAGTTGAAAAGCAGAAGTATAGCCGCTTAAATTTCCCTGGGCTGTATAGGACATAAGGATAATGGGAAGGACGATCTCATTGGCGGGAAGTCCAAGGATAAAAGCGGTGAGAATGACACCGTCCATGCCTAAAAGATGCCCAAGGGGGTCTAGCATCATGCTGCACCGGGAAAGCAGGCTGATGCCGCCGGGAGCCACATTTGCCATAAGCCACAGGATCAGTCCGGAAGGAGCAGCCACAGCAGCGGCTCTTCCAAGGACAAATAAGGTGCGGTCGGTGATTGAGCGCAGGATCACCTTCCCTATCTGGGGACGCCTGTAAGGAGGCAGTTCCAGTGTGAAGGAAGAAGAAACACCTTTTAAGGCAGTGGCAGACAACAGGTACGAAGTGAGAAAGGTCATAGCGATCCCAAAAAGGATAAATAAGGTAAGGATCAGGGCGCTGATGGCATAAGAAGCAGCATTCCCATGGCTGCTGCACAAAAACAGTAGGATCAGTGTGATAAAAAGGGGAAGACGGCCGTTGCAGGGCACAAAACTGTTGGTAAGAATGGCAATAAGCCGCTCCCTGGGTGAGTCTATGATCCGGCAGCCGGTAATGCCTGCTGCATTGCAGCCAAAGCCCATAGCCATGGTCAGCGCCTGTTTTCCGCAGGCTTTACAGCACTGGAAAGGCCGGTCTAAGTTGTAAGCAATGCGGGGCAGATAGCCGGAATCTTCCAGCAAAGTAAAAAGAGGAAAGAATACAGCCATAGGCGGAAGCATTACAGACACCACCCATGCAAGGACCTGGTAGATGCCGTAAACAACGGCTTCCCGGAAAAGGGCCGGAGCATGGAAAAACATTAAAATATGTTCCAGAACAGGCTGGAAAGAAAACAGCGGGGCAGAAAGCAGACCGGACAAATGATTAGCTCCTGCCAATGTGATCCAGAAAATAAGGGCTAAAAGCCCGGCCATAGCGGGATAAGCAGCTAGCCGCCCTGTAAGGATACGGTCTAATTTACGGTCCATTTCGTTATAATTTCGTCCTGGCAGATGGACACACCGGGAAGCAATGGTTTCGGCGCTGTCTACCAGACTGGATACCATGCGGTCTTTGATCATATCTTTAAAAATACCTTTCTGGTCCAGATAAGAGCAGGCAGATTTTAAGCTGCGGGCTACATCCTCATCCTGGGCCGGGTCATGGTCGCAGGCAGCCGCAAATGAGCGCAGAAAAGAAGCATCGTCTTCTAAAAGGCGCAGTGTGAGAAAGCGGGAAGTCATGTAAAAGGGCAGAGGATGGACCTCCAGCCAGGTTTTTACAGCAGGCTCCAGCATGGAAATGGCATTTTCCAGTTCTTTACAGTAAATGACCTGGAAATGGGGAATGGCAGGAGCCTCTGTCAGGTCATTTAACCTTTTTAAAAAGTCTGTCAGCGTATTTTTCTTTCTGGCAGAGGTACCTGCCACAGGCACGCACAGCAGGTCCGATAACTGGTCTAAATCTATTTTTATCCCTTTCTTTTCGGCTTCATCTAAAAGGTTGACGCACACCATGGCCCGGTCCGTGGCTTCTAAGATCTGCAGCACCAGGTTTAAATTGCGCTCCAGACAGGTGGCATCGCAGACAATGACGACTGCCTGATGACCGCCAAAACAGATAAAATCCCTGGCTACTTCTTCCTCCGCAGAACGGGAAGAGAGAGAATACGTACCGGGAATGTCCACCAGTACATAGTCTTTCGTGCCCGTATGGCAGATGCCCCAGGCATTGGCAGTGGTTTTGCCGATCCAGTTGCCTGTGTGCTGTTTTTTACCGGAAGTAAGGTTATTAAATAAAGTACTTTTTCCTACATTTGGATTTCCAGCCAGAGCGATGACCGGGCAGTCAGGAGAGTTTTCCTTTCCTGCTATCAGGATGTTCTGGCTATCTTTTTTGCGGATCGCGATCACAGCTCCCCGTATGGTATAGGCAGCCGGATCCCCTAAGGGACTGACACCTACACATTCTACCAGTGTATTTTCTGTAAGACCTATATCAAGAAAGCGGCGGCGGATGCTTCCACAGGAGGTAAGACAGCAGACGCGGGCCTTTTCGCCGGGCTTTATATCATTCAGACAAAGAGAGGGATTCATAAAAATGTAACCTGCCTGCAGTGTTCTTTGTATTTACTATATGATACCAAGGGGCAAAAGGTTAAAAATCCTATTATTTGAAAATAGCTGGAAAACAAGGTTAAAATAGGTTATACTATTAACAAGCTAAGCGTGCAGGATAAAACTGCATGACTATACAACAGGAGAAGGCAGAAACCTATGGAAGAAAATTATGTAGAGTGGCTGGTAAAACGGAAAGATCCCGTTTATGCATGGCCGGTAAAAGTATTGATGATCGTACTGTGTGCAGTATCTGCATTTGCAGCACTGCAGATCATGTTTGGTGTACTGATCCTTGTGGCAGCATGTGCCGCAGCTTATTTTGTTTTTTTAAATCTCAGTGTAGAATATGAATACCTGTTTGCAGACGGCGGTTTCAGTGTGGACCGCATCCTTGGAAAGGCCAAAAGAAAAAAGGCCTTTGACTGCGAAAAAGAAGAGATCCAGGTGATCGCACCGGCAGATTCCTATGTATTAAAAGAGTACGAAAAGCAGGGAATGAAAGTTTTAGACTGCACCAGCGGACGGACAGGCGCAAAAGTATATGCCTTGATCAGTCAGAAAGGCGCTGTGACCACCAAAGTCTTATTTGAGCCTGGGGAGAAGATGGAAGTAGCTATGCGAAGGGTATTGCCAAGTAAGTTCGTAAGACAGTAGAGCGCGTTAGCACGTATCCGTGAGTCTGTCCCGCAGGCAGTTGTTTCATAAGTTTCCCTCATGAGAAATTATAAGCAATTTCAATGAATATTTTCCGGTAAATGGGTTTGACAATCCATATAAAATTTGCTAGTATTAGTTACTAATAAGAAGGCCCAAACGCCAGTGTCTGATAAAACAAAAGTTTTTTTAGCGCTGGCGTTATATTGAACCTTTAAATCAATAAAATACAGAAAGAGAGGAAAAAACGAATGGGTAAGATTATCGGTGAAGGCATTACCTTTGATGATGTGCTTCTGGTTCCATCCTATTCAGAAGTGATCCCAAATCAGGTAAACTTAAGCACAAACCTGACCAAGAAGATCCGTCTGAACATCCCGCTTATGAGTGCAGGTATGGATACCGTTACAGAGCATCGTATGGCGATCGCCATGGCTCGTCAGGGAGGAATCGGCATTATTCATAAGAATATGTCAATTGAGGCACAGGCTGAGGAGGTAGATCGTGTAAAACGTTCTGAGAACGGTGTTATCACCGATCCATTCTATCTTTCCCCAGAGCATACATTAAAGGATGCCAATGACCTGATGGCAAAGTTCCGTATTTCCGGTGTGCCGATCACGGAAGGCAAGAAGTTAGTTGGTATCATTACCAACCGTGACTTAAAGTTTGAGGAAGATTTTGACCGTCCCATCAGAGAGTGCATGACTTCCAAGAACCTGGTTACAGCAAAGGAAGGTGTTACTTTACAGGACGCAAAAGCGATCCTTGCAAAAGCAAGAGTAGAAAAACTTCCAATCGTAGATGATGATTTCAACCTGAAAGGTCTGATTACCATTAAAGATATTGAAAAGCAGATCAAATATCCGCTGTCTGCAAAGGATGATCAGGGACGTCTGTTATGTGGTGCTGCTATTGGTATCACAGCTAACGTTTTAGAGCGTGTAGAAGCACTGGTTAAGGCAAAAGTAGACGTTGTTGTTTTAGACTCTGCTCATGGCCATTCTGCAAATGTTATCCGCTGCGTAAAGATGATCAAGGAAGCATTCCCGGATGTTCAGGTTATTGCAGGAAACGTGGCAACCGGCGACGCTACCAGAGCACTGATCGAAGCTGGTGCTGACTGTGTTAAGGTTGGTATTGGACCTGGTTCTATCTGTACTACCCGTGTAGTAGCAGGTATCGGTGTCCCTCAGATCACAGCAGTTATGGACTGCTATGCAGTTGCAAAAGAATACGGTATCCCGATCATCGCAGACGGCGGTATCAAGTATTCTGGTGATATTACAAAGGCCATCGCAGCAGGCGGCAGCGTTTGTATGATGGGAAGCATGCTTGCAGGCTGTGACGAGAGCCCGGGTGCTTTCGAACTGTATCAGGGACGTAAGTACAAGGTATACCGCGGCATGGGCTCTATTGCAGCTATGGAAAATGGAAGCAAGGACCGTTACTTCCAGACAGATGCAAAGAAGCTGGTTCCAGAAGGCGTAGAAGGCCGTGTAGCTTACAAGGGTATGGTAGAAGATACTGTATTCCAGCTGTTAGGCGGTTTACGTTCCGGTATGGGCTACTGTGGAGCAAAGGATATCCCAACTCTCCAGGAGACAGGAAGATTTGTTAAGATCTCCGCTGCATCCTTAAAAGAGAGCCATCCACATGACATCCATATTACAAAAGAAGCTCCGAACTATTCGATTGAAGAGTGATGATCATAGCGAAATTTTCAGGGGTCGCCGCGTTTGCGGCGGCCTTTTTGGGTTATAGGCGGCGCATATTTCAAATTAAGAAAGCAGGGACATAAATTGGGAGAACGTTCAAAACTTACTACATTATGTTATATTGAAAAAGGTGACAGTTACCTGATGCTCCACAGAGTCAGCAAAAAACATGACGTAAACAAAGATAAATGGATCGGCATCGGCGGCCATTTTGAGGAAAATGAAAGCCCGGAGGAATGTCTGCTTAGGGAAACGAAAGAAGAGACAGGACTGACCCTTACATCCTGGAGATTCAGGGGGATCGTCACCTTTATTTCCGAAGGCTGGGATACAGAATACATGTGCCTTTATACAGCAGACGGATATGAGGGGGAAATGATCTCCTGCAACGAAGGTGTGCTGGAATGGATCAAAAAAGAGGATCTTTTAAAGCTGAATTTATGGGAAGGGGATAAGATCTTTTTAAAGCTCCTTCAGGAAAATGCACCGTTCTTTTCACTGAAACTGGCATATAAAGGGGATGAACTGACAGAAGCAGTGCTCAATGGGGAAAACTTAAAGAAATCGTAACAAAATAGGGCGTTTTTTGTAACCGCGGTATGGTATAATGAGCATAATTCATTAACGAAGGTCCCGCCTGCGACAGCAGGCAGTGGAGCGCGTCAGCGCGGGGGGACCTGAGTCTGTTGCCAATACCATAGAGAGGACCATAATTTCCAATGAGAAAAAATAAAACATATACATTTCTTGCCGTGTGCACAGCTGCCATCCTGGCGCTGTCTGTACCTGCAGGGGCCAGTCAGGTGACGATCACTCCTTTAGATCCGGGAACGTCCACGTCCCAGACACAGTCTCAGGAGACACAGCCGGCACAGTCTAACCAGGCATCCAATGCCCAGAATGCGTCTAACCAGACTACATCGACTTCATCTGTTGATGTTTCTTCTATTACAAAACCAACCATTGCATCTCAGGGCGCAGTGCTTTTAAATGCAGCGGACGGAAGCGTATTATTTTCACAAAACGGCGAAACACAGTATTATCCAGCCAGCATCACCAAGCTGATGACAGCCCTTTTAGTAGCGGAAAACTGCAATCTGGATGATACAGTCACATTCTCTGCAACAGCCACTACCAATCTGGAATCTGGTGCAGTTTCCATTGGCATGACAGAGGGGGATACCATGACTGTTCGCCAGTGTTTGTATGCTCTGCTGTTAAAGTCAGCAAATGAAGTGGGAAATGCCCTTGCAGAGCATGTGGCAGGCAGTAACGCCGCTTTTGCAGAGAAAATGAACGCTAAAGCAGCCTCTTTGGGCTGTACCAATACCCATTTTGCAAACCCACATGGTTTAAATGACCCTAACCATTATACAACGCCTCATGATATGGCGTTGATCGCCAGAGCCGCATTTGCAAATGATATTGTAAAGACCGTGGCATCTACCAGAACCTATACACTTCCGGCTACCAAGAAGAACCCTTCTGGCCTGACCGTGACCATGGGACACAAAATGTTAAATCCAAATGATTCCAGATATTATCAGGGGATCATCGGAGGAAAGACTGGTTATACATCAAAAGCGGGAAATACGCTGGTAACAGCGGCAGAGCGCAATGGCGTGCGCCTGATCGCAGTTGTGATGAAAAGCCAGTCTACCCATTATACAGATACGAAAGCGCTGCTGGATTATGGATTTAAGCTGGCAGAGGCAGGTGCTTTAAATGGACAGAGTACAAGCCAGAACACGTCTCAGAATACTGCTCAGACACCTGCACCTGGAAACACTTCAAAGGGTTCTTCCAGCCAGACACAGGAGACTGCAGCAAGCGGTGATCAGGCTAATAGCAGTCAGACTAACACCGATCAGACCAGCGAGACCAGTGCACCGGTTCATTCTGCATCTGATAATAATACCGGCGGACCGGGCGTCACTACAGAGCGTGGCTGGGTAAAGGATGAAACTGGCTGGTATTATGTGAAAAATAATGGAGTGAAGGCTTCAAATGAATGGATCACAGATAACGGTGAGATTTACTGGATCGAAGCAGATCATTACATGGCAAAGGGCTGGAAACAGATAGACGGAAAATGGTATTATCTCTGCTCTACAGGAAGTCTGGCAAAGAATGCGTGGAAAGCGGGAGCCGATGGAACCTGGTATTATCTGGGTCAGGACGGCGTCATGCTTATCAATACCACCACGCCGGACGGCTATAAAGTAGGGGCAGACGGAGCCTGGATCAAATAAAGATTTTATTTGCAATGATCTGTAATTATTTATAATAATGTTCTACAAACTTTAAAAACTGCTTTACATAGGGTTTTAAGATCCTGTTTTTGCTGTATGCGATATAAAATGTGCGGACCTGCGCCGCGCTCTCTAGTGGAAAGGTGAGAAGTTGGTGGGTCCTTTCCATATCTTTTACACTGCGGGCAGAAAGAATGGAAATGCCAAGGCCGGAAGCAATGGATTTTTTAATGGACTCCAGATCATTCATGCGGGCAACGATATTTAACTGAGAAAGGGCAATCTGGTGACGTTCTAAAAACAGGTCGATCTCTTTTCTGGTGCCGGAACCATTAGCACGAAGGATAAATGGATGGGAGAGAAAATGCTGCAGGGCAACGGGTTCATCCTTTTTGAAGCTTTCAGCCAGTTCCAGGTATTCCGGTGTTACAGGGGCTGCCAGGACCAGGTAATCAGAACAGAAGGGGATAAAACAGCAGTCCTGCGCCTCTGTTTTCGCACCTGTGAGGCCAAAGTCCACAGCGCCCTGGACCACTTTTTCAATAGCATCGGCGCTGTCTGACTGCCACACATGAAAATGGATATCCGGCTGTATTTTGGAAAATTCAGATAACAGCTCCGGCAGAAGATAAGAAGACGGAATGGTGGAAGCACTGACGTCGATCAGCTTCCATTTATTTCCAACAAATTCTTCGGTGATCTGGTCCCGCATATTTAACATATGGACAGCACACTCATAGAGCTGCATTCCCCGGTCTGTCACCTTCATCTGTTTGGTGGTGCGGATCAGAAGACGGGAATTCAGCTCTTTTTCTAATGCCTGGATATGGGAACTGATGGTTGGCTGGGTCAGATAGAGGCGCTTGGCGGCCTCTGAAAAACTTTTATAATCTACTACGGCCACGAAGGCCTCTAATTGTTTGAATTCCATTTTTGCTGGCTCCTTTTTAATTAGTTTAGCACAGTCCATAGATAAAATCTATAAATACCTGCAAAATCCGCCAATAACTGATTAGATATTGAGAAAAATTAATGTTAAAATGAAAACAAAGACCTTTGTCAAAAGATACCAGGAGGTGAAAACATGTATCAGGTGGGGATCGATATTGGTTCCAGCGCGGCGAAGACAGTGGTGCTGCAGGACGGGGAGATATGGAAGAACATGGAGATGGCAACGGGATTTTCCAGCAGAAAAACAGCAGATGAGATATATCACTGGCTGGAAAAAGAACAGGTGGTGCGTGCTGATACCAGGTATGGGGCAACCGGTTATGGCCGTGTGTCTGTGCCTTATGCGGACAAAGTGATAACAGAGATCACCTGCCACGGAAAAGGCGCCTGGAAGCTGTTTGGAAGGGATGGCGTAGTCATTGATATTGGCGGTCAGGACACCAAGGGAATCGTGTTAAAAAACGGTCGTGTGATGAAATTCGTTATGAATGATAAGTGCTCTGCGGGAACAGGAAAATTCCTGGAGGTCATGACCAACCGGCTGGGGCTGACCCAGAAAGAACTGTCAGAGCTGGCTTCCAAAGGAGAAGGCGTCACTATCAGCTCCATGTGTACTGTATTTGCAGAGTCAGAGGTGATCAGTCTGATTGGAAAAGGAACTTCCAGAGAAGATATCGCCTATGGAGTAGTGGAATCTGTTGCCGTAAAAGTGGCCCAGTTGATCTCGCAGCTGGACGGGACCAATTACCTCCTAACAGGGGGACTTTGTGAAGACGAATATATGATCAGCAGATTGAGCCACGCCTTAAAAGCACCGGTGGAAAGCATGCCATTAGCCCGTTATGCAGGTGCCATCGGGGCGGCACTGTTATCAGGAGAGTAGTGAAAAAATATATGAAATACAAATATCAGGAGGGATTACGAAATGGATCTGCCAAAGACATTTGACGAATTTGTAGATGCAAGAAAACAGGGATTTATAAGAGCAAAAGAATTTAAAGACAATGGAGGAAAACTGGCGGGCTGTCTCTGTTCCTACACACCCCAGGAATTGTTGGATGCAGCAGGAGTTGCTACCGTAGGACTCTGCGGCACCAGCAATGAGACCATACCAGATGCGGAAAAAGTCCTTCCAAAGAATCTGTGTCCTCTGATCAAAAGTACATATGGTTTTGCCTATTCTGAAAAATGTCCTTATACCTATTTTTCGGATATTATCATCGGAGAGACAACATGCGATGGAAAAAAGAAGATGTATGAGCTGTTAAATGAGATCAAGGAAACTTATGTGCTCCATCTTCCCCAGAGTCAGGAACGTCCTTATGCAAAGGATATCTGGTATGAAGAGGTAAAACTGTTAAAAGAGAAATTAGAGGAGAAATTTAACTGTACCATTACAGAAGAAGGTCTGCGAAAAGCCGCCCATGTGCGCAATGAACTGCGAAAGGCCCAGCTGGATATGTATCATTTACAGAAACTGGTGCCGCCTGCTATGAAAGGAACAGAAATGATGATCGCTCTCCAGCAGGGAACCTTTACCTTTGATGTTTATCAACAGATCGATAATATCCGTAAACGGGTAACAGAGGCGAAAAAGGCATACGAAGAAGGAAAACGTCCGGTATCTGCATTAGCAAAAAGAATACTGCTTACCG
>CAVIPV010000042.1:0-18471 GCA_963644495.1 Prevotella sp. | reverse complement strand
AGTATACTATCTTCTTTTTTTATCGTCAATAGGGTTAGGGAGAAAAATGAGTACACAAAAGCAGGTGATGGGGCGTTAAGCGCCAGTGGCGCTTGTTCAACGCCGACCGAAACGGAGTGTAGACGCCAGGTGCCAGTGGCACCTGCTTGGCACCGACCGGAACGGAGTGTAGACCGAACCCGGGTTCGATTCCCATCATAGGATAACGTAAAAAAGAGTACACAAAAAGCAGGTGATGGGAATCGAACCCACGTATCTAGCTTGGAAGGCTAGTGTTCTACCATTGAACTACACCTGCATATCATATATCTATTCTTTTGTATTAGTCGGGGTGACAGGATTCGAACCTGCGACCTCCTGGTCCCAAACCAGGCGCTCTAGCCAAGCTGAGCCACACCCCGTCGCAACAAAAAATATTATATATGACCATTATTATTTTGTCAACACTTTTTTCAAAAAACTTTTTAAGACTTTATAAGGCCTTTAGAGATAGTGCTGTTCAAAACGAGCTTCCCCGTTGTCATCGATCTTCATCAGCATATAAGAAGGTCTGTGACCTTCCTGTCTGGGATAGGAAAGACTGCCGGGATTTAAAGTGATCAACTCCTTTTCCCCGGACTTGTCAATATCAAAGTAAGGTCTGTGGGTATGACCGAACATAACGATATCAAAGCCCCGCGCTCTTGCTTCCTGCTTTAAGTAAGCCGGGCCTGTAGATACATTATAATAATGTCCATGGGTGAGAAGCACTTTGTATTTTCCGATCATGATTTCTTTTTCCCGCTCTAACCGGGAGAAGAAATCATTATTTCCCATGATCATTTCCAGGTCGCAGTCTTTGTCTACCCATTTCATGATCTCGTATTCGCTTCCTTCTGCGTCCCCTAAATGGATCAGCATATCAAAAGGCTTTGTTTTTCTGATCACCCACTTGAGATTTTCATCTTTTCTGTGGGTGTCGCTGACGATCAATATTTTCATTTTCCTGCCACCTCTTCCTTTAAGGCCTGTTTCATTGCCTCTAACGCTTTTCCTCTGTGGCTGATGCGGTTTTTCTCTTCCATAGTAAGTTCTGCTGATGTTTTTCCAAATTCTGGAAGATACAGGATTGGGTCATAACCGAAACCGCCGTTTCCAGCAGGTTCCTTTGCGATCAGGCCTTCCATGGCGGCTTCTCTCTGGATCACTCTGCCGTCTTCTAAGACAGCTGTGATGTTACAGACAAAACGGGCACTGCGCTCTTTTCCCTCTGCATTTGCCAGACGTTCAATGATATTCCGGTTTTTGATCTCATAAGAAGTATCTTCGCCCATATATCTGGCAGAATAAACTCCCGGCTCGCCACCAATATAATCTACCGCCAGGCCGGAATCGTCTGCAAGGACAATTCCTCCAGTCTGCTTCCATACTGCCATTGCTTTAATTTTCGCGTTTTCCGCGAATGTTTTACCATTTTCCTCAATATCCAGGCTCACACCGGCCTCTTTCATAGAAAGCACCGGCAGTCCCAGATCAGAAAGAATAGCACGGATTTCCCGCATCTTTCCTGCATTTCCTGTTGCAAATATAATTCGCTTTTCTGTACTCTGTTCCATGTTATCACCTTTTTATATCCGTATAAACTTTCAGGCACAGATTACACTTCTGTGTCTCTTCCACATGCTCCCAGAGAGCACCGTTGTAGCTTAAATAACCTTCGCCATCTTCCAGCGTCACCTGGGCAATGCCATCTCCGGCATCATACTCGATAGCTACCGGATGGACCGTATCCGGCGTTTTTATTTCCACTATTATAGCAAATTTTTCCCCCTGGTCCAATACTATTTTTTCATTGAAGGGAACTGTATAATAGCCGGAATACTCCAAGGTTCCCTCTGCCAGAAGGGTCCGCCTGTTTAAAGCAGATTCCAGACCATGATCCTGGCGGAATCTGTCTTTGACCGCAGCATCTTCCCCGTTCCTGTCAGGAAGGTCACGGGCTATATAGATCTTGTATTCTGTATCCGGCCCTGTTGCGTAAAAACCGGCTGCTGCCAGTTCTTCCGCTTTCTCTGTGCGGTAGGCATTGGCAAACCAGGCAGTGTCTTTTCCATATCCGATCTGGCCCACCCAGCCGCAGAGATCGCTCTGGTAGATCTTATCGTAATTATCCGTAGGCTCGATTCCAGTGTATACAATATTATGGACACCGATATTGGTATCGTAATAGGAGACGTAAAAATACCCCTGGTCCCCGAAATTTTCGCCCCAGCTGTTGGTGCAGATAAAAGCGCCGTCCCCTTCCAGCTCCATGTTAAAGTTTTCTTTTGGATAATCATCATCCCAGCCAACGATCACTGAATCATGATTTGGCTTTTCCGTACCGATATAGCAATAGGAATTAGTATCACGGTTATAATACACAGACTCACTTTCATAGTCACGCATGGATGTATACAGGGAGCTTTGAACACCGCCCACTAAATACACCGCCCGTTTAATGGCCTCGTAGTCCTTGGAAGGCAGGATCTGTATCTCCTGGACATGTTCCCTGGCCTTTAAGCCGTCTGGGGAAATGCCATCGCCATACGGGTCTTCCGACTCCCACACAGGTCCTTCCCAGGAAAGAAGATAAGCCATGGACATGGTATATTCTCCCCCTTCGTCCTGTCCCAGGAGAAAATGATTGTGCATGGACATGTGATCTACGGAAAATGTTTCGGTCTGTTCCGGCAATAAGGTGGATTCCAGGGCTGTCAGCGAAGCAAAAGCCCAGCAGGTACCAAGAGATCCCTGATTGCCAATCTTTGGTGCCCGTCCATGTTCCCTGTAATCATAAGAAGAGGGTAATTCCACATCCGAAGGCAGTGAGCGGTTCCAGATGACCGGCGAGCCAGCTTTGCCGCCGGTATCCTCTGCCCCGCTTTCCTGGTCGTGTTCTGTTTCTTCCGTCATCTGAGGATCTTCCTCCTGATCAGAAGCAGGACCTCCGCTTTCTTTCACCTGCTCCTGCTGCATACTTTCTCCCGTCTGCTCTTTGGCAGGTTTCGTTAAAACGCTTCCGCAGCCTGTAAGAGAAGCTGTAAGAAGCGCCGTACACATTATTCCAGGCAAAGCCGCTCCCATAAACATGGAAACGGCTTTCTTCAATTTCAATCTTATTTTCTTTTTAATCAACGTTTCGGTTCTCCTGACTGCGTTTTGGCGGTCTGGGACCCATGAACTGATAGAAATAGGTTTTTAACATACCATTGTAGATTTTGCGGTTCTTGTCTGCCTTGCGGCCAATGTATTTCTCTGTATCCTCATAAGAGGTGATCAGATACATGGACCAGGCATCTAACGCCGCAAAACGCTCGCCGATCTCTGTATACAGAGCCGGCAGATTCTTTTTCTCCTCAATACGCTCGCCATAAGGCGGGTTGGAAATGATAAAACCATATTTCTTCGGGTGGCTGAGAGCGCTTACCGGACGCTGCTGGAAATGGATCATGTGGTCCACACCTGCAGACTGGGCGTTGGCTCTGGCCGCTTTCACAATATCCCCATCAATATCATAGCCCTGGATATCCACTTTTACAGTATCATCCACCAGGTCATTTGCCTCATCCATAGCATCATACCAGCATTTTCTCTTAATAATATTCTTCCAGTCCTCTGATAAGAAGGAACGGTTCATGCCTGGTGCCATATTAGCTGCCATCATGGCTGCCTCAATAGGGAAAGTACCGCTTCCACAGAATGGATCTACCAGAATACGGTCTTTATTCCACGGTGTCAGCATGATCAGTGCTGCAGCCAGCGTCTCTGTAATAGGCGCCTTGCTGGTAAGGGTGCGATAGCCTCTTTTATGAAGGGAATCGCCACTGGTGTCAATGCCAATGGTAACAATATCTTTATATAAGAATACACGCAGTGGGAATTTTGCCCCGTCCTCAGGAAACCAGGATACATGGTAATGCTCTTTCATCCGCTCTACCATGGCCTTTTTCATAATAGACTGGATATCAGAAGGGCTGAACAGCTTACTTTTAATAGAAGAAGCCTTTGCCACCCAGAATTTTCCATCTTCCGGGATAAATTCTTCCCAGGCAATGGCCTTAGTTCCCTGGAATAGTTCCTCAAAGGTCTCCGCACAGAAACTGCCTGCTTTTAACAGGATACGCTCTGCAGTGCGTAAAAATACATTGGCACGGCAGATTGCCTCATCATCACCGATAAAGGTGACTCTTCCGTCTTCCACCTGGGAGATCTCATATCCCAGATCCAGTATCTCTTTTTTTAATACCGCTTCCAGTCCAAAATGACAGGGCGCGATCAGTTCATAGGTCTGCTTCAATCCTTTTTCCTCACAGTTCTAAATTCATTCCATTTTTCAGTTTCATAATCATAAATGATCATATAAATAATCATAATTTTTACAGTTTCAGTTCTTTTACCACTTCGCCGTCCAGGGAATAAATGGTAAATACGCCATCTTCCAGGATCGCATAAGTGTTTGGATTTCCGCCCTTAGGGATAGAAACAGAACCTGGGTTTAATACAGTAATGGTTCCGCATTCTGTTTTCACTTTTTCTGCTTTCAGCAAATGGGTATGACCATGGACCAGAATATCTCCATCCTGCATAGGCGGCAGATGATCCTGATTAAATACGTGGCCATGGGTTGCGTAAAATGTCTTTCCGTCTAATACTAACAGCGCATAATCTGCCAGGATCGGGAACTGGAGTACCATCTGGTCTACTTCCGTGTCGCAGTTGCCCCGGACAGCGTAGATCTGGTCTTTTAAAGGATTTAACATGGCAATGACTTCCTTGGGAGCGTACTCCTTTGGAAGATCATTTCTCGGTCCATGATAAAGGATATCTCCTAAAATGACCATTCTGGATGCTTTTGTTTCTTTATAAATGTCTAACAGTCTGCGGCAGTAGTACGCAGAACCGTGGATATCGGATGCGAATAAAATCTTCATAAAATTTTGCTCCTTTTGTTCGTTAATGGTGCTGGTCCACTCATGAGCCCCGCGCTGACGCGCTCTACTGCCTGCTGACGCAGGCGGCTCATTCGTTACATCGCAAACTCAGATTCCCCGCGCTTCGCGCTCCACTGTCTGCTTCGCAGACGGAATCTTCGTTAATGGTGCAAGAAAAACAAATGCCGCCTTACAGCGGCGCTTGTTTTTCTCCTGCACCCATTATATAAAATACCATTTCTATCTGTCAATGTATTTCCCTCTGTAATTCACCATTCCTCCTGCAAGGTCTGCCACCTCATATCCCATACGCCACAGATCCCGGCAGATGACCATGCTCTTAGCGCCTCTTTCGCAGCAGAATACAGTCATTTCTCCATAATTTATCTCATCTATATGATCCCAGAACTCATCATAAGGAATATTTTCACTCCCCCTTATCCGTTCTTCTTCATACTGCCAGGGACTGCGAAGATCAATGATCCGCCGGACCCGCCCCGCCTCTATCCATCTGTCAAATTTCCAATAAGGAAGCATTGGAAAACCAGTCATATTTCCACCTTCTTTCCTGCCACATTCCATATATGCAAATATACAAAATATTTCAAAATCCTATAGACAAGTCTTCCTATCATTAATATATGCCCGTCCTGTCTGGCGGGTACAAAGCAGCGCCAGGACCTCCAAAACCGGAGCGCCCTGGCGCTGCTTTACCTTCCTGTATTCATTTTTTAATGCCCCGGCAGTATCTTTCGTGAGGAAAGCATATACCAGCCTACCATGATCGTCCCTTTCAGATAACTGGAAATAGATAACGCCCACCAGATGCCGTCCACACCCATGTATCTGGACAAGATCCATGCAAGAGGAATACGGATCCCGTTAAAGACAACACACACAATACTTGGGGGAATGGTGCGTCCCAGACCGATAAAGGCACCCTGGGTGGCACCTTCCAGGCAGATGAACAGCTGTGAGGTTCCCAGTATTTTTAAGTAACTGACGCCTGCCGGGATAATGGCTTCCTCACGGATAAAACACTTAAAAATAGGCACTGGGAAAATAGTAAGCAGTGCCGTTGTAAACAGCCCCCAGGAAGTAACGATAAGAATACCCACAAGATATCCTTTGCGGATCCGTTCTTTATTTCCCGCGCCATAGTTTTGGGCTGTAAAAGCATTAAGAGACGCACTGAACCCGTCTGATATCAGCCATGAAACTGACTCGATCTGGGCACCGATCTTCTGAACAGCAATGGAGACATCTCCATAATAAGAAACAAACCTGGCCACCACCATGGCGATCATAGAGACCAGTATGCTCTGCAGCGAATAGGGAAAACCAATACGCAGGATATTGCGGATATAACTCCCATTTACCTCTTTAAAAATATGAAGTTCCTGAAACAGATCCATTTTCCGCACTGTAAACAGAAAAAACACGGTAACGCAGAGCTGTGAAAATACCGTTGCAATAGCAGCTCCTGTACACCCCATTTTCGGGAAGAAAAACCAGCCGAATATGAGAACCGGATCCAGGAAAATATTGATAATAAGGCCGCTTACAGAAGCCTGAAAAGCCACTTTCGTATGTCCCGCAGCTGTGAGGATACCCGTAAATGTCTGGTTGCAGAAAGAAAACAGTACCAGACCACAGGTAATACTGAGATAACGTTTAGCGTCAATTACCACCTGTGGGCTGCTTAACTTAAAAAAATGGACCAGCATGTCCTGAAACAGGATCACAAACACCCCATAAAGGATTGCAAAACACAATGTGATCTGAAAAGCGGCCCGGACATACTCTCTTGCCTGGTTTCTGTTTCCTGCTCCGATCTTCTGTCCCACTAACGCCTGGGATCCCGCTTTTGGCATATTTACCAGGCCATTGGCAAGATACATAAACTGTCCGGCCACACCTACAGCAGCCACCACTCCGGATCCCAATGAACCGATCCAGAGCATATCGATCAGGTTATACGCCATCTGGATCAGATAAGTAGCCATAATAGGAAACGCAAGAAGTGTTAAGGAACGTGAAATAGAGCCTTTCAGTAAATTAACTTCTTTCATAAAGATTACTCCATACTTTCTTTTATATAATCTTTATACCAGTAATAACTCTTTTTGGGAATACGTTTACAGTCATTTTCATAATCCACATAAATAAATCCATACCGTTTCTGGTATCCGTTGATCCAGCTGTAAAGGTCCATGGAAGACCATGCGTAATATCCTTTTACATTTGCCCCTTCATCAATGGCCTGAAGCATATAATCCAGGAATTTTTTCAGAAAATCTATTCTGTCATCATCTTCCACATAACCATTTTCATCTGGCGTTTCATAAGCCCCATGACCATTTTCCGTAATATAGACCGGGATATCTCCATAATCCCGCTTCAGATCCATTAATGTATCATACATACACTTTGGATAAATCTCCCGTCCCCACGGATTTCTTGGTACATTTGGATCTACGATCGTCTCAAACCAGCCTCCAATGGAAGTTCCTTCCTTTACATCTGAGCCTTTTCCTTTCCGGTTGGTCTTAAACTGAGTCACCCCGTCCCTGTTGACCTGTACATTTTTTCTTGTATACACATTCTGTCCCAGAATATCAATAACGCCCTTTTGGAAAATCTCTTTATCTTCTTCCTTTACTACAGACAGATCAATGCCCTTTTCCAAAAGCAATGGCTTTAAGTCTGCCGGAAACCTTCCAAGAATGCTGGTATCCAGGATCCAGCGGTTATAAAACAGATCCGCTTTCCTGCATGCCGCCCTGTTTTCTTCATCTGTAAAAGGAGTTTCCGCCCGGCAGCTGTCCTGAACGATCCCGATGTGGCCTTCATATCCCATTTCCCGAAATGCCTTTACAGCAAGGGCACTGGCAAGTATCACATGATAACTGGCATTTACATATCTCTGAAAATCAGCCACAAAAGGCGGATAGTCCGCAGCCAGATATCCGCAGTATGTATAATAAGCCGGTTCATTAATGGTCATCCAATATTTCACTTTCCCGTGAAACGCCTCAAAGCATACTTTTGCGTATTTTTCAAATTCGTATGCCATATTCCGGTCTTCAAAACCACCTTTTTCAGCTAAATACTGAGGAATATCAAAATGGAATAATGTGACCATCGGTTCTATTCCCTGTCTGTGGCATTCATCAAACAGATCATTATAAAACCGGATCCCTTCCTGGTTTACTTTTCCGTCCGGTGTTGGAAGAATCCGGGACCAGGAAACAGACATGCGGTAAGAGTTCTGACCGCCTTCTTTTAAGAGACGCATATCTTCTTTATAGTGATGATAATGGTCACAGGATACATCCCCGGTTATACCGCTTTCATTAGCAGGACTATGTACAAACACATCCCACTGACTCTCACTGCGCCCGCCTTCCTTCCAGGCGCCTTCACACTGGTACGCTGCCGTAGCGCTTCCCCATAAAAAATCCCTGCAGATCTTATGTTTCATTCCTTTCATTCTCCTTCCCATAAACCTTTCGGTAGCACAGATACGCTCCTATGAGATTGGCGTCATTTTTCAGCTGGCAGACCTTTATGACCGGCTTGCAGATCCGTTCTCCTAACTGCGTATAATACTCATCCATTTCTTCTTTTAACAAAGATAAAAACAAAGGTTCCGAAGATATCCCGCCGCCTACAGCAAAAACTTCCGGGTCCAGTACGGCCTGCAGATTGCAGATATGATAACAGAGTTTACGGCAGTAACGTCTGACTCCCCGCTCCACATCCTTATTTCCTTCTCTGACCAGCTTGAATACCTTTTCCCCATCCAGATCCTTTCCAGGATAAAAAAGCCCTACTTCCTGCAGCATGCCTCTGACTCCGCACTCTCTTCCCATATCTCTTCCATTGATACCTGCCATGTTATAGATATAGGAAAATTCACCGGCTGCCCCATGAGCGCCCCTTAGCAGATTTCCCTCTGCCACGATCCCGCCGCCTACATTGGTTCCTATGATCAGGGCAATCCCATTTTTAACATTTTTAAGGCTTCCGCAGCAAAGTTCTCCATATACAGCCGCTTTTGCGTCATTTTCGATCACATTTTTCAGACCGCTTTTCTCAAAAAACAGCTGTGAAAAATCCAGTCCACGCAGATAAGAAACAGCTCCAATATTGCTGATCGTCCCTTTTTTTGTATCGACCACACCAGCCATGGAAAAAGCAGCTCCCTCTATATCTGAGTCCTCCATACATCCCCCTGCCTTTTTCTGTATCTCATGGAGAGCCTGAAAAAACAGTTTTCTGGTCTTTGGAGTTTTTACTTTTCCTGACATGCTTATTTTCTGATCCGGTCCTATTTTCCCATATTTAATATAGGTTCCGCCTACATCCACTGCCAATACTGCTTTCATCTTTTATTATTCCTTCTGACCTGTAAAAGCTTCCTATAGAAAAGGACTGCTGCACACACCGGCAGCAGCCTCATTTTCCAGGTCCTGATCTTAATAATTATATTTCCACATATATTTTCTCTTGCTTAATGGATGATTTCTCATATCTGCCAGAAGCGGATTATAAACGCCTAACAAAGCAGTTAAGAAGTCATAATCAAAGTAGCCGCTTACATCACCTAATTCCTTAATACCGTATTTCTCAGGATCAATAATAGTCAGGTGATGATTGTAGCTGTTTAAGAACCGGATCGCGCGCTCGTCCAGCTCCTTTGTCTTTCCACTGGATTTTAACAGCAGGAACGCTGTATCCGGGTCTGTGATCTCAAATGGACCATGGAAGAACTCACCTGTATGGATCACAGAAGAATTGATCCACTGCATTTCCATGAAAATGCAGATCTGCTGCTGTTGTGCTGCGGACCATGCAGTACCACTTCCCATGGTATAGATCACCTTGTCATCTTTATGCTCAATAGAGAAACGGATGGCTTCCGGAACAATGTCTTTCTTTGCCTGAGGTACCAGATCATTCATCTTTGTCATTGCAGCAGCCATTGCTTCATACTTGTCATTTTCTTCCAGCTGATGCAGTGCTTCATAAGCGATCTTTAAGATATACGCAGATTTTCCAACTTCAAAAGGAACGCCTTCTCCGTCTTCAAATACAATGGTATAATCAGAAACCTCTGAAATTCCCGTTGGTTCGCTGATAAAAGTCAGTCCGATAACAGTTGCGCCTAATTTCTTTGCAACTCTTCCTGCTTCTACAGTCTCTTTGGTATTTCCGCCTCTGGAAGCAATGACAACAATAGAGTTTTCTCCAATGCACGCCGGAGTGTCATGGACAAATTCATTGGCAGAAGTATAGCTGGTAGTAATGTGTTTCGCCTCCCGCAGCAGGTAATAATAAGCTGCATAATGGCAGGCAAGTGAACCGCCTACACCGGCAAAACTGATATTTTTGATCTCCCTGGTGCTTACGATCTCCTGGATCATCTTCTTTACATCAAACATGATTTTTTCCTCCTCTTTTTAAATGAAACATTTTGAATAAAACATTTGAAAATATATTCAGGCTGTTTTTGTGTTCTCACACATTTCTAAACAGCCAGTATTCCAAAACTCTGGCAGATAATGCCCAAGATAAAACAGATCACAATGATCAGGATCGGGTGAATTCCCTTTTTCACCAGCTTGTACATTAAAAGTGTCAGCAGCAATGGCAGCATTTTCGGCATAATGCCGTCTAAAAGATCCTGTACTACCAACGCTTCCCCGTAATGCAGGGGCGTTGTGATATTGACCAGAGTAGCCGTCATTCCACCAATGACCATAAGACCTGCCACAGAGCAGCCATACATTACTTTGTCCATCAGGTTATTGGTTGCGATCTGGTGTATAAATTCCTGTCCTTTGGTATAGCCGATCTTTCCGCCATACCATGTGATCGGGAAGCTGAAAGCTGCTGAGATCAAAAGCGCAAGAATCGGTCCTAATATGGATCCCTGCTGAGCCAGTGAAATACCAATACTCATGGCAATAATACGAATCGTTCCCTGGAATAAAGAGTCACCAATGCCGGAAAGAGGGCCCATAAGAGCTGTTTTTACAGATGTGATCATCTTTGGATCAAACTCATCCGGTTTCTCTGCATATTCCTCTTCCATGGCCGCCGTAAGTCCCAGCACGAAAGCGCCTAACTGAGGCGTGATATTAAAAAACTCCAGGGACGCGTGATAACGCTCTTTTTTCTTTTCCAGATCTTCCTGATTCGGATAAAGACGGTTTAATGTTTTGGAAATTCCCCACATGAACGCCGTGTTCATCTGACGCTCATAATTCCAGTTTGTCTGCATGCACAGACCACCCAGGAAAAATTCTTTCACTTTTTTGTGCAATGGATATTTTTTCTGTACTTCCAGCCCTTTTTCTGACATACTTTTACCCCCTTAATCATCTAATTCATCATGTTCCTCTGCTCCTGCTGCCGTCTGCAGCTGTCCACCGGATCCCCCTGCATACTTCAAAGAATATAACAGAATGGACAATACAATAGAGATAATGGCAATAGCCGTAAGTCCAAGACCGGAATAAGCGGCGATCACAAATCCCAGCATATAGTAGATCACATTGCTCCTGTTCATCATAATGGATAAAAGCATGGCAAATCCGAAGAAAGCAACCAGGTTTGCTCCCAGTCCAAGACCGTCCTGAATGGTCTGCGGAACAATATTTAAAGCTGCATTTAAAGCGTCTGATCCTAAATAAATAGCTATGAATACCGGTACAAAGGTACAAACTGCATAGATGACTGGTCCCCAGAAAATGTCGATCCTGCATGCCTTATTGAATTTCCCTTCATCTACATACTGATCACATAAATGCACCAGTCCGATCCTCAGTGTATTGGCTGCCGTTTCGATCAGTGTAGTCAAAAGACTCATAGGCGTTGCGATCACCAGGGCCGTTTCCAGGTTTGCCCCGGTTATAATGACAATGGCACATCCTACGATAGCGCCCATTGTCATATCAAAACCAGCCGCTCCGATCTGTGTAAAACCAAGACTGACCATTTCCAGGGTCGCTCCCACTGCAAGTCCTGTTGGGATATTACCCAAAAAAGCTCCTACTACGGTACAGGTAATCAGCGGCCTTTCCAGGTTCAGACGTCCCAGCATACGGGAATCCATTCTGGCAAGTACCGCGATAAGACCAACTATGATTGCTTTCCACAACATATGTATACCTCCCCTGTTAATTTAACTTTAACTGCTCCTTTTTCGTTGACGGCAGCTGCTGCATATAAACTTTTACTCCGTGTTCCATAATACGTTTTGTAGCTTCCTGCTCTTCTTCTGTTAAGAACACTGCCTCCCCAAATTGTTCAGAATCGTCTTTTTTCTTGATACCTCCATAATTTACTTCTGCTATTTTGGGATACCCATCAATAAAACGGGCCAGATCAAGAACAGAGCCAAACACGAAAAATATCGTATCATTTAAAGTTTCCACCTTTGGCATTTTTTCCAGGGCTTTTTCCACAGAAAAAATGTTCAGTTTACAGCCTGCCGGCTTTGACATATTAATGGCCATTTTCTGAAACTCATCTCCATAAGCCTTATCATCTACTACAATGATCCTTGTAGCATTCAGAAAATGGGTCCATGTAAACGCAACCTGTCCATGTACCAGACGATGATCCACTCTGACCATTTTGATCATATTCATACACCTCCATTCTAAATAAATTTAAATATCATCCTGCGCTTCTTCTGCTGCACTTCTGCCAATGTATTTTACGTTCACAAACTCCCCTTGTGCTTTCTCCCTTATTCCCTCCTCATCTAAAATATTTAAGTTCAGCATCAGATCTACTAAAAACGCCAGATTTACATTTGTCACCAGGCTATATGGATACTGGTTTAAATATTCCATAAAACCGTTGTTCACACTGCCCCCAAAAATATCTGTACATACGATCAGATCTTCTTCTTCATAATCTATGCCGCTGACGATCGGCAGAATGGTTTTATGCAGGTCAAAATCTGCATCCATGTAACAGTTTAAAGCTGTTATATCCTTCACATCCCCAATGATAAACGAAAGAGAACTTACAATTCCCTGAGCCATATTGCCATGGGTGGCTATGACTACCTTCTTTTTCTTTCCCATGTTTTACTTCCTCCACCATTTAATTTTCTTTGCTGATCTGCTGTTATAAATTCATGGAGATAGGCGATCTCGCTCATCGGTATTTCAATATTGTAGGTTTTAAGCAGAGTATGAAATGCCTTTCCCACACTTTTGATAAAATCCCCGTTATTTTCCTCAAACCCGTCCAAGCCTGCATACTCCGTGATCGGTGTTTTCGTCACAAGCCGCTCTACCAGACAGCATACATGAATATAAATGCCGATCAGAGTCTGGCCGCCAAACCGGTAACCCAGATATTTTTGCAGGATATCCACTGCGGTGTATACCTGGTCTAACAGTACCGTTGGATTTAAGATCGATAAATATCCCACTACATTTTGCAGTGTAAATTTCTTTCTCAGATTTTCTAACAGTTCCTCCATCTGATCCAGAGTAAGATATTTTAATAAAAGTTCCCGCATGACCTGGGGATTACTTTCCGAAATGATCTCCTCCAATGCCACAAAGGTCACATTTTCAATCTGAGGATCTGAAGTACCTGTTATAAAAAGTACATTGTTGTTGTCAAATATTTCACATTGTCTGCCCTTTGCCACCAGCTGTGTATATTCGCAGACCTTAAATTCCAGCTTTGCAGGCTCCGGAAAACTCTGCTCAAACATTTCCATCATTTTCTGAGCCATGCGCAGACCACTTTCACTGGTAAATAAGATCACATCGCTTTTTCGCCTCTTAAAAACTTTATATCTGGCAATACTTGCCCGGGCTGCCTTTTCAAGCACCTCTTCCAGGCTTTCATTCTGTAAAATATGCTCTGCCACACACAGTGCAAGGGCTGTTGAAACATTATTGATCAGTCCCAAATTGCAATTAACAGAAAGATCAAAATTTTTCAGTATCTCTTCCAGGGAACCGGTATCTACCATGACTACCATATCCCCGCCTGTATCCATGCGGCTTAAATGTTCTGCCAACAGCAGCCGTATCTTATCCGGTGAAATACTTAAAGGCATGTCAATACTGTCAAATACACAGTTCTGGAACATACTGTTGACTGCATCTGCTATAGAAGAAGCTGTAGAATAACCATGGCAGACAATGATGCCTCTTATTTTCTGTCCCGAAAACTGGGAATTATAGCTTTGCAGGTACAAAAACATGGCGATCAGGATATCCGCCGGCATTCTCCGTTCCAGATTGCTCTGGATCAGCTGGGAAATGTCCTCTGCGATCATAGACTCATAGTTAAAATGCTGCCGCAGCAACATAAGTATTTCTTCCAGACTCCCCTGTTTTTCCGCTTCCCATTTATTCAGGGTAATTTCATAAATATCATGAATATAGAGAAGCTTTGCCAAAACCGATGAAAAACTTCCAGGAAGTGTGATATACCGCTTTTTCACCACTACATCCAGAATATTACCAATGGAAGCTTCCAGCTCTTTTATCTTTTCTGCGAGGATCCGCTGCTCATAAGAAAGATAGTCATTTAACAGCTCTAACTGGCGTTTTCCCCTTTTCATGGTATCGTCTTTGATCTGGTTTCCTTCAAAAACGCCCACCATGCGGTTTAAATGATCCTGTATCTGATCTGCTTCTTTATTTCTCTTATAAAACGCTGTATTAATGTAGGTTTCATTGCGTTCTGTTACAATAGGCATAGTGCGCAGCAGGTATTTTGGCAAATCATAGGCATGTATTTTTAATTCATGATCCTGTTCTCCTTTTTTCGCCTGTTTTCTCTGTCTGGCACTTGCGCACATCACCTGGATCACATTTTGCAGCGTTGTCACATTTTTTTCATACTCCCCATTGATCAACGCCCTGAGGACCACCGCTGAAATATAGATCGGGCATTTTATCCTTCGTCCCTCTGCCTGTATGTAATGCATCACCAGTTCTTCTCTTTCCTCCAGGCTTTTTTCCTTAAAAGAGGGAACCCGAAGAATAATGGGGATATGCTTCAAAAGACGTTCCGTGATACAGGAAGAAGGCTCTTTATCACATAAAAACAGATAACGGATACTTCCCTTTTCCTTTTTGCGTACCACCTCTTTCGGAAGCCTGTTTTCCATCAGATCGCACAGTTTTTTCTGCAGCGTTCCCATATTCTGACAGCCTCCAAAAATAAAAAACAGATCGCTGTATTGTTCCAGAAGCCCCTTCTTTTCACCATTTCCAAAAATGATTTCTTCCGTCTCTTTTACATTTTCCTCTGTAAGATCAAAAAAGAACATTTCTGTTGCCGCAGGAAAACTTCCCTTTCGGAAAGCGGTTTTATAAACAGTTGTTGCAAGAAGTTTCTTTCCACATCCCATTTCTCCCCAGAGCATTGTGGGTATTCCTTCCGGCGGATACTCCACGCTCTCACTTAAAGAACGGAGGATACCTGCCAAGGAATGATCTGAGCCTGAGATGTCAGAATACTCTGTATTATTCTGATAATGGCTTTTTACATAATCTTTGATCTCTTCCAGGTCATAAAACTCTTCTTCCTGGAAATCCATTTTAAAAAGCTCTTCCATCTTTTTCCTGTGAAGGAAGCAGACCGGACGGCTTCCTGCTTTCATTACCAGTTTTTCTTTTACCAGTTCATTTAAATACTGGCTGGCAAGAGACCTGCTGATGTGCATCTCATCACTGATGGCTCCTGCAGTAAACAGTTCCGTAAAGTTGAAATCAAAGTGTTCTGTCAGTGTCAGAAGATACTCTAATATCTGTTGCTTTGTACTTTTCATTCAATCTCTCCTTTCTGTTCCTGCCTGATGAGGTCATTATAGTGTTTTTTGATCCGTCATGTGCAAAGTGTCGAAACAATCAACACTCACAGCACATAATTCATCTATTTTTTCTTTTTTCAACACTCTTTTTCTGATATCAGGCATTGTTTTGACATTAGTTGTCTTATATCGTATTATAATAACTATATTCAATCGGATAAATACTAAAAAAAGCAGCCGTTAAAAGTTTTTTCTTCCAACGGCCGCTTCTTTTCTGCTTTCTTTATCTGCACCTGGTCAGTGCCTGCAGATAAAGGGCTTTAATATTCAGTTTTATTTCTGGTATTGTTCTTCGCGTTGTTCTTTGAAGTTGTGCGGGTGTTGTTCTCCGTTTTATTTTCGGTCTTGTTTTTTGCTTTGTTTTCCTGGTTCATGTTGCCGCAGTCATCCATCTGGTTGCTGTAACGGTTACTGTAATCGTTGCTGTAGTCATTCTTTGCCATTTCAATACCTCCAAAAAGATATTTTTGTATTAACTTCAAGTTACAGCTTTATTATGGCTGTATCCCGGCAGTTTATACGCGGCTTTCAGGGAATTTCCTTGCAATTTTATCATATTTATATTATAACTAGTACGAGGCAACATGTTTTCCCTTAAACCATGGCGCCTCATCCTTATTAATTATTTATACTCCCCTTGAGAAAAGTCAGGATAGCTCCCCTATCCCGGCTTTTCTCTCTTTTACAGGGCTTTGTTTAAACATTACTGTCTGCAAAAAAACGGCCCTTCTACCCTTTTGGCAGAAGAGCCTGTCCCTTTTTAGTATCCTAAATTATCCTTCTTATCTTACTATCCCAGCATGCTTACGATCTTTACCGGGTTTCTGTAATTCCAGTTGGAAACCTTAATGCCGGTTGCTTCTGTGGAGGCGTGTACGATCTTTCCGTCTCCTATGTACATTGCTACATGGTTGATGCTCTTTCCGCTTCCGTAGAAAAGCAGGTCTCCCGGCTGCATCTGGGATGCGCTGATCGCGGTTCCCTGGGAAGCCTGGCTGCCGGAGGAATGATTTAAAGTAATGCCTAAACCATGCTGATAGACATAACGGGTAAATCCGGAGCAGTCAATTCCTGTACGCGGATCACTGCCGCCATAGCGGTAGGGACCTCCTACAAACTGAAGTGCATAACTTACAAGCTGTTCTCTCTTATAGCTGTTGGAAGACTCAATGGCTTCTTTCTGAACTTCTTCCATCTCTCCTTCTTCTGCTTCCGTTACTTCTGCATTTTCAGAAACTGGAAGATAACCTTCTGTATCATTTACACGGATCTTCATCCAGCCATTTCCCAGATCATCTAAAACTTCGTATGTATCACCTGCTTTGGCAGTGGTCAGAACCTCTTCGCTGTCCTTTGACTTATTGATGTTGACGCTGTCAGCTGTAATAGTAGCAATGTAGGTGCCTTCCTTAAATCCCGGTCCGATCGCTGCCATAGAAGTCATGGGAACTGTCATCATCAGTATCCCACATACAAGTCCTGTTCTAACCAGTTTACCAAAAAATTTATGCATTCTCATCCCATCCTATTTGTTACGGTTTATGTTAAAAAGTTACTTCTAAATATTACACAAATGTTACGTTAATTACATTTGTATTATACCACACTGAGTTGCCCCGTCAATATATTTATTATTTTTTAATATTTGTTCATATTTTTGACAGATTTCACAATTACTTCACATACTGCAACCGGTATACTGCCTGAAACCAGGACCTTTATGGCAGAAAAAAGCCCCAGTGCCGTTTTGCACCAGGGCTATGTAAGAATCTTATTAAATTATTAACTTAAAACACTGACGATCTTTACCGGCTTACGGTAATTATAAGGAGAAGTCTTAATACCTGTAGCTTCAGTAGAAGCATGAACCACCTGTCCATCCCCAATGTACATTGCCACATGGTTGATGCCGCCGTCATCACCACCATAGAAGATCAGATCTCCCGGCTGCATCTCTTCTTCAGAAACAGGAGTGCCACAGTTTGCCTGTCCTCTGGAAGAATGAGGAAGACTGACAGAAGCCGCATGCTGCAAGATATAACGGGTAAAACCGGAGCAGTCCACTCCGTTATTCGGGTCAACACCACCGAAAACATAGCTTCCGCCAATAAATTGAAGAGCAAATTCCACGGTCTGGCGGCGTTGTCTGACAGAAAGATCTACCGTTTCCTGATTTTTCTCTACTAAAGAGGCTTTTCCGGAAGTTTTGATATAGCCATCACCGTCTCCGGTATTGATCTTTACCCAGCCATTTCCCAGATTGGAAAGGACCTCATAGGTCTGTCCACGTTTCACTTCGCCTACAGAACGGCTGTGCTCATTGGCAGAAAGATGTACCTCTACGGTAGGTGCTGCAATAGTCACCATATAGGAAGAACGTGTCTGTACCTCTGCATTCTTAGAAGCAGCCAGACTGTCTGTTGGGTTTACAAAAAGAATACCTGATAAAAGAAAAAGACCTGCGGCAGCCTTTACCGCATGTCTCTGTAATAAAGCAAAATTCACGCTGAAAGTCTCCTAACTGTAGAAATAGAATTGTTACGGATTTGTTACGAACTAACAACATGATTATATTATTTTTTCACAATAATGTCAATAAAAAGGGGCTGTAAAAAAACTCCTATAGAAAAAAGTCGCCCAGACCGTGCGGTC
>CAVIPV010000041.1:15726-18485 GCA_963644495.1 Prevotella sp. | reverse complement strand
TTTTCTTCAAAAAATGGCTTCTTACTCATGTTTTTGGCGGGTCCCAAGGTCAAAACTCCTCCTGCAAGCAAGCTTGCGTCGGATTTCCGACCTTTTGACTCTGGTATCATATTATAAAAACCGCGTATGGACGAAAATGATATGCTCCATACGCGGTCTTTGTCTCTGTGTGAATTTGAAAAAATAAAGCTTTATTATTTTACAGAAAATAAATTCTCCAGATCTTTGTAAAATTCAGGATAAGATATATTTACGCATTCTGCGTCTTTGATCTGTGTTGTTCCCTCTGCGCCAAGAGCAGTCACTGCAAAGGTCATGGCAATACGGTGGTCTAAGTGGCTTTCAATCACGGCACCGTGAAGTGGTTTTCCGCCGTGGATGATCATGCCGTCCTCTGTTTCAGTTACATCCGCGCCCATGGCACTTAAGTTTTCCACCATAACAGCAATTCGGTTGGACTCTTTCACCTTTAATTCTGCTGCGTCACGGATCACAGTAGTTCCCTCTGCAAAGCAGGCCATGGCAGCGATTATAGGAAGCTCATCAATGAGTGTAGGAATGATGCTTCCGCCGATCTCCGTTCCGTGAAGAGAAGAAGCACGGACTAAAATATCGGCAACGGGTTCTCCTTCATCCTCTTTTGCATTTAATAAAGTAAGGTCAGCTCCCATGTCTTTGCATACATGAAGGATGCCGTCTCTGGTGGGATTGATGCCTACATTTCTGATCAGGATCTCAGAACCAGGAACCGTAAGTCCGGCTGCAATAAAGTAGGCAGCAGAAGAGATATCTCCTGGTACATTTACCTTTACAGCATGAAGTTCACTGGCTGGTTCAATGGTAGCCGTGGTATCTTTTGTGGTTACATGGGCACCGAACAGATTTAACATGATCTCAGAGTGGTTTCTGGATACATAAGGTTCTGTAACAGAAGTAGGGCCATCTGCGTAAAGTCCTGCTAATAAAATAGAAGATTTAACCTGGGCAGAGGCTACTTTGGAGGTGTAGTGGATGCCGTGCAGAGACTTTCCATGGATGGCTAAAGGTGCGCAGCCGTTTCCATTTACACTGACAATATCTGCTCCCATCAGGGACAGCGGTTCCATAATACGTTTCATAGGACGTTTCTGGATAGAAGCATCACCAGTTAAAGTTACGTCAAAGTTCTGTGCAGATAAGATACCGGAGATCAGACGGGTAGTAGTGCCGCTGTTTCCGCAGTCTAATACAGTTTCCGGCTTTTTAAGACCGTGAAGGCCATTTCCATGTACCAGGACGATATCACCCTTATTTTCAATGGATACGCCCATGCGCTGAAAACAGGAGATGGTAGACAGACAGTCGGCTCCCTGTAAAAATCCTGTGATCTCTGTGGTTCCCTTTGCAAGAGAGCCGAACATCACAGCGCGGTGGGAAATAGATTTATCTCCCGGAACTGTGATCTCGCCCTTTAATGGGCCTGATTTTCTAAATTCCATATGTTCCTCCCAAACAGGCAGACTTTACAGCCGTACCATTTCGTATTTATAATATTCCAGCCGTTTCCAGGCTGCGATCATAGCTGCTTCGTCATAAAATTCGATCTTTAAGGCACCTTCGCCACGTTCCCTGTTGTTGTTGATACCAATATTTTTAATGCTGATACCTTTAGCTGCCAGAATAACGGCAATGGTGGAAATAGCACCTACTTCATCGGCCACATCCACAGAAAAGGCATAGGATGGTTCCACAGAACCTTTGGCACGGTCGGTAATGGTATTGCGGTAGTCTCTGGACTTTTCAAACAATTTGTAAATGGCGTCTCCCTGACGTTCTTTTATTTCAGAAAGAATGTCCTGAAGGGAACCAATATAGCGCTCCAGCATGTCCGCGATGGGGTCTACATTGGTCATGCAGATCTGCTTCCACATTTCAGGAGATGAAGAGGCGATACGGGTAATGTCCTTAAAACCGCCTGCGGCCACCCGTTTCATAGTCCCGGCAGGTGAATCTGCATCTTTTACCAGATTTACCAGGCTGGAAGCCACCAGATGAGGCAGATGACTGATAGCAGCTACCACTTTGTCATGTTCCCTGTAGTCAAGGACCAGGGGAATAGCGCCTACTGTCTGGGCTACTGCGATAATGCGTTTGGCATTTTCTGCGTATTTTAGTGAAATATCACCGGTTTCGCTACCGTCCGGTCCCAGACCTTCCGGTGGTGTGACAATATAATAAGCATTTTCAAGAAGGTGGTCAGTGGCATTTTCATAACCTGTTTTTTCAGAACCTGCCATAGGGTGACCGCCGATAAAGCAGTCCGTAAGGCCCTGACGCAGGATCTCTTTGTGGATGTCAGTCTTAGTGCTTCCCACATCTGTGATCAAAGCACCCGGCTTTAAATAGGAGCGGATCTTTTCCAGATACTGTGCATTATATTCCACAGGCGTACATAAAAAGATCAGGTCACATTCTTTTAAATGTTCGTCGATGCCGTCTAAAATAACGTCTACAATGCCGTCTTTTTTTGCCTGTTCCAGCTTGGAACGGGTGCGCATATAGGCCATGATGCGGATATCTGGACGGGCTCTTTTGATCCCTTTTGCCAGGGAGCCGCCGATAAGGCCAAGGCCGATAAAGGCAATGGTTGTATCTTTCATGGTAATTTTTTCCATTTTTAAAAATCGCTCCTTACAATACAGAATCACCTGAAAACCTTTACACAAAGAAAGGCTTTCAGGTGTTTTTGCTGTGAATAATTAAGTAGTTATCCGGCTATT
>CAVIPV010000041.1:0-15716 GCA_963644495.1 Prevotella sp. | reverse complement strand
GAATAATAGTGGATATCTGTTTATCTGGCTTCAAAGGTTCTGCCGGACAGATCCACATATGGCTTTAAGTCTGCCATTAGTTTTTCAAAAGCGTCAAAGGTAAGAGACTGAGGACCGTCAGAAAGAGCTTTGGCCGGATCTGGATGAACCTCGATCATCAGTCCGTCAGCGCCTACTGCAACAGCAGCTTTTGCAAGAGGCTCTACATAAGCTCTTACGCCCGTTGCATGACTTGGGTCAACGATCACCGGAAGATGGCTCTTCTGGCGGATCACAGGAACAGCACTGATATCCAGAGTATTTCTGGTGGATGTTTCGTAGGTACGGATACCACGCTCACATAACACGATATTTGGATTTCCTTCTGAAATAATGTATTCAGCAGCATTCAGCCACTCATCTATGGTAGCACATAAGCCCCGTTTTAACAATACAGGCATTCCTGATTTTCCTGCTTCTTTTAACAGTTCAAAGTTCTGCATGTTTCTGGCGCCGATCTGGAGCATGTCTACATATTTAACAGCTGCTTCAATAGCATGAGCGCTGGTGACTTCACAGATCACGTTCAGTCCTGTTGCTTCTCTGGCTTCTTTCATATATTTTAAGCCTTCTTCTTCCAGACCCTGGAAAGAGTATGGGGAAGTACGTGGCTTGTAAGCGCCGCCTCGAAGGAAGGTAGCGCCCGCCTTCTTTACAGCGAAAGCAGTAGAAAGCAGCTGTTCCTTGGATTCGATGGCGCAGGGACCTGCCATAACGGTCATGGTTCCTGGACCGATGTGGGTATTACCTACAGGAATAATGGAGTCATCTGGATGGAATTTCTTGTTGACCAGCTTGTAGGACTCTGTAACGGCAACTACCTTGTCAACCCCTTCACTCATTTCAATGTTGCTTCCGGCCAGTCTGCTCTTGTCACCGACAACACCAACGATAGTGACCTGGGAACCTTCGGAGAGGTGGGCCTGAAGACCTTTGGATTCAATGAGAGAGGTTACTTTTTGAACAGCTTCTTTGGAAGCCTGTGGTTTCATAATAATGATCATAATCTGTTACACTCCTTATCCGCGTAATATTTTCTCTTAATTTGTGTTTATCTGTATAATGGATATCCTGTTTTTTAAGCCTGCAGACAGTTTAATACATAAAAGCGTAAAAGTCAACACTTTAATACTTTAAACTTTTACGCTTTTATGTAAAATATTATTTTTTGTATCAATTTATATATCTTATGGCTCTGAAATCACAGATATCGTCCCGTCTGGCTGAGAGGATCTTTCGCCAGTTTTTCCGGTGTTTCGCAGGCAACAATGCGGCCGCCGTCAGATCCCCCTCCTGGTCCCATATCAATGATATAGTCTGCATTTCGGATCACATCCAGGTCATGTTCAATAACTACCACGGTAGCTCCATTTTCTATAAGAGTCTGGAATACCTTAAGAAGGGTCTGCACATCCAGAGGATGAAGACCGATGGTAGGCTCATCAAAGATAAACAGGGAATCATTTTGCAGTTTTCCAATTTTACTGGCCAGCTTCAGCCGCTGTGCTTCACCGCCGGAAAGACTGGGCGTTTCTTCTCCTAACGTCAGATAGCCAAGTCCAAGCTCCATAAGCCGTTTTGCAGCAGTCTGGAAGGATTCGCAGATACTTTCTGCCATAGGCACCATTTCGGCAGGAAGAGAAGCAGGCACATTGTCTACCCATTTGATCAGCTGGGATAATGTCATTTCGCAGGCTTTATCAAGAGTGATTCCCTGTAATTTTGGCGCTCTGGCCCGTTCGTTTAAACGGGAACCGTGGCAGTCCGAGCAGACGTCTTCTTTTAAAAATTTCTCCACCCGCTTCATGCCTTTTTCATCTTTTACTTTGGAAAGGGCATTTTCTACGGTATAAACAGCATTAAAGTAGGTAAAATCCAGTTCGCCCGCCTGGTTGGAGTTTTTCGCATGATAGAAAATATGCTTTTTCTCCGCAGGACCATGAAAAACAATGTCTTTTTCATGATCTGTTAATTCTTTAAAAGGCACATCCGTGCGTACGCCCATTTCCCGGCATACATCCGTCATCAAAGACCACATCAGGGTGTTCCAGGGTGCTACAGCGCCTTCGTCAATGGTTAAAGAGTCATCAGGCACCAGTGTATTTAAGTCTACTGTGCGCACCATTCCTGTCCCATTGCAGGTGCGGCAGGCCCCCTGACTGTTAAAGGCCAGTTCCTCTGCAGAAAGAGCGAAAAAATGAATGCCGCACTCCGGGCAGACCAACTCCTTTCCAACTGCAACTGCCAGCGTAGGAGCCAGATAATGTCCATTGGGACAGCAGTGGGAAGCCAGGCGGGAATACATCAGGCGCAGGCTGTTTAAAAGTTCTGTGCCGGTTCCAAAAGTGCTTCGGATGCCGGGAACGCCGGGACGTTGATGCAGGGCGAGAGCAGCAGGCACATGTAAGATCTCGTCCACGCTGGCTTTGGAGGCCTGGGTCATGCGCCTTCTTGTATAGGTAGAAAGGGACTCCAGATAGCGCCTGGAGCCTTCTGCATATAAAACCCCTAAGGCCAGAGAAGACTTTCCGGAGCCGGAAACACCGGCAATGGCTACGATCTGGTTTAAGGGCACATCTACATTGATATTTTTCAGATTGTGGACACGGGCGCCGCGGATCTGTATTTTTTGTATATTATTTTTAAAAGCTTTTGTTTCAGACATAAAATAGGCAGACCTTTCTCATTATTCTGCAATTATTTTAGCAACCAGAGGGTATAATTGCAAGGAGAGAGGGAAAAACAGACTTTTTGACGGAATATAAAGGCAAAATGACGGTTAAAAGCAAGTAAAACAGGGGAGCATGGTGATTTAAATCAAATTATCTGGAACGATTTGGAAAGATGTTGTGTAGAATTTAACAAAAAACTTGAAAATTTCAGAAAAATATAGTAGAATGTACACATGGCAAAGACGAAGCACAAAATCATAACTGCTTCGCACAAATAAAGTGTACAGGAGGGAAGTTTATGAACGTATATGGTACTGAACAGATCCGCAACGTTGTATTACTTGGGCATGGAGGCGCTGGTAAGACAACAGTTGCGGAGGCAATGGCTTTGATTACAGGTGTTACCAAGCGTATGGGCAAAGTTGCCGACGGAAACACCATTAGTGATTACGACAAAGAAGAGATCAAGAGACAGTTTTCCATTTCCACCACACTGATTCCTCTGGAATACCAGGGAGAGAACGGACCAGTTAAGATCAACTTACTGGATACTCCCGGATTTTTTGACTTCGTAGGTGAAGTAGAAGAAGCGATCAGCGTTGCTGACGCAGCCATTATCGTTGTAAACTGTAAAGCAGGTATCGAGCCTGGTACAGAAAGAGCATGGGAGATGTGCGAAAAGTACAATCTGCCAAGACTGATTTTCGTTACCAATATGGACGATGATCACGCCAGCTATCGTGAGCTGGTTGTAAAGCTGGAGAAAAAGTTCGGAAGAAAGATCGCTCCTTTCCAGCTTCCAATCCGTGAAAATGAAAAATTCGTAGGTTTCGTAAACGTAGTAAAGATGGCAGGCCGCCGCTTTACAAACCTCAGTGATTATGTTGAGTGCGAGATCCCTGATTATGTTCAGAAGAACTTAACCATCGCAAGAGACGCTCTTATTGAGGCAGTTGCAGAAACCAGTGAAGAATATATGGAACGTTATTTCCTGGGAGAAGAATTTACACAGGAAGAGATCTCCGGTGCATTAAGAGCACATGTTATCGAAGGCGACATCGTACCTGTTATGATGGGCTCCGGAATCAACTGCCAGGGCTTTAAGGTTCTCCTTCAGGTTATTGACAAATACTTCCCGGCACCAAATCACTTTGAGTGTATCGGTGTAGACGTTTCCACAGGCGAACGTTTCACCGCTAAATATAATGATGACGTATCCCTTTCCGCAAGAGTATTTAAGACCATTGTGGATCCATTTATCGGAAAATATTCTCTGATGAAGATCTGTACTGGTACTTTAAAGGGTGATACCGTTGTATACAATGTAAACAAAGACGCAGAAGAGAAGATCGGCAAAGTTTATGTAATGCGCGGCAAGGAAGTTATCGAAGTACCTGAACTGAAGGCCGGCGATATCGGCGCAGTTGCAAAACTGACTGTAACCGGAACCGGTGATACCATGGCAGTCCGCACAGCACCGATCGTTTACCACAAACCACAGATATCCACACCTTATACATATATGGCTTACAAGGCTGCTAATAAGGGCGAAGATGACAAAGTTTCTACCGCATTAGCACGTATGATGGAAGAAGATCTCACCTTACAGGTTAAGAATGATCCTGAAAACCGTCAGTCCCTGATCTATGGTATCGGCGACCAGCAGTTAGACGTTGTGATCAGCAAGCTGCAGACCCGTTACAAAGTAGAGGTAGTTCTGTCCAAGCCAAAATTTGCTTTCCGTGAGACCTTAAGAAAGAAAGTAAAAGTACAGGGCAAACATAAGAAACAGTCCGGCGGACATGGCCAGTACGGTGATGTTATCATGGAATTTGAGCCATCCGGCGATTTAGAGACACCATACACCTTTGAAGAGAAGGTATTCGGCGGTTCTGTACCGAAGAACTACTTCCCGGCAGTAGAAAAAGGACTGCAGGAATGCGTTCAGAAGGGACCGTTGGCCGGATATCCGGTTGTTGGCTTAAAGGCTACTCTGTTAGATGGTTCCTACCATCCGGTGGACTCTTCCGAAATGGCATTTAAGATGGCTACCATCCTGGCATTTAAACAGGGCTTCATGGATGCAAACCCAGTACTCTTAGAGCCGATTGCTTCCTTAAAGGTAGTTGTTCCGGACCGCTTTACCGGCGATATCATGGGCGACTTAAACCGCAGAAGAGGCCGTGTATTAGGTATGGAATCCGATCACCACGGCAAACAGGTCATCGAAGCAGACGTTCCAATGTCTGAACTGTTCGGCTACAACACCGACCTTCGCTCCATGACCGGTGGTTTAGGAGATTACTCCTACGAATTCAGCCGCTACGAACAGGCTCCTGGCGATGTACAGAAGCGCGAAGTAGAAGCGAGGGCTGCTGCGAAGGAAGAGTAATGGAATAGATAATAAATCTGCTTGGGAAAATGGCAGATGATATATGAAAAATCCCGCTTTCTGGAATTTCTGAAGGGTGTACCTTTGGAAACTGGAGGGCGGGATTTTTATTATAACATGGAGGGGCATTTTACTTGTTTTTTCCAGAATGGTTGTGCTATAGTAAAGTCAGAAGAAGTGCGAAATTCCAACATAGTTTTAATGGTTACTATTTTAAAGAAAGGAAGAAAATGAGTTCAAAGAAAAAACACCGGAAAACGTATCTGAAGCAGATACAGGAATTTCGCCTGATGGACGATGCTTTTATGACCAAATGCTTTGAAAATAATGCAGAATGTACAGAACTGGTACTTCGCATTGTTTTGGAAAAAGAAGACCTTACAGTACAGAAAGTAGAAACGCAGCATTTGATTAAAAATCTTCAGGGGCGTTCTGTTATACTGGATATCTATGCGGTAGATACAGCAGGAAAAAAGTATAATATTGGATGCAAATATTACAGAGTCTGGAGATGGGATGGAAAAGCTTGCAGAAACATATGTGATCTTTATTACAGAAAAAGATGTTTATGCAAGGGGATTGCCGTTGTATCATGTGGAACGTGTGATAACGGAAACAACAGAAATTTTTGAAGATGAAGCTCATATTGTTTACGTAAATGGAGCATACAAAGGTGTGGATCCAATAGGGCTTTTGATGCATGATTTTACCTGTACAGATCCTGGGAAAATGCAGTATAAAATACTGGCAGAAAGAGTACGGTATTTTAAAGAAAATAGAAAAGGAGTGAGCGGAATGAAAAGTGTTATGGATGAATTGAGAGAAGATGTCCTTTTTGAGGAAAGAATGCGGGTATCGGCTAGGCTCCTTAAAGAAGGAAGTTTGTCCTGTGAACAGATAGCCGAGGTTTTACAGTTGCCTGTTGATAAAGTAGAAAAACTGGCAGCCAGAAGAAAAACAGGAAAATGATAGGGAAAAGAGTGTCGTGTTGGAATGATTAAGAGTATGGTTATTTTTGTTTATAAATTTTACATCAAATCGTTAAAACCAGAGAGTAATATATCAAGTGTTCCGAAAGAAAACCTTATTGCATGGAACAAATGAAATGTACTCTCACCTTCAATAAAGAGACTGCTGCGAAACAGGTACAAAGATAGCCCGTCTTTGAATCTGTCTGGCAGCAGTCTTTTTGTGTCTTATGAAAACTCCTGGTGGTCAGAGTTTAAGATTTGTTTATTTCTTTTCATAAAAATCTTTCATTCTGTTTTTTATCATAAAGGTGTCTTAAGGATAGCCTTCTAAGAAAGGGAAAGAAAGGAGTTTTCATTATGAAACTGAATAAAAAAGCATTTATGATCGCGGGAGCAGCAGCCATGCTTACCATAGGAGCAGCCATTCCTTCATTTGCAGCAGCTGGCGGCTGGGCTACAGAAGGGGACAGTTGGTGTTATCTGGATGCTCAGGGAAACAAGGTAACAAATGTGTGGAAGAAATCAGGAGACAACTGGTATTATCTGGGTTCTGACGGTATTATGGAAACGGATACCTGGGTAGACGATACCTCTTATGTAGATATTTACGGTGTCAGGGTCACAAACCGGTGGATCTACACAGAAGCAGGAACTGATAATGCACCGAATTCAGAAGGCGGCTGGTATTATCTGGATGCAGCAGGAAAGGCTGTAACAGACGGCTGGAAGACCATTAACAGTAAAAAATATTATTTTGACTCTGATGGCACTATGAAATACGGCTGGTATACAGACGGAAGCGATACCTATTATCTAGGAGATGAAAATAATGGTGCAGCAGCTACCGGCTGGCTCTGCCTGGATTTTGACAAGGACAACCTGCCAGATGACGGAGATGTTTCAGAACAGGAGACAACAGGAAGTGATACAGCCAAATGGTTTTACTTTATGTCCAACGGCAAGGCAGAAAAGGCAGATAATGATACTTATACCAGCAAGACCATCAGCGGAAAGAAATACTATTTTGACTCCAACGGTGTCATGCTTACCGGCTGGGTATCCATGGCAAATGAAGGAGACGGTTCTGATGTAGATCCAACCGGCATTTCTTCTTTTAAATACTTTGGAGATGACAATGACGGACAGATGAGCAAGGGCTGGAAATACCTTTCTGATCTGCCGGAAGATTCCGATGATTCCTCTGATATTGTAGAAGCAACCTCCAGTAATGCAGAAAGATATGGAAGCAGCGATGGAAATGGCAGCTGGTACTATTTTGATTCCAACGGCAAGCCAAAATATTTAAGAGCAGATGCAACGACCATGTCAAAGGCTACTGTAAGGATCAATGGACAAAGCTATTTCTTTGATGAATATGGCAAGATGCAGTATGGATTGATCGGCATTGATTTTGGTGATGGAACAGAGCACAGCGCTTACTTTGGAAACAGTGAATCTGACGGCAAGATGCGCACAGACAAGCAGACCAGTGTAACAGAAGACAGCGGCGACCGCACTACCTTCTTCTTTGAAACTTCCGGCAGTGACAAGGGTGCAGGCGTAACCGGCGATAAGAAGGGTTATCTCTATTATAACGGCAAGCTGGTAACAGCAGACAAGGGAAGCACCACCCAGGTATTTGAGGTAAATGACAAGTTGTATCTGGTCAATGAATCCGGTCAGATCCAGAAGAGCAATAAGTGCTATAAGTCCGATGGGGATTACCGTTATGAGATCGCAAATGGAAAGCTGTATGAAGTAGATGCAGATAAGACCAGACTGGGAGAGGTGACCTCAGGAGAAGCTCTGCCGGAGATCTCATTTAAAGATACCTATCATTTATAAATAGAAGCTGACTTGAAATATAAGTGTGGTGTACAAACAGGCGGAGTCTATGTATACTGTAGGTAAGGAAAATATGCAGAAAACACAGACTCCGTTCTGTGGTTACACCACATAAAAAGGGGAAAACGCCATGTCTCTGAAGAAAAGAATGTTTCATTCTACTATGATGGTTTTAGGCTCTGCGGTCCTTTTGCTGTTTTTAGCAGCAGGGGCCGTTGCCCTTTTATTTGAAGGGAAATTTGCCAGAGATTTTGAATCAATGGAATATGGACAGCTGGACAGCCAGGTTTTACAGGCAGTGCAGGTATTTGAAGACAAACTGCCGGTAATTTCAAATGTTTCAGAAGTTTCAGGGGAAGAAACAGCCAGCTGGCAGGTCCTTGAAAACTGCCTGGAAACCAGAGGCTACCGCCTGACGGTGATCCGGAACGGGGAAATTATTTATAAGACTCCCAAAGGGCACAGTCAGGGAATGCTTAAAAATTTTAAATTTGAAAATCATAAAGAAGTGGAGCCACAGGTTTATTATACCCAGGGGCTGACTGTAGTTGTGCAGTATGTGTCGGAAACAGATACTTATTACTTTGCAGTAGGAGGAGAAGAGCAGGAATGGTGGATGGGTCCTATTATCCATTCCTTTTCCACCTTTTTCTATGCATTTTTAGTACTGCTTGTTGTTGTCATTACATTTATCCTTATCCTTGCTGGCTTTTTCTCAAGAAAGATCCTGACCCGCATCACAGAACCGGTGGAAGCCCTGGAAAAGGGTGCAAAACGGATCCGGGAAGGGGAACTGGAAGTGCCGGTAGAATACAAGGGGGACGAGGAATTTGAACAGCTTTGTGATACATTTAACGAAATGCAGCGTTCTATTTTAGAAAGCCGCAGGCAGCAGGCAAAAGAGGAACAGGCCAGAACGGATATGGTAACAGGCATTTCCCATGATCTGCGCACTCCCCTTACCTCTATTCAGGGGTATATCAAAGGGATTTTAGACGGCGTGGCAGATACAAAAGAAAAACAGGACCGGTATCTTCGCACTGCCTATGAGGCAACAAAAGAAATGAACATTCTTCTTCAGAAACTGTTTGATTTCTCCAGGATCGAAAGCGGACAGCTGCCATTTTACGAGGTAAAAGGTGATATTGGAGAATTTACAACTGGCTACATTGCCGGGAAAGAGAAAGCGTTACAGGGAGATGGCGTTATTTTTACCTTTCATCCTGGTGCAGAGGTCCTGCCTGATGTGCGTATGGATATTGACCAGATCCGCCGGATCCTTGATAATTTATTAGAAAACAGTATGAAATATGCCATAAACCGCCCGCTTATAATAGAAGTTTCTGTTTATGAAAGTGTATATGAAAAAGGCAAAGAGATCCTTGTTGACTGGAAGGATAATGGAAATGGAGTGCCGGAAGAAAAAATCGGGCATATTTTTGAACGTTTTTACCGCTGTGATGAGTCACGGTCAAAGAAAGGCAGCGGTGTAGGACTTTATGTGGTACAATGGATCATGAGACAACATGGAGGATATGCAGAGGCCATAAATGGAAAAGGCCTGACCATAAGGCTGCATTTTCCGCTTGCATAGCTGATAATGGAGTGTGCAAACACAGGTTCGTAATACAGATAATTAAAAGACAGGAGAGAAATAGATATGTCCAGGATTTTGATCGTAGAAGATGATGAAAAGATCGCTGCACTGGAGCAGGATTATCTGGAGATGAACGGATATGAAACAAAGATCCTGGGAAACGGGAATGAGGTGATACCAGAACTGGAAAAGGAGCATTACGACCTGCTGTTATTAGATGTAATGCTTCCTGGCTGCAGCGGCTATGATATCTGCAGAAAAATAAGAGATGAGATCGATATCCCCATTTTAATGGTAACAGCCCGGTCAGAAGGACCGGATATCATCCGGGGATTGGGCTTGGGGGCAGATGATTATATTACCAAGCCTTTTGATCCGTCCCAGCTGGTGGCAAGAGTCCGCTCCCATTTAAAACAGTATGAGCGGCTTACCAGAAAGCAGGAAAAGGAGGTGGACAGTGCAGAGAAGATAACTGTTCAGAACCTGGTGATTGAACCGGGAACATGGAAAGTGTGGAAGGATGGAGAAGAACTTCGTCTGCCAAACAGAGAATTTGAGCTTTTATGCTTTCTGGCGAAACATCCTAATCTTGTTTTTTCAAAGGAAAAGCTGTTTGAAGCTGTGTGGGGGTATGACTTTGTATCGGACGCAGCCACTGTTTCTGTACATATCAACCGTTTAAGAGAAAAGATAGAGGAAGATTCCAGAAATCCCAAGATCATTGAAACGGTCTGGGGCGCCGGATACAGATTGAACCTGTAAAGTTTATACAAACCTGCTGCATAACATTTTCGGAGTGTTAGCAGCAGGTTTTTTGTGCCTTTTTTGCGGTCAGGTATCCGGTCTGGTTAAACCCATCACACGTTAAAGCGATACAATATAACAGCAAAAATCCCCTTCTCATACCTTTGAACACAATTAAAAAGCTGTAGCAATTACAATATATAGACTGGACAAATTCGAATAATTGGTTTATAGTAGGTAGCAACGACAAACCAATGACGAATAAAGCCGCTAAGCAGGGCTGGTGATAACGACAAAGCCTTTTGGCAGCAGAAATCAGGAGGTAGAAAAATGGTATCATTATACGATGGTGGTATTTATCTTGTAAATGGAAAAGAGATTGTTCCGGAACAGGAAAGCGCAAAGGTAGAAGCCCTTACAGGAAAGAAAGCAGACAAAGAAACTGCAAAAAAGGGAACCATTGCTTATTCTATTTTAAGCGCCCACAACACAGCTGATAACATGGAACATTTAAAGATCCGTTTTGACAGCATGGCATCTCATGATATTACATTCGTAGGAATTGTCCAGACAGCCAAGGCGTCCGGCATGGAAAAGTTCCCCATTCCCTACGTCCTGACCAACTGCCACAACACCCTTTGTGCAGTAGGGGGAACCATTAACGAAGATGACCACATGTTTGGTCTTTCTGCAGCAAAGAAATACGGCGGCATCTATGTTCCTCCTCATATTGCAGTTATCCATCAGTACATGAGAGAAATGATGGCAGGCTGCGGAAAGATGATCCTTGGATCTGACAGCCACACCCGCTACGGTGCTTTGGGAACCATGGCCATCGGCGAAGGCGGCGGCGAACTGGTAAAACAGCTCCTTCGTGATACATATGATGTAGCTTATCCGGGAGTCATCGCAGTTTACCTGGATGGATGTCCACAGCCTGGTACCGGCCCGCAGGATATTGCACTGGCTATCATCCGTGCGGTATTTAAAAACGGCTATGTAAAGAATAAAGTAATGGAATTTGTTGGTCCTGGCGTTGCTTCTATGACTACAGATTACAGAAACGGCGTAGACGTAATGACCACAGAGACCACCTGTTTAACTTCCATCTGGAGAACCGATGAAGATACCAGAAATTACCTGGCAAAGCATCACAGAGAGGCAGATTACAAGAAACTGGATCCGGCAGATGTGGCTTACTACGATGGCTGTGTCTATGTAGACTTAAGCACCGTAAAGCCAATGATCGCCCTTCCATTCCATCCAAGCAATGCTTTCGAGATCGATGAATTAAAGGCAAATATGAAGGATATCTTTCATATGGTAGAAATGGATGCTGAAAAAGTATCCGGAGGAAAAGCACATTTTACACTCCTTGATAAAATCGTTGGAAATGACCTGATGGTACAGCAGGGGATCATCGCAGGCTGTGCAGGCGGAAATTACACCAACGTGATCGAAGCAGCACATGCACTTCGGGGAAAGAACTGCGGCTGTGATGAATTTTCACTGGCTGTATATCCTTCTTCCCAGCCGGTCTTCTCAGACCTGGTAAAGAAGGGCGCTATTTCAGACCTGATGGATGCAGGAGCTATTATCCGAACCGCTTTCTGCGGACCTTGCTTTGGCGCAGGCGATACACCTTGCAACAATGGTTTAAGTATCCGCCACACCACCAGAAACTTCCCGAACCGTGAAGGAAGCAAGCCAGGAAATGGACAGATGGCAGCAGTAGCACTGATGGATGCCCGCTCCATTGCAGCAACTGCAGCAAACGGTGGAAAACTTACTTCCGCATGGGAGTTAGACTGCTGGAATGACATTCCGGAATATGATTTTGATGATAAGTCCTATAAGAACCGTGTATATCAGGGCTTTGGAAAAGCAGATGAGGAAAAATCTCTTGTATATGGTCCAAACATCAAAGACTGGCCGGAGATGAGCCCATTAACAGACAACATCCTCTTAAAGGTCTGCTCCAAGATCATGGACCCGGTAACAACTACCGACGAACTGATCCCATCTGGTGAAACTTCTTCCTACCGTTCCAATCCACTGGGACTGGCAGAATTTACCTTATCCAGAAGAGATCCGGAGTACGTAGGACGGACCAAAGAAGTAGATAAATTAGAAAAAGCCAGAGTAGCTGAGGGCGAAGAGAAAGAGCTGGCATTAGAACCAGATCTTGCCAATGTATTTGCAGCTATCAGAACCATTCCAGGAAATGAAAATATTTCCGTAAGAGATACAGAAGTAGGAAGTATGGTCTATGCAGTAAAGCCAGGTGACGGCTCTGCAAGAGAGCAGGCAGCCAGCTGCCAGAGAGTCATCGGCGGACTTGCCAATATCTGTAAGGAATATGCAACTAAGAGATATCGTTCCAATGTTATGAACTGGGGCATGCTGCCATTCCAGATGGAAGCAGATCCAGACTTTGAAGTAGGCGATTATATCTACGTTCCAAATGTAAGAACAGCACTGGATGGTGACTTAAGTTCCATTAAGGCATATGTTCTTGGAAATGGAAAAGATGCAAAGGCCCAGATCAAAGAATTAAATCTTTACATCGCAGATATGACACCAGAAGAAAGGGCCATTGTTAAGGCCGGATGCCTGATCAATTACAACAGAAACAGACATTAAAGGGGCCGGCAATGCCGACGAAGCAAACAGACTACGCCGGAGAGGAGAGCAGATCATGAAAGACAGTTATCTTGCACAATTTTATGGAAAATCCCAGAATTATACAGATATCCCTAATAAGTGGTATAAAGAATACAATGTAAAAAAGGGTCTTCGAAATGAAGACGGCACCGGCGTAAGAGTGGGTCTTACCCGTGTGGCAGATGTTGTAGGCTATGAGGAGACCTCGGAAGGCGGGATCCAGGCGATACCAGGAAAGCTTTACTACAGAGGTTATGATGTGGAAGAACTGGTAAAGGGCAAAGGCGACAGCCATTTTGGCTATGAGGAAGTCTGCTTCCTTCTACTTTTTGGTTATCTGCCAAAGAAAGCAGAACTGGAACATTTCCGAAATATCCTTACAGAATGTTATGAGATCCCAGATGAATTTGTGGAAATGAACCTGCTGCGTATGCCGGGTAAAAACCTGATGAACAAGCTTCAGGATGCAGTCCTTACCTTATATAATTATGATGATGACCCGGATAACATTGATGTATATGAAACTCTGGTAAAAGGCATTAATTTAATGGCAAAGCTTCCATCCATTGCCTGCTACGCATATCAGAGCAAAGTACATTATTATAACAGGGACAGCTTATTTATCCACTATGCAAATCCTAATTATTCCATTGCAGAAAACTTTTTAAGCCTTTTAAGAAAGGACCAGAAGTTCTCTGACAAAGAGGCCAGACTGTTAGATACCATCATGATCCTTCATGCAGATCACGGCGGCGGCAACAACTCTACCTTTACCAACGTAGTGATCGCCTCTACAGGTACAGATATTTATTCTACGGTCTGCGGAAGCATTGGTTCCATGAAAGGTCCAAGACACGGCGGCGCCAACATCAAAGTTGCAGAAATGATGGATGCAGTGTTGGAAGAGACCGGCGGATACACAGCAGATGACAAGAAGATAAAGACAGCAGTCAATAAGCTGATGGATGGCGAGTTATATGACCGCACCGGTCTTGTATATGGTTTCGGCCATGCAGTTTATACCATTTCTGATCCGCGAGCAGAGATGTTAAGAGCCCGCTGCTTAGAGGTGGCAAAGGAAAAGAAGATGATGACGGAATTTGATTTCCGCCAGAGATTTGAACGGATCGCTTTAGAGACCATGAAAGAGCGCAAGGGAGTTGCACTTCCTACCAACGTAGATTTCTACAGCGGTTTTGCTTATGAAATGTTAGGAATCCCAAGAGACCTCTACACACCATTATTTGTGTGCAGCCGTATGGTTGGATGGGTTGCCCACAACATTGAAAACAAGCTTTATGATGGAAGGATCATGCGTCCTGCAACTAAGTATGTAGGTGAAAATAAAGAATACACAGCAATGGAGGAAAGATAAAAATGGCAGATACAATTACAGTATTTAAAGGCGATGGAATCGGACCAGAGATCACAGACAGCGTTTTAAGGATCTTAGACGCTGCAGGAGCAGATTTAAACTACGAAGTATTTAATGTAGGTGCTGCAGAGTACGAAGCACACGGCGAACTGATCCCAAAAGAAGGCTATGCTTCCATGGAAAAGACCCACATTTTGTTAAAGTCCCCTATTACCACTCCATTGGGAAAAGGGTTCCGTTCCTTAAATGTTACCTTAAGAAAGAAATATGACCTTTACGCAAATATCCGTCCTGCAAAGACCAATTCCGCTGTAAAGACTGCATTTGAAAATGTAGATATCGTGATCTTCCGCGAAAATACAGAAGACCTGTATGCAGGTGTAGAAGAGATGATCGATAAGGATACCGTTCATTCCATTAAGATCATCACCAGAAGATGCTCTGAGCGTATCATCCGGGCTGCTTTCGACTATGCAGTAAGCCATAATCGTAAGAAAGTGACCTGCGTCCACAAGGCAAATATCATGAAGATGGCAGACGGTATGTTCCGCGATATCTTTTATGATATCAGCAAGGAATATCCGGATATTGAAGCAGATGACAAGATCGTAGATAACGTGGCAATGCAGTTGGTGATGCATCCACAGAATTTTGATATCATCGTAACAGAGAACCTGTACGGAGATGTTTTATCTGATCTGGTCAGCGGCCTGATCGGAGGTCTGGGACTTCTTCCATCCAGCAACTTAGGCAAAGATTTCGCTATGTTTGAGGCAGTTCACGGCAGTGCACCAGACATTGCAGGACAGGGAATCGCAAACCCAACTGCATTCTTATGGTCCGCATGCATGCTGTTAGAGCATATTGGAAAGAAAGAAGTAGCAGCTAAGATCCGCAAGGCAGTAGACCTGGTACTGGAAGATGGAAGCGTTCTTACACCGGATATTGGCGGAACGGCTACAACTATTGAATATGAGAAGGCGATCATTGCACATCTGTAATAAAATCAGAAGTGTGGTGTGTGAACTTTTTGAAAAATCCCTCTGGAATTCTTTTGTGAATCCAGGGGGATTTTTAGACTGGTTATAAATTTTATATGTTTGGTTTGGACAGGTAGCTATACTCCTTGGGAAATGTGATATTGTCCTAATCTATGTTTTTTGCTTTGTAAACTAATTCGCTATATACGGAAGCGTCCTCTAAAATATGTAAAAATATTTAAAGGGAGATTACAGTGCCGTAGCATTGTGCATCTCCCTTATAGACTGATTTTTCTGTTGTCCGCCAACTCTCCAGCCCATATGTCTGGCTTTGCTTTCAGGTTTTTCTGTTGCCTGCCAACTCTCCGATTCATGTTCGGCTTTCGTTTCGGATTTTAGGTGTCAGCCACACCAACAGGATGTCGCCTGTTTTCCTA
>CAVIPV010000040.1:0-18677 GCA_963644495.1 Prevotella sp. | reverse complement strand
CGGACTGCAGCATCCATGATGAACTTCCAGAAGAACGGATCAAATGGATCGTAGAAGCATCAAGAAAGATCTGACAGACCTTTAAAAGAATATAGATATAAAAGGAGAATCTTATGTATTACGTTGATGAATATAAGGCAGACATAAAAAGATATGAGACCATGCAGTATAACCGCTGCGGAAAAAGCGGATTAAAGCTTCCTGTCGTATCTTTAGGACTGTGGCACAATTTTGGTTCTAAAGATAACTATGATATGATGAAGACTCTTTGCTTTACAGCCTTTGATCATGGTATTACTCATTTTGACCTGGCAAATAATTACGGTCCTATTTATGGTTCCGCAGAAGAAAACTTTGGACGGATCATCCGTGATTTTTTACGTCCTTACAGAAATGAGCTGATCATCAGTACAAAAGCCGGATATGACATGTGGGACGGCCCTTATGGAAACTGGGGATCCAGAAAGTACCTGATCGCCAGCCTGGATGAATCCTTAAAGAGAATGCAGTTAGATTATGTAGATATTTTCTATCATCACAGAATGGATCCGGAAACACCACTGGAAGAGACTATTTTAGCACTGGATCAGATCGTCCGCTCCGGAAAGGCTTTATATGCAGGCATCTCTAATTATGACGGAGAACATGCAAAGAAAGCCCTGGAGATCGCAAAGGAGATCCATTTACCTCTTATCATCAACCAGAATCGTTACAATATTTTTGACAGGACCGTAGAAGAGAATGGCTTAAAGGATTATGTTCATGAGGCTGGAATGGGTCTGATCTGCTTCAGCCCACTGGCACAGGGAATGTTATCTGAAAAGTATATCAATGGCATCCCGGCTGACAGCCGTGTGGCAAAGGACGGAAGATTTCTCCATGCAGCAGATATTACTCCGGAAAAGATTGAAAAGATCAAAAAGCTGGATGCCCTTGCAAAAGAGAGAGGACAGAGCCTTCCTCAAATGGCACTTTCCTGGCTGTTAAAGGACGATGATGTGACCAGTGTGCTGATCGGAGCATCCAAGCCGGAGCAGATCTTAAGCAATATAGGAATTATTAGAAATACAAGCTTTACGAAGGAAGAACTGGATCTGATCGATCAGATCTCAAAATAACAGATATGAAGAAAAAAAGAAACAAGTTGTGTCTGGGAACAGTGCTGGCAGTGGCTGCGGCACTCTGCCTTACCGGCTGCAGCGGGGCTGGCTCTATGGAAAACAGGGCGAGAGGGACAGTTGGCACTGAAATGGATACAGACAGCCTGGTTGTATACAGTCCTCATCCTCTGGATTTTATCAATCCCATTGTATCCGAATTTGAAGCCCAGACGGGGATCTCGGTGCAGGTGCGAACAGGAGGAACCGGTGAACTTTTAAAATGGGCAAGAGAAGGAGACGAACCGGTCTGCGATGTGTTCTGGGGAGGTTCTTTGTATACAGTAGGAGCCGGAAAGGACATATTTGAGTCTTATATCAGTGAAAATGAGGACTCAGTCCGGGAAGAATTTAAAAACAAAGAGGGAAATATGACCCGGTTTACAGATATTCCCAGTGTTCTTATGGTGAATACCAATCTCCTTGGGGGAATGAAGATCGAAGGATATGAGGATCTGTTAGATGAACGGTTAAAAGGGAAGATTGCCATGTGTGATCCGTCTACCTCTTCATCTGCCAGTGAGCACCTGATCAACATGCTTTATGCCATGGGAGACGGCGACCCGGAAAAGGGCTGGGATTATGTGGAAAAGTTTTGCCAAAACCTGGATGGGGTTCTTTTAAAAAGTTCGTCAGAAGTATATCAGGGAGTAGCAGAAGGCCGGTATATTGCCGGACTTACCTTTGAAGAAGGTGGCGCCGGTTATGTATCAAAAGGCGCGCCTGTTAAGCTGGTCTATATGAAAGAGGGAGTTATTTCCACCCCTGATGTAGTGTGTATTGTAAAGGGAAGTAAACACAAAAAGGCGGCAGAGGAATATGTGGATTTTGTAACAGGAAAAGCAGCCCAGACTGTGATCGCGGACAGCTTAGACCGCCGTTCTGTGCGAAAGGATGTGGCAGCAGCGACCTATCTTCCAGATAAAGAAGAGATCCACATGATCACGGCAGATGAGGCGCTGGTCAATGAAAAGAAAGAGCAGTGGCAGCAGCAGTTTGCGAAAATTTTTCAGGAGGTGTCCGGAAAATGAAACGGGAACGTTATTTCCAGGATGAGATATGGCGCATGTTTGCCATGTATGCCATTCTTCCGGCTGTGCTGTTCACCTTTATCTGCGGTGTTCTTTTTATGGCAGTTCTGCTTCACGGAAGAGAGCGGGCCAATAAAGAATACCTTTCCTATGTGACCGGCCGGGTGCAGCAGGTGGCAGAAAGCTGCGAACAGGGGATCGAGACGTTATCAGATCTTCCCCAGGCAGTGTCAGGACCTGGTTATGTATTAGAGCGTAACCAGATCTTTCAGATCTTTTATGGGATCTCTGAGCAGGCGGGATATGAGCCGGAGCTGTATCTGGTAGACCAGAGAGGAAGACTGCTTTTATCCAATAAAGAGAAGCTGCCGGCTTATCTTAATAAGAGACAGGAAGTGGAATGGGGGATCTATGCAGCTATGGATGCCAGACCGGGACAGACGGCCTTTCGTCTGATCAATGGCTGGGACAGCGGGGCAAGCACAGCTGTTTTCGGGCATTGGGTGGATGCAGAAGATGGAAATGGACGTTATATCATCCTGGCAGTGCCAGGCAGCGGGCTTTTAAAGACCCTTACCAGATCAGGAGAGCAGGTGGCAGTGACAGACCGTTATGGCTGGGCTTATTTTTGCAGCAACAGTCTTTTTCTCACAGACAGCAATCAGGCGCGGTCGGTTTTAAAAGAAGCAGGCTCCTATATGCGGCTGGACCAGAAGACCTATTTTACTTCGGAAAGCAGTCTGGAAAATGGCCGTTTTTACATTTATGTAATGTCAGATGTGCAAAATGTGCTTACATCCTTGATCTTTGCCGGTATACTGGTAGCAGTGGCCCTGCTTATTATGACGGCCTGGGTATTATTCCAGTCAAAAAAGGTAACAGAACGAAAAACAGAAGATCTGTACAAGCTGTTAGACGGAATGGAACTTGCCAGACAGGGAAAGCTGGAACGTACAGGAGCCATTGAACGGGATAATGAGTTTAAAATGATCGGGGATGCCTATAATGAGACCATTGCCAGTCTGAAGGAACAGATGGAAAATAACCGGAAAATGACAGAACTTCTGGCGCTGGCCCAGACCAAACAGCTGGAATCCCAGTTCAATCCCCATTTTCTTTACAATACGCTGGAAAATATCCGGTATATGTGCAAGCTGGAACCGGCAACAGCGGAACGGATGGTATTTTCCCTTTCCAATCTGCTGCGTTACATTCTGGATGGCAGCAGGGAGCAGGTGACACTGGAAGAAGATCTGGGACATTTAAACAATTATCTGTCTATTCTTGAAAAACGGTTTGGAAGCCGGTTTGAATATAAGATCGACATTGCGCCGGAATGTATGCGGTGCCTGATCCCAAAGCTGGTTTTGCAGCCGATGATCGAAAATTCTGTAAAATATGGTTTTGGAAATCAGTTAAATCTTCATGTGGAATTAAAGGCATATATCCATGAGGATAAGCTGATCATGATCTGCAGGGACGATGGCGTGGGCATGAGCGCTACCATGATTGAAAGTCTGCGGGCTCTTATGACGAAAAAAGAGGCGCCGGGAAAACATTCCGGACTTTACAACATACACCGCAGGATCCAGCTCCTTTATGGACATCCTTACGGTGTGGAGATACGCAGTCTGGAAGGACATGGAACTACTTTGGTGGTGACACTTCCGGCGGTAACCAAAGATCAGGTACAGAAAGAGACTGAGAGAATATAAAAGGGGACAGGGGGATGAAAGAATGCTTCGTGTAATGATCGTGGAAGATGAGGACATGATCCGCAAAGGCCTTGTATTTACCATAGACTGGCTTTCTATGGACTGCGTGGTAGTGGCAGAAGCTTCCAATGGACAGGAAGGCTATGAGCGCATCTTGGAATATAAGCCGGATGTGGTGATCGCAGATATCTGCATGCCTTTTATGGATGGGATTGAAATGATACAGAAGGCATCAGAAAAGGTGAAGTTTAAAAGTGTCCTTCTTACCAGCTATGCAGAGTTTGACTATGCCAGAAGAGCCATTGAGGCCAGAGTCTGCGAATATCTGTTAAAGCCGGTAGATGAGGAAAAGCTGGCCCAGATCATGAAAAAACTGGGAGAAGAGATCACCAGCGTGCGCCAGGTGGAATATGCCATGGAACAGGCGGAACTGGAAGGCGGAAACCTGAACCTGGAATATTATATGAAACTGGACCGTTCGGAAAATGGGTATGTTTCGAAGATATTGGAAGCGATCCGGACACGGTATGGGGAGAAACTGAGTATCGAGTCTATTTCTGAAGAAATGGGAGTCAGCGCCAGCTATTTAAGCAGGAAATTTAAGGAGATCACAGGCCAGACCTTTCTGGATTTTCTGAATAAATACCGGGTACAGCAGGCCATTACCCTGTTAAATACAAAAGAATACCGGATCAGTGAGATCTCAGAAGCAGTGGGATTTTCCGATTATAAGCATTTCTGCTCTGTATTTAAGAAATACACCTTAAAATCACCTACAAAATTTGTAAAGGGAGGCTGACGTGTCTGTCAGTCTCCCGTTTTTTTATCTTTATCCTTATCTTTGTCTTTATTTTTCTTTTTTGCTTTCTTTTCCCCTTTTTCGGCCTTGTCGCTTTTATCCCCCTTATCGTTTTTGGAAGCCTTTTTAGAGGATTTTTTGGAAATTTTTATGCCTTTTTTTGCTTTTGCATAAAGGCTGGGGAGTTTCTTTTCTTTGGTAGCCTGGTCCTGTTCTGGTTTCAGCTTCGGCAAAGGTTTTCCGTTATCAGGAATATAGGTTACGATATCTTCAATGGGACAGCAAAGAATCCTGCACAAAGTATCTAGTGTCTGTGTGGAAACGGCCAGGTTATTTTTCAGTCTGGCGATCTGACCAGCGCTGAATTTTTCACGCTTGATCAGGTGATACTGGGAAATGCCCCGTTTTTTCATGGTTTCCCATAAGCGGTCATAGGTGATCATGATCAGTCTCCTTTTTCTTCCTGTTCTCTGGTAACAGCAGCTTCTAACAGTTCCTGGGCTTCTTCTGTAGCGTCCGTACTTCCCATTTCTTCTAATTTGTATTTCAGCTCTTCTTCTACCTCAGCTCGGATCTCATCCTCTTTTGCCGGGTTCATATCTGGAAGATCACTTAAAGTGCCAATGCCAAAGCGGCGCATAAATTCTTCTGTGGTAGCAAAAAGAGCCGGGCGGCCGGGGGCATCTAAACGGCCTGCTTCATAGACCAGATTGTATTCTACCAGGCGGTTTACTGCATGGTCGGACTTAACGCCCCGGATCTTTTCAATCTCCAGCTTGGTCACCGGTTGGCGGTAGGCGATAATAGAAAGGGTTTCCAGCACTACGTCAGAAAGCACCTGCTTTTTGGGGGCAGAGGCAATGCGGATCAGGTTGGAATAATATTTTGACTGGGTACACATCTGATACCTGTCTTCCAACTGGACGATCTCCATGCCGTGTTTGCCGGTCTTATACCGCTTCATCAGCCGTTCTACCGCTGCTTTAGCTGTTTCCTTATCCTGACCAATGGCAATAGCCAGCTGTTTTAATTCCACAGCGCCGCCCATGGTGAACAGGACGGCTTCGATGACTGCTTCCTGGTCTTTTTCATTTTTTACGGGTATATTATCTACGGTTAATTCTTCCAAATTTTGGTCCTCCACTATTCCAAATCGCTTACCTGTTCTAAGTTTAAGTCTTCTTCCTGACCTTCTGGTTCTATGGTCTCAATATCCATTTCCCCAAATGTTTCTTCCTGGGTGAGGTGGATCTTGCCGATCTTCATTAATTCAAGGACGGCCAGAAATGTGACCACAACCTCCAGTTTATCTGTCTGTTTTTCAAGAAGCTGGCGGAAGCTGAAGCGGCGGGTCCTTCTGGCATAATCCATAACAGAGGTGATCTTCTGTTCCAGGCTTACCGGCTCCCTGTGGATGGTGCCGAATTTGCTTCGGATAGGATCCGTTTTATACTCCTTGCGCTTCATGACCTGCTCAAAGATACGCTGCAGCTTTGCAAGGGTAAGTCCGTCTAAAAGTTCATCAAGGTCAGTAGGAGGCTGGTATTTTGCTACCTCCGGCGGAAGAGAAGAAGCTTTGTAAAAATGGGTGGCAGCGCTTTCTTCCCGGTCCGCAAGCTCTTCTGCAAGGATCTTGTAGCGCTTGTATTCCAACAGGCGGGCTACCAGTTCCGCTCTTGGGTCTACTTCTTCCCCTTCTTCGTTTACTTCTTTTGGAAGGAGCATTTTTGCCTTGATATCCAAAAGGGTAGCGGCCATAACAAGAAATTCGCTGACAATGTTTAAATCTTCCCGTTCCATGTTTCGCACATATTCCAGATACTGGGCGGTGATCTCCACAATGGGGATATCATAAATATCTACTTTATTTTTCTCAATCAGATGAAGGAGCAGGTCTAAAGGACCTTCAAAATGCTCCAGTTTGTAGGTTATGGTTTCCATTTTATATATCCTGCTTATAAGTTTATAAGAGTTTCTTTAGGGCTGGTGTTGTATGAGGACTGCCTGTAGTCTGTGGGCAGATATGCAGCACCAAAAGCTGGGGCCGGTTGTTTAAGCGGATGTTAATGGAATGGGTCCCCAGGCCCCGGCTTACTGCCATATAATGTCCCTGGTCTTCAAATATCCCGGCACACCAGGGAAGAAAAAACTGATACTGTGGGGTCATCACACCTCCAAGTCCTGGAAGACGGATGGTCCCGCCGTGAAAATGTCCGGATAAGGCAAGATCTGCCCCCCAGTCTGCATAACTGGCAAAGTAAAGAGGGGAGTGGGCCAGTAAGATCTGGAAATGATCCGTGTCTGCAGGTCCAACTTTTTCTTCTATATAGCGGTCTGACATAGACGGTACCGGGTGGATCAGGGCTTTTTGGTAAAAATCTTTGTTCAGATCTAAGCCGGTAATACGTATTTCTTTATCAAAAATGGCGGAATCATTTTTCAGGTAAATGGCCCCGTCCTGCTTTAAGGCGTTCCGGTAAAGCTTTCCTTCTGCACCATAGTGTTCCGGCTCCCAGTCAATGCGGTTTTCATGGTTCCCTTCTGCACAGTAAACGGGATAGCGGGTGGTCAATTCTTTGATCAGGGAAAGCGCATGAGCTGTTTTTGCATGAGGCCCCTTTGTAACAATAAGATCGCCGCCGTTTAAGATGGCATCTGGATGGATCTGGTCAATGGCCTGGAGCAGCTGTTTATTTTCCTGTCCAAAGGTATTTTCATGAAGATCGGACAGAAAGATGAAAGTCCGCTTTTTGGATACTTTATTGCTGTAAAGAGTGGTCTCTTCTACGGATAAAGCCTTTTTTTCGTATTCGGATCTGGTAAGACAGATGGCGGCAGCTGCGCAGGCGGCAGCGGTCAGATGGGTGATCAGCATTAAATTCTCCTTTAAAAGAATGTTGTTTCCGTGAGCCAGAGAGACTCACAAACCCCGCGCTGGCACGCTTATCTGCCTGCTTACGCAGGCGGTTTGTTCGTTAATGGCTCGTAAAAGTCAGCGGACGCGCCACTGGCGCCTCCTCGACATGCCAGGCAACAAATGTCTGCTGCGCAGCCGCTTGTTTTTTCTTCGCTCATTACATTATATCTTGCCTCGATAGTATTTTCAAGAAGCAGGAACTATTATCAAAGAAAGAAGGAAAACTTTGGAAACAGGAGCAAACTCACGGTTTAATGTGTAATATGACAGAGCAGCATACATAACATTTCAAATTCCCAGTCATTATCAATGGAGAGTAATTCTTTTAATTTCGCAATACGGTAGCGTATTGTGTTTGGATGCTGGTAGAGCGACAGGGCTGCCGCATCAATGTCAAAGTTGTGGGTACAAAGTACATTCATGGTATCAAACAGAGCTTTGTGCCTGCTGCTTGAGGATTCTATGAGTTCCAGTTTTTCTGAGAGAAATTCATAAGCAGTGCGGTCTTTCACAATGCATGAGAAGAGACAGGAAAGACCAAGGTTTGTATAGGAAAGCGATGACTGCCCGTTGATCTGCGCATTTTTACAGGCTTCTATGCTGCGTTCAATAGCAACATCAATTTTGGAGAGCATGAGCGTTTTGTCACTGATCCCGGCAATACAGGAAGACAACCCCAGCTCTTTTATGATCTTATGCCACAGTGCTGTGGTATCCTGGGATGATGCCGCCGAATTGGGGAGTTCTGGATGAAAACATAAAAACAAAAATCCCTTTTTGTATTTCAGAATATGGAGATCTGCAGCGGTTTTCATGTGTTTTGCCTGCAGGATAAGTTTGTTTAAATTTCGCTGCATTGAAAATTCATCGATCTCATTTTGAAAAAGCAGATACAGTGCACTTACAGTTTTCCGGCTTGAAAAAGGCTCGTCATCTGGGAGAAGAGAAAGGAGCAGTTCTTTGATCCCGGCATTGTGGGATGGCTCTGTAAGGAACGAATCAATAATGGACTCGTAATAACTGTAATTGGCAGAGGATCGCAGGTGATCAGTAATGCTTAGAATAACATCCTCAATGTAAATATCATGAAAGAAAAAGACAGGAACCTGAAGCTGATTGGAAAGTTTTATTACATCGGCCGGAAGATCTGCAAAAAATACTGTCTTGACAGCAAATGCAGATACGCCGATATTGATAAGCGCTTTAAAAGCAGGAAAAATTCGTTCCGGATGGTTTTTTGCGAACATCATATTGGTAATTACAAAGTCTCCCTCATGGAAACCACGGAAGTCACCATCGATTCCTTCATAATCCAGAATAACAACGTTGGAGATAGTTCTATGCAGTCCTGCATGACCGGCGGCGAGCTGAAAACTTTTGAAAAAATCAAATGTTCCAAGAGATGCAACATCCAGCATATGAGGATCCCTCCCATTTTTTTTTTGATAGGCGAATTATATCATAAAATTGTAAAAAATACAAAAAATAAAAAGAAATTTTGTTTTTCATCCATTGAATGGAAAAGGGGATACTGGTATAAATAATGACATAAAAGCGAAGAGGCTTACAGAAAAAATTCTGTAGGCCTCTTTTTTATTGGTAAAGCAGAAGGAAAGGAGCGCCATATGAAAGAAGAAATATTAAAACTCACGAAAGAGATGGTTGCTGTTCCAAGTGTGAATTCAACCACTGGAGAAAAAGAAATTGGAATTTTTATAGAAAAGTATTTGCGTAATATTCCATATTTTAAAAAGCATCCAGAACTTGTAGTCATTCAGAAACTGAAAAATGATACCCTTGAGAGAAGAAATGTGTTTGCACTTCTTCGCGGAGAAAAAGAGATCAATCCGAATACGATCATTTTTCACGGACATACAGATACTGTTGGAGTGGAAGATTACGGTACTCTGCAGCAGTATGCATTTGACTGTGAGCGTCTGAAACAAGTGATGGGTGAACTTGAACTATCCGATGAGGTGCGCAAAGATTTGGAATCAGGTGATTATCTGTTCGGAAGAGGTGCCTGTGATATGAAAAGCGGTGACGCAGTATTTCTGGTTCTTGTCAGACACATTGCGGAACATATCAGCGATTTTTCAGGAAATATTCTGTTGTCATTCAACCCGGTTGAAGAAAACCTGCATACAGGGATTATTGAGGGTATTGAGATGATCGAAACTTTTCGAAAGGAATATCAGTTACACTATGTTCTGGCAGTAAATAATGATTACATTTGCCCGATGTATCCGGGAGATACGAATCGTTATATCTATACAGGTGTTGGAGGAAAACTTCTGCCGTGCTTCTTTATTCAGGGGCAGGAAACCCATGTGGGACAGTGCTTTGAGGGATATGACCCCACACTCATTGCGGCAGATCTTGCCGCTGAAATCAGTTATAACACAGAGTTTTGTGATGAGTACCAGGGAGAGTATTCACTGCCGCCAGTGGCGCTGAAATTGAAAGATCTGAAGGGCTGGTACAATGTGCAGACCGCAAAGGAAGCTTTTGTATATTTTAACTATTTTGTTCACAAGGCGGAGATAGAGGAAGTAGTAGAAAAGTTTTCAGATGCAGCCTGGAATGCCGTAAAGGCTTCGATGGAAAGAATGAATGAGAGATATCGCAGATTCTGCACTTTATCCGGGAAGCAGTATACGCCAATTGAAAATACATGGGAATTTATGACATATCAGTCTCTTTATGAAACGGCCTCCAAGAAGTGCGAGGGTATGGAAACACTTTTGTGGAAAAAAACGAAGGAATTAATAGAAAAAAATACAGACAAGCGAGAGATACCGATCTCCATCATCCGTTTTTTGCTGGAGAAGTCAGGAATTTATCATCCGGTTATTGTGTTGTATTTCGGAGCGCCATATTGTCCTCATAATACGCTTCGTAAAGAGCGGGATGAGGATGCGATGGTTTTGGAAAAAATACGGGAAACAGCAGCGGAGATTGAAAAAGAATGCAGTGTTCACTATGAACTGTGTCACTTTTTCCCAAGTCTTTCCGACAGCAGTTATCTTGCAATTGATGATTCTGAAAACTCGATTACGTGTTTGAAAGCAAATTTTCCGCAGATGGATCAGCTTTATCCTCTTCCATTATCCACGATGAAAAATCTTGGGATTCCGGCGGTCAACTTTGGTGTCTATGGAAAAGACGCGCATAAATGGACGGAACGGTTATACATGCCATACAGTTTTGAAGTACTGCCCAAATTGCTTCAAAAGACCATTGAGAAATTTTTGTAGTCCAAATGAGGAGGTCAGAACGATGTTTGTAAAAAATGGAACAGATTCTTTGAAAAAGGTACTCGTCTCAAAACCGCAGTTTTTAAAGCCTGCACCCATCAATGAAATTGCCAAGCTATGGAAAAATACCAAAATGGATACGGACAGGATGCTTCAGGAACATCAGATGTTGGTAGATGCTTACGAGAAAGCGGGTGTTTCTGTAGAATTTTTGGAACCGGATGAGGAACGCCCTAATGCAGTATTTGCCAGAGATTTTGGCGGCTGTGTCAGAGAGGGCTACATTTTGGGAAGATTTAAGCTGGATATGCGTTACAAGGAGCATGTAGATTATAAAACTTGTATGGAAAAACTGGGAATCCCTATGATCGGAGAAGTAAAGGAGGGCCTTTTTGAAGGAGGCGACTTTATGTTTATGAACGATCACTGGATCGCGGTAGGAATGGCGGATCGTACAAATGAAACAGGGCTGCGCGAACTCAGATCGATCCTGGAACCGCTGGGTTATGAGGTGACGGGTGTTTTGCTGAAACGTGAATATCTTCATCTGGATATGTGTTTTAATCTGGTGGATGAACATCTTGCGGTTTCCTATAAGAGCGGTCTTCCGGAAGATTTTAAGCGTATGCTTACGAAACGGGATGTTGAGATAATTGATGTTCCAGAAGAGGCAATTTTTCTGCATGGCTGCAATCTTCAGGCATTGGGAAATAGACGAGTCATATCGCTGAAACGAAATGAACGGGTAAATGAACAACTGGCTGCGAAAGGAATGGATGTAATAGAACTGGATATAACAGAAATTCTGAAAGCGGGAGGCGGACCACATTGTATGACCTTTCCGTTATACAGAGGATAGACTGGATCATTTCATAATAGGAGGACAAAAAATGAGCATTTTTCTGGTAGATGAATATAAGGAAATGGAACCGTATGTTCCGGGAGAACAGCCAAAGGATAAGCCGTATATCAAACTTAACGCAAACGAAACGTCTGTTCCGCCTTCTCCGAACGTGTTTGAGGCAATTTCAAAAAGTGAGATCTGGAATATGAGCTATTATTCGGATCCTCATTGTCACGAATTCCGTCAGGCGGTTGCAGATGTATATGGCATTACGGAAGAAGAAGTATTTGTGGGAAATGGCGCAGATGAGGTTCTTAGTTTTGTACTCATGAGTTTCTTCCGGCGTGGGATGAAAATTTATTTTCCGGATATTACCTATGGGTTTTATCGTACATACGCCAAAGCATATGGCCTCGATATGGAAGAAATCCCGGTTAAAGAAGACTTTTCCATCGATATCAATGACTATATGGAACTGGACGGAGATATTATTTTTGCAAACCCGAATAATCCAACCGGACTGATGGTGCCAGTGGCAGATATTGAACGGTTGGTAAAAGCGGATCCAAACCGAATGGTGATCATTGATGAGGCATATGTGGATTACGCAGAAGAGAGTTGTCTTCCGCTTGCGGTAAAATATCCGAATCTTGTAGTTGTGCGTACCTTTTCCAAATCCCGCAATATGGCAGGAGCGCATATCGGATTCGCGGTTGCCAGCAGAGAAATTATAGAAGATATGAATAAGATAAAATTCTCCTTTAATCCTTTCAACTTAAATTCTGTCACAATGGCCGCCGGGATTGCAGCCGTGAAGGATGAGGAATATTTAAAACAGTGTGTGAGCCGGGTGGTAAAGAATCGTGCCAAATTCACAGAAAAACTGGAACAGCTTGGATTTCAGGTGATTCCGTCAAAGGCAAATTTTGTGTTCTGTTATCACAACAGTATTGATTCCGAAATCCTTTGTCGAGAACTAAAAAAAGAGGGGATCTTAACAAGGCATTTTGCGGATGAACGGCTTGCAAAGTACTTGAGAATTACAATAGGAACAGAACAGGAGATGGATGTAGTCCTGATCGCGATCCGGGAAATTTTGGAGTCGGGAAGCAGGGCGGAAGGAGAAAAGAAGGCGTGCTGATATGAAAGTAGTGATCTGCGATTATAAAAATGTTTTGGAAAAAAGTTATGAACCCACGATCAGAAGCATGAACCAGGCATATGGAACCAGCGTCAAGTGCGAAATCCATCCGTATACGGATGAAACAGCATTGGTGGAACTTTTGCAGGAAGCAGATGGACTGATTACCGGTTTTTTGGAAATCCCCGAGAAAATTTTAAAAAAGTGCAGTCAGCTCAAATGCATTTCCGTAAGCGGAGCCGGTTATTCAAATATTGACGTAAAGGCAGCAGGAAAATATGGTGTGACCGTGTGCCACATTCGGGAATATTGCACGGAAGAAGTGGCAGAACATACTTTCTCGTTGATCGGTGCGTTAAATCGAAATCTCAAATTTTATACAGAACGGGTAGAACGCAATTACGAGTGGAACTATCAGGCGATACCCGGAGGGAAAAATCTCAGCAGCCAGACCATTGCGGTTTTTGGATTTGGCCGGATTGGAAGACGGGTTGCGGCAATTGCTTCTGCGTATGGAATGAAGGTGCTGGTGGTAGATCCTTTTGCGGCAGGCTGTCGGGAAAACGTAGAATATGCAAAAAAACTGGGGGCAGCTTTTGTATCAGCAGAGGAAGCGTTTGGCTCATCTGACATTATTACAAACCATATGAACCTTACTGCGGATAACCGGCATTTTTTTGGCAGAGAAGCATTTGACCAGATGAAAAAATCAGGAAAAACTCCCATGTTTATTAATGTTGGACGTGGCGGAAGCGTGGATGAAAAAGCACTGATCCGTGCGCTGGACAGCGGAAGCATCCGGGCAGCAGGACTGGATGTGCTGGAAAGTGAGGAACCTGATCTGAAAAAATGTGGGCTTTTGCACAGGGAAAATGTGATCCTTACGCCCCACAGCGCGTTTTACAGTGAGGAATCAATAAAAAAGCTTCAGGAAATCAGTGGCGCAAATATGGGATATGTGCTGGCAGGAAGGCCTGAAGCAGCTGATGAGACTGTAGTCCGGAAGTAGGGAGAAATAAAACATGAGGCTTGTGTTCAATCTGACAATAAAAATCATTTTGCTGATAACGGCTGGTTTTGCTGCAAAAAAGACAAGACTTATGGATGAAACAGCCAAAGAAAAACTTTCTATGGTTTTGGTAAACCTGATGCTTCCTGCCAGTATGCTGGCATCTTCACAACAGGCATTTGGAGTGGAGTATCTGAAAGGAACCGGGGGCATTGTGCTGATTGCTTATTTATATTACATATTCTCTTTTGCAGCGGGTGCATTCATAGGAAAACTGGGCGGCTTTGAACAGCGGAAAAAAGCAATGTTCACCTTGCTGATCGCCTTCGCAAATACCGGATTTATAGGAATGCCGATCCTGGGACAGGTTCTTGGCGGAACCGGAACTCTGTACGGAGCCGTTTATAACTGTGTATTTGACAGTTTGTATTTTTCATATGGACTTTATCTGATACAGAAAGAAAAAACGAATGAAAATATGTTAGGAAAATTATTAAAAAATCCCATGCTTTGGGTGTCAGCAGCTGCTATGGTGCTTTATATAGTTCCCTGGAGATTCCCGGCAGTGTGTACGGAAACACTAAATCTTCTGGGGGATTGTATGATGCCGGTATCCATGCTGGTTATTGGTGCGGAAATTGCGGATATGGACTTAAAAAAGGTTCTGGCTGACAGAACATCTTATGGTGTCAGTATCATCCGCATGATTATTTTTCCCGGAATTGTGTTTGCGTGCATGAAATTATGGAATGTTCCCTATGAAATGGCAGCAGCGGCAGTTATTCTGAGCGCAATGCCATCAGCATCACTGAATGTGATCATGGGACAGGAGTATCAGTGTTGTCCGCGTCTGGCGGCATCGGCGGTGATGCAGAACACGATAATCATGATTTTCACACTTCCGTTTTTTGTATATCTGTGTCAGCACTGCCTGTGTTGAAAATAAATGAGAAACAAAATATTTATGAAACAGAGAAAGGAAATGAGCTATGAAAAACGCAAAGGTAAAAAGAACATTTACAGCGCCGCATACGTTTGTGATTCTGGTGGTATTGATTCTGATCGCGGTTGCGGCAACTTATATTGTACCGGCGGGAGAGTATACACGGTATGCGGATGAGGCTACGGGAAGAACGCTGGTAGAAGCAGGAAGCTTTCATTATATAGAATCATCTCCGGTCAGTTTTTTTTCCATTCCATCGCTGATTTACCGGGCTATAGTAAAAGCGGCAAGTACTGTGACATTTATTTTGATTATTGGCGGTTCTTTTGAAATTATTACTTCGACGGGAGTTCTGACTGTATTATGCAAAAAAATGTCAAAAGCTTTCCGGGGAAGAGAATTTCTGGTTATTCCTGCATTTCTGTTATTATTTTCTGTTTTTGGAGCAACGATGGGAATGTCTACAGAGGTTATGATCTTTGTACCTATTGGTATTGCACTGGCGGCTTCTTTGGGGCTTGATAAAGTAACCGGTACAGCGATGATTGCAATGGGTGCGGCGTCTGGTTTTACATCAGGTGTTTTGAATCCGTTCAATGTAGGTGTTGCACAGGATATTGCGGAAATCCCAATGTTCTCCGGTATGGGATACCGCCTGGTGATTCTTGGCATTCTTCTTGTAATTAATACTGTGTATATTACGTGGTATGCAAGACGTGTGAAGGCGGATCCTTCCAAAAGCATTATTTATGGAGAGACAGAAGATAACGAATTTGTGTTTGATGAGAAAGACGAACCAATGACGATGGTTTATGGCATGACTCTGCTTGTGATTGCAGCAGGATTTGCATTTTTGATCTATGGATTAAGCAAGCTGGACTGGTATTTTGAAGAAATGTCTGCAATCTTTATTACCATGGGCGTAGTATGCGGATTCATAAATCATTACAGTCCCAATAAAATTGCCACAACGTTCGGTGCAGGAGCAAAAGGCATTGTAGTCGGCGCGCTGATCGTGGGAATTGCCCGTGGTGTTGAGATGGCACTTTCGGATGCCATGATTCTGGATACGATCGTTCATGCAATTGCCAGTCTGGTAAATACCATGCCACAGTCCTTAAAAGCGGTTGGAATGTTTTTGGCGCAGTCCCTGATCAACTGTGTGATTACTTCCGGAACCGGGCAGGCGGCGGTTACCATGCCTTTAATGGTTCCGGTTGCGGATCTGATTGGCATAACCAGACAGACTGCTGTTTTGGCATTTCAGCTGGGTGATGGTTTTTCCAACTCTGTTTTACCGACCTCTTCTGCATTGATGGGATATCTGGTAGTGTCTAAGATTCCGTATGCAAAATGGCTGAAATTTATGCTGCCGCTGTTTGTACTCTGGACGATTTTTGGATGTATCTTCATGCTTGGGGCTATTGCGATTGGCTATTAAATGAGGAGGTGCGCTGTATGAATGAAAAGGAACGATTAAAAAAACATCTGCAATATCTGAGCTCCTTTGATAAGCTTACCGGGGAACCTGTGAGGGGGAATCCCTGATTGAAAGAAGGGAATTTTTAGAAAACGTTTCCGGTAAGCTGGTATTAGGATTTGGCTATGACGAACGTTATGCAAAATTATTGGAACAATACGGTGCGGCAGGATGGGGGCAGATATGGACCTCAAATGAGACTGTGATTCATGAAGATACAGTTAGTCCTATTTGGGGAACTCCGGATATGGATACTTTCCTTTTTCAGCTAAAACTGCCCGTGCTGGCAATTTCCAGACCAGAAGGGGAGCGGTTGATCAGAAAATGGGAAAAGATGCAGAAAACGGGAAGTATTCTGTATGCTGATTTTGAGACAAAACTGGATACAGAAATAAAAAAACAGACGGAACTGGCAGATCATGAGGCAGATCTGCAGATTGGACGGATTGGCCGAGGTGCAGATCAGTCTTTCTGGGGAGCAGAAATTCCCTATCACATCAATCCGCGCTATGAAGCCGCAAAAGAGCATAAAATATCCGATGCGCCGGGACCTGGAGTATATTGGTGGCATACCATAGAAGATACCCATGATAAAAAACTGAAAAGAATAAAAGAATGCCAGGCGTCTATCGCCGAAATACAACTGCTTTTAAAACAGATTACAGAGCGATGCCTGGAACTTGAAAATAGGTGGACAGAAACTCTGAATCAACTGGAGCGGGAATTTGAGTAAATTTCAGATCAGAAAGGGGAAAATCATGAAAAAAGAAGCAATAAAAACAGCATTAGATACATATTTGCCAGATCTGATTTCTATGTCAGATAAAATTTATGATTTGGCAGAACCTGGAATGGAAGAATTTCAGTCCAGCGAAATCCTGGAAGATTATCTGGAAAAGCAGGGATTTCAGGTAGAACGAGGGATAGCGGATTTGCCAACGGCTTTCCGCGCTGTGTACGATCAGGGAGAGGGCGGCCCTTCTTTTGGCTTTCTGGCTGAATATGATGCGTTAAAAGGCATTGGACATGCCTGCGGCCACCATATGCAGGGACCGTCCGTCATAGGTGCGGCTCTGGCTCTCCGGGACTGTTGTAAAGAACAGTCTTATAGGATTGTCATATATGGTACACCTGCAGAAGAAACCATAGGAGGCAAGATCCTCATGCAGGAAAGAGGATGCTTTCAGGATATTGATGTTGCTCTTATGATGCATGCGGCACCTGCTACCTGTGTAGATCTTCGCTGTATGGCTCTGGAATGCTTCTATGTAGATTTCCATGGAGTAGAGAGTCATGCAGCAATGAGTCCGGAAAAGGGAAAGAGTGCATTTGACGCAGCGCTTCTTTCCTTTCAGGGAATAGAATTTTTACGAGAGCATGTGCTGGAAGATTCCCGCATGCATTATACTGTGCTGGATGCAGGCGGACCATCCAATATTGTTCCGGGAAGAACAAGGGCAGAATATACGCTTCGTTCCTATAGTACGGATTATCTGGAACGGGTAATTGTTCCGCGGTTTTATGATATTATCAAAGGCTCCTGTCTTATGACCGGAACAACTTGTGATATAGAACGCAGTTATCCGTTTATGGCAAAAATACCGTGTGTAACATTGAATGATCTGATTATGGAAAATGCGCATCAGTTCCATGCTGCGCAAATTGCAGGACCAAGGGAAAAAACAGGTTCTACCGATTTTGGAAATGTAATGTATCATGTGCCAGGATGCTGCATTCGGACAGCCTTTGTACCAGAAGGAACTGCTGCGCATTCAAAAGAGTATTTGGATGCTGGAAAAACAGAAAAAGCATATGAAGCATTGCGGTCAGGTTCAGAAATTTTGGCTGGAACATGTATGGACATTCTGGAAAAGCCAGAACTTCTTGGAAAAATGAAGAAGGAGTTTGCAGAAAGAAAGAAGAAAGAACTTGTATAGTGTTAACATTCTGTGTGCTGTTTTCCCATCTCCCCTTTTCTTTTAATTTTATCAGAAGGGGGGATATTCATAATTTATTTACGCATGCGTTTGCCGTGGAAAGAGCAGGTCTTGACGGACAGGCAGTGGCATGGTACGATAACATATGCGCGAAATCATATATAGTATATAAATGATAAATAAAATACAATATATAGTATATGAATATAAACATATAGAGGAAAGGTGACGGAATGGACTGCAGTAAGATAAAAGTTGTAAAAAAAGATGGCACAAAAGAAGATTTCAATGTGAAAAAGGTACTTGCTGCTATCAGTAAGTCAGCAGAAAGAGCCATGATCACATTTTCAAGGGCGGAGAAGAACTTTATCTGCGAATTTGTGGAAGAAAAGGCAGAGGAGATGGATCAGGAGCTGATCCCTATTGCCCAGATGCATAACATTGTGG
>CAVIPV010000039.1:0-18757 GCA_963644495.1 Prevotella sp. | reverse complement strand
GTCACACCCTGAATTTTAACATTTTTTCCTTCTGTAGTACCGGTATGATAAGAGCCGGATACAAATGTCTTATTTACTGCCTTTTTATGTGTTGCGGAAGTCACTGCATCCACTTTATTATCTGCATCTGATAACTCAGCCTTATAGAATTCATTATAAGGAATGTTCATCATTACATATACAGAACTTGCCTTGATGGTGAAGGAAGCGGTTACCGGTGCATATTTACCGGTTTCGTCAGTAAATACCAGCTTATAGTCTCCTGCGTTCACATTTTCATCCCAGGTAACCTTATTATTTTCGGTATCTACCGTAAAGCCTTCCACTGCATTATCATCCGAATCGGTCACGGTAACCTTGTAGTTACCGAAAAGAAGTTTTTCAACGTTATATACTGTTTCGGTTGCATCCAGTTCTGGTGCCGTTACGTTTACCTTATTTTCAGCAGATTTAAGGGGTACATATTTCTTATGTGTAAAGGTAATCTCAACCGTTCCCTGATCTGTGTATACGGTAAGACCTGTTAAGCTGCGTCCCATGATATCTTCATAAGCTTCATAGGAAAGCTTTGCGCCCTTAACGGTTGTCAGGAAACCATCACCGTTTCCGGTAGCCCATGCAATCTCGAAGTTCTCGTTTTTATGATGAAAAATATTTTCCTGATAACGCAAACCGTAATCTTTGCTATTATTATCATCTGAAGTAGTATGAAGAACTGCACCGTATACAACTGTATCCGTATTTCTTAAGATACACTCTTTTGGAAGATCCGTAAAGCGCAGCTCATAGTCACCATGCATGATATGGTTACCTGACAGCTTGGCAGTGCTGATATTGGCATCGGACGTGTATTCTTTTGTTTCCAATGCTGTCTGAGACTTTGAAAATGCAGCAATCTTATTGTCCTCTGCTTTTGCCACCTTATAATAAGAAGGAGTCTTATCCAGTACATAGTAGGCATAATCCACATTACTGTAAAGAGCATCCTCGCTATCTGCTTTGGTCAGACCTTCAAGTACTTTCTCATCAATCTTAACCGGATAGGTAACACCGCTGATTACACTGCCGTCTGCCTTTGTATGGTATGTACCTGCTGTGTAATCCTTACTTAAAGGTTTTTTCTTTGTTGCAGAAGAAACAACATCTACTGTACTTTCATTACTTTCCAGTTCATTTGCATAGAACGCAGAATAAGGGATGTTCATCAGCACATACTGATAACGGGTGGAAGCCGTTACCGTTCCGGCTACATCCGGGTAACCGTCTGCTAAAATCGTAATGGCAGTTGGAACATTGCTTTCAAAAATATAGCTTCCATTTACTTTTGCAGACATATCAAGGGTTCCGTCTTCTTTAACAATCTGTACAGAACCTCTTCCTGTTGCAGCATAAACAGTTTCTCCGACTTTTACTCCGGTAACAGATTTTACATAAGCCTTTACCTGAGTATCTGTAATCTGTTCATTTGTTTTTGCAAGTTCATACTCGCCGTCATCACCCTTTGCTTTAACCTCTACCGGGCTTGTTTCTGTACTCAGGATAAAGGATACGCTTACCGGTGCATATTTTCCGGAATGATCCCGGATCGTCAAGTTGTACTTACCTGCCAGCGGACTGCCTGTCCATGTAAGCTTTCCGTCCTTTACTTCAAAGGTAACATCTGTATTTTCCTGACCGTCAACCGTATAAACTGCCTCGAAATCAGCCGGCAGTTCATCCAGTCCTGTAACCGATGCTGCACTGTCTTCAACCTTAGCACCCTCTGCCACGGCAATCTCCTGTGCAAACTTCACCGGCACATATACAGATTCTTCAAACAAAATCTCCATCATGCCTTCGCTGGTATAGTAGGTAACACCGGTAATATTTTTGCCCATCATGGATTCATAGTGCGTTGATGACAGCTGACTGCCATGACTGGTTTCTGTAAAGCCGCTTGCCCAGGCAATACTTGTCCTTAACCAGATATTTTCCAGATGACGCATACCATAGTCTGTTCCTTCTTTTGTATGGAGAACTACACCATATACCGTGGTACCGGAAGAGGATAAGGACTCCGGAAGTCCGGTCATGGACAGCTGATAATCGCCATACTTGCTGGTTGTGGATACAGCTGCGCTGACACCGTTTATATTTTGAGTATTTCCTTTTACCTCACTGAAGGACAGTACATTGCCCAAAATCGTTAACTCTTTATAATAAGCAGGGATCTCGCTCAGTTCATAATAAGCAAAGTCTTCATTCTCAAATAAGGCATCTTTTCCTGCATAAATTGAAGTCGTTGTCTGTCCACGGTTTGTAACTGTGATCTCTACAGAATCACTGTCTGTCACCTTCTTAAAAGCAGAAAGATCCGTTCCCTTCTTTATTCTTACAGGGAAGGTGACCCCATCTATGGTACTTCCGTCTTCATTTACATGATAAGAACCGGCAACCATATTTTTGGATCTTGGTTTATTGAGAGTTGCAGAAGAAACAAAATCCACATCCTCCTCATTGCCTTTTACCTCACCGGCATAGAAATCAGCGTAAGGGATGTTCATTAACAGATACTGGTACTCTTCTTTCACCTCCGGAGTATCCGGTGTGACCGGTGTAACCGGGGTTGTGTGATCCGAATCGCTGTCAGAATCGGAGCTTGTGCCGGAACCTGAACTCTTAGATGTAACCGTTGTGCTGCGGGATACTGCCTTCGTTCTGTATCCGCCGGACTGACGATACTGTGCTGTTCCGTCCTCATTTACCCACTGTCCGTCAGCATTTACCTTATATCCGTCGGGAGTAATGGTATTGGCTGCCATTTTGGCCCCTTTTCCTGCTTCTGTCCTGAAGAAATAATAGCAATAACCATCGATCCAGTTCCATCCGCTGACAGCACTTCCTTCTTCATGGGTATCAATGGAATTGTCAAAGAAATACCAGTCGCCCTGAGGAGACTGATACCAGCCCACCTTCATCTGACCTTCAATGCCTTCACTTGCAGGTGTAAAATAATAATCCAGACCATTGATATTTTTCCATCCGGTTACCAGACTTCCGTCTTCTGCACTCAGATAATACCAGCCTGATGCTGTGCGGATCCAGCCCGTATATGGCTGACGGTCGCGGTTTAAAAATTTCCATCCTTTATCCGTCTGCTCCCAGTTTCCTTCTGTCAGTGCTGCCGCCTGTACGGAAAGTCCGGACTGTGCTGCCACCATTGCTGATAACAGGAATACCGCTGCTTTTTTCGTGATATTCTTCTTCATATCTACCTCCGTTTTTCTTGCAGATAAACCATCATAAAACCATTGCAAAAATGTTATCTGCAGTTGTTAGTTTTTCCTAACTCTTACAAAAACATAAACTTTTTCTTAATGCAAGTCAACGTTAATACGCCCCCTGCCAGTATTCTTATTGCTTATTTTTTCTCATTAGCAGTCTATTGACAAAATAAATCAATATCCATTACGTGATTTTCCGTCATTTTAGCTTTTTGCGTCGGATTGTAACTTTATGGCTTGTTGACAAGTGTCCATTTGCAATGCTAATATGTGACTGACAAAAGTAGGAATTTACAGAGGTATACACCGTGATCATGAAAAAAAGAAAATTAAGTGTCTCAGCCGTTTTAATAGTTCTCACTCTTTGCACCGGCTGTTCCGGGCAGAACGCCGGGTCTTTTCCATCTGATACGGCTTCTTTTGGGGAAAATAAAACTATTTCAGCAGATAACATTTCCCCGGATGAAAGCCGTTCCTGTGAGCTGTATGCCATGGATACCGTTATGGAGCTGACTGCCTATGGATCAGGGGCACAGGAAGCTTTGGATCAGGCCTGCGGGGAGATCCGGCGTCTGGACAATCTGCTTTCCATTTCCAGCGAAAACGGAGAGATCTTCCCTATTAATAAAAAAAAGCAGGGAACCGTTTCGCCAGATGTAAAGGAACTGCTGTCCCGATCTCTGGAACTTTCCCGTATGACTGACGGAGTTTTTGACTGCACCATTGAACCGGTTATGGAAGCCTGGGGGTTTACCACCAAGAATTACCGCATCCCATCTGATGATGAGCTGCGCACCCTTTTATCAGCTGTGGATTACCGTCAGGTAACCATCCGTGATGATTCTGTTTCACTGCCTGAAAATGTTTCTCTTGATCTTGGAGGGATTGCAAAAGGTTTTACTTCCTCCCGTGTTATGGATATCTTCCGGGAAAACGGAGTTTCAAGCGGTATCATTTCTCTGGGGGGAAACGTTCAGGCACTGGGGCATAAACCGGACGGAAGCCTTTGGCGGGTTGGAATACAGGATCCCAATGATACCAATTCCATGTTTGCTATTGTGGAAGTAGCTGACCAGGCAGTGATTACATCCGGGGGATACCAGCGTTATTTTGAAGAAAACGGAACCCGTTATCATCATATCATTGACCCGAGCACCGGATATCCGGCTGACAACGGGCTGATCTCTGTCACAATCATCAGCGATGACGGCACATTGGCAGATGCCCTTTCCACTTCTCTTTTTATTATGGGACCGGAAAAAGCTTCTGAATTCTGGAAAGAGCATCGGTCTGAATTTGATGCCGTGATGATGAAAACAGATGGAACAGTGATCGTCACCGCCGGTCTGGCGGACCATTGCCGCATCACAAACGGAGGAACTGTAGAGGTAGTACAATAATGGGAAAAAAACATTCTTATAAAAAAATCCTTCTTACAGCCCTCATTTTTTTGCTCTGTGCCGTTTTTTTTACTTTGTGGATGTATCTGCGCAAGAAGGAAAGCAGCAGTTTTACGGCTGTTATTACCTATCAGGGAAAGGAGATTCGCACTGTGGACCTAAAATCAGTTAAAGAAACAGAAACATTTACATTAGGCGAGCCGGGAGAACAGAATACAATCCAGATCTCTCCTGATGGGATCGGCGTGATCAAAGCTGACTGCCGGGATCAGATCTGCGTCAATCAGGGGATCCGTTCCCATGGACCGGAACCCATTGTATGTCTGCCTCACAAGTTGAGCATCCGTTTTATTTCATCTCCCGGCGCTTCCTCTGATACCGATGTTTCGCTGGATGCGGTGACAGGACGATGAGGGGGCGAAAGAATGTGTACCGGCTTACATGGCTGGCTCTTCTGACCGCCGTAGCACTGGTACTGTCTATTATGGAATCTTTCTTTCCTCCTTTGACTTCTGTTCCCGGGATCAAATTAGGACTGGCTAATATAGTCACTCTGACTGTTTTTTATCTTTATGACCGAAAAAGTGCCCTGCTGGTTCTGTTGGCCCGGGTGATTCTGGCAGCTTTTGCCAGCGGTCGGATGATGAGTCTTCCCTACAGCCTGTGCGGCGGACTTTTGTGTTTTGTTGCCTGCGGTCTGCTGTTCCCGCTGTTTCCTTTAAAAAGATTGTGGCTTTTAAGCATGATAGGGGCAGTCTTCCACAATATAGGCCAGATTTCCATTGCCATCTTCCTTACTGCTACCCCCCAGATCCTGTGGTATTTTCCCTTTCTGCTGATCGCCGGTCTGATCAGCGGTTTTTTCACGGGAGAAGCCGCTTTAACACTGATCCCTTATTTAAAGAAGATCCACGACTGAAACCCCCATAAAAGACGTTTAAAGGTTATTTATTGAATATGATAGAAAAAACACTACTTCGCAAAATCATAAAAGAAAAACGAAACTCTCTGGACCATGATACCTGCATTTCCAGCGATACTGCCATTTTTGAGAATATCCGCTCCTGGGATATTTATCAGAATGCAGCTGTCATCTTCTGCTTTGTAGGTACAAAAGAGGAGATCAACACCAAACCTATTCTGGAAGATATTTTGAAGAGAGGAAAACGGGTGGGCGTGCCAAAATGTATCGCCAAGGGGATCATGGAAGTATATGAGATCCATTCTTTAGATGACCTGGTTCCTGGAAAATATGACATTCTGGAGCCGGTTGATACATGTGAAAAGATTGCTCCAGAAGAGATCGACCTGGCACTTATCCCTTGTCTTTCCTGCAGCAGGGCCGGACGCCGCCTGGGATACGGCGGGGGATATTATGACCGGTATCTAAACCGGGTTTCCGGAACGCAGGCAGTATTATGCCGCAGGGCTCTTATGTGTGATGAGATCCCTACTGAAGAGCATGATAGAACCATGGATTTTGTAATATGTGAAGAAGGGGTATTAAATATTCCTCATAAAAAGTAAGTTGTCTTAAGAATCTTAGTTTTTCGTCAAATTAACAGAAAAACAAGGTTTTTGTCTTTTTCCTATGCTATACTGAATGCATCTAAACAAGAATGTACATACAGGAGGCATGCATATGAAAGACGGCAAAAGACTGGTCATTACGATCGGCAGACAATTTGGCAGCGGCGGCTGCGAGGTAGGAACAAAACTGGCCCAGGAACTTGGACTGGATTTTTATGACAAGAACATTCTGCGCATGAATTCTGATGAAAGCGGTATTAAGGAGAGTTTTTATCACCTTGTTGATGAGAAGGCAGGAAATAAGCTGCTTTATAAGATCATTAAAAGCCTGACTCCTGAAAAGGGAGCGCCTTCCTTTGGCTCTGACCTGGTATCCGCAGACAACCTGTTCCGTTTTCAGTCAGAAGTGATTCGGAAACTGGCATCAGAAGAAGACTGTATCATCATGGGCCGCTGCGCTGATTATGTTCTGGAAGGTATGGAAGGCCTGGTCCGCGTATTTATCTATGCTGACATGGATTTCAGGGAAAACCGTACCATCGACAAACAATATTATGCCGCAAAAGACGCCAAAAAGAATATCAAGCGGATCGACCGTGAAAGACGTGATTATTTCCGCTATTACACAGGAAAAGAATGGGAATCTCCTGATAATTATGATCTGATGATCAATACAGCCACCATAGGAACGGTTGGTGCTGTAGAGGCGATCAAAAACTATCTGAAGATCCGTGGATTTGAATTTTAAAACGAAAGCAGTCATAAAAGAAAAATACCTTCTCATATACTGGAAACGACGGTATAAAAAGAAGGCATTTTTTATGGCAAATGGACAGGATTTTTTATCCAGAGGCAACCTGCAGATCCAGGTGATCAACATACGGAATAATTTTCCCATACAAAACGCAAGAGTTTCTATCAGTTCCAAAGGAGAACCAGAACGCGTGCTGGAACAACTGACTACCGACTCATCAGGACAGACTGAAAACATTTCCCTTCCTGCACCCCCTGAGGAATATAGCCTGGAGCCCAGCATCTATCAGCCTTATTCGGAATATGACGTGCTGGTGGAAGCAGAAGGATTTAAGCCTCTAAATATCTCCGGCACTGAGATCTTAGCCGGTGCCCAGGCGATCCAGCCAGCAGGACTTACAGGGGCTGAAAACGGTACGCCCCCAGAGGACCCTGTGGTTATCCCGGACCACACTTTATTTGGGAATTATCCGCCAAAGATCGCCGAAGCAGAAGTAAAGCCGGTAAATGAAAGCGGTGAGATCGTATTAAGCCGTGTGGTAGTCCCCCAGACCATTGTCGTCCACGACGGGGCGCCTACTGACTCTACCGCCAAAGATTATTATGTTCCCTACAGAGATTACATTAAAAATGTGGCTTCCAGCGAGATCTACTCCACCTGGCCCCAGAGCACCATTACTGCCAATGTACTGGCGATCATGTCCTTTACTTTAAACCGTGTATACACGGAATGGTACCGGAACCAGGGCTATGATTTCACCATTACCTCTTCCACTGCCTTTGACCACAAATGGATCTACGGAAGGAATATTTTTGAAAGCATTTCCCAGGTGGTAGATGAGATCTTTGACAGTTTTCTCTCAAGACCTGGCGTGCGGCAGCCTATACTGACCCAGTATTGTGACGGACGGCAGGTCCAGTGCCCCCGGTGGATGACACAATGGGGATCCTGCTCCTTAGGACAGCAGGGCTACAGCCCCATTGAGATCCTGCGCTACTACTATGGCGACAGCATGTACATCAACACAGCTGAACAGATCGCCGGTATCCCCGCTTCCTGGCCGGGATATGACCTGACGGTGGGCAGTTCCGGCGATAAAGTACGCCAGATGCAGGAGCAATTGGATACTATTGCACAGGTATACACAGCCATTCCCCGGATTCAGGCAGACGGCATCTACGGCCAGCAGACCGCCGCTGCTGTACGGGAGTTCCAGAACATATTCGGACTGCCTCAGACCGGTGTTACAGATTTTGCCACCTGGTATAAGATCTCCCATATTTATGTGGGGATCACCCGGATCGCGGAGCTGTATTGATTTTCCCTAAAAGCCGCCCAACCGGCGGCTTTCATGCTGTTCTCCACTTTTCCCTACCTTCCCCTCATCTTCTTCCGATACACCGACGGCGCACACCCCTTGATCCGCACAAACACCTTGGAATAATAATTCGAGTCATTAAAACCCACTCCCGCAGCAGCCTCTGTCATGGAGCAGTCCGGATCCAGCAGATCCGCCAGACTGCGCTCGATCCTGTATTCCAGGATAAAGTCAAACAAGGTTTTTTTCATATATTTCTTAAACAAACGGCTGCACTGGCTGGTGCACATATACACGCTTTCCGCTATCTGTTCAATGGTCAGCTTTTTATCATAATTTTTCGTAACTGTTCAGAACCCCGTTAGTTGAAAATGATATTAGGGGTTTCGTTCAATGCCCCACGGATAGCTGTGAAAGCATTTATTCCATGTTTACGAGCTGTTCCGATATAGCTCATAATTGTAAGATATTCCTGTGCGCCTTCTTCACTTCGGAAGCATCCTGAGACCTTGGTTTTTACTTTTACCATTCTCAGATCGCGTTCCGCCTGATTGTTATCAAAGGGTACACAGAGATTCTTTATAAACAGGCAGACTGATTCCTTGTAATTATCCAGTCTGCAGATCAAATTTAATACCTTGCTTTTTTTCTGGCGACCTCGCTTTTTAGTGGGAGTTTCAGGAAGTGGATTTTCCTCGTATGCAGTTTTCAGGATGGCATCATACTCCATATCAAATTTATGACGGTGGTAATAACTGACCTCATCCTTGTCTGAAAGAAGTGCCTTATCCCGCACTTTTTTCATGTCGAGCAGAAGTTTCTTAAACCTGACTGCCCATGTCTGCTCCGGATGGTTCTCAATCACACCGTTTAATTCTCGGAGAAGATGTGCACAGCAGATGGCATGTGTCACATCCTGATACTTCCAGTAAGAGCCCCAGCAGTCATGTACGATGATTCCATGAACATGCGGAAGTACATTCGCAGCATCCATGCCTGTCTGCCCACGTTTCTGGTTGATAGTCAGGTATGTATAATCCTGATCAGATGCAACGTGAACCCAGCAGGTCTTTCCGTCTACGCGGCTTCCAGTCTCATCACAATGGATAAGACCGAGCGTGATCATTTTCAGACGGATCTGCTCATAAGTATCCTTCAGCGAGTCCGCACATCGGGTTACCATGTTTTTGATGGTACCTGTTGCCAACGGAATGTTAAATACGCTGGACAGGATTTCATGAGTACGATTGATGCTGACTGCACCAACCGTGTTGAATGCTACAACCATTGCCTGAAGATTTTTGCCATACTGGACAGTTGCCTTTATGTTTTCAGGAAACGATCCTGTTTTCATACCACCATGCAAAGGGCACTCGTGCACCTCAATGAGGTTGTGGGCAGTGACATCTACCGTCACAACCGCATCAATCTCATGGCGGGTTTCTTTCACACAGGCTTTATCAAGACAGCTCGTGCGATAAGGACATCCGGTACAGTCAGAATGCATATGTTGCCTGATGTGATCCGGATTGGAAATGACAGAGAGATAAATGCCATCATGTCCATTCTGCGCTCCCTGCTTCTTTCCAGAGGATTCACGGAGGCTTCGGTTCTTTTTCACCGTGGGCTTTTTAAGTCCGTCAGATGAAGGCGGCTTGGAACTGTTTTTGGAGTTTTTGTTTAGCTGTTCTTTCAGTTCCTTGATGGTTTGATTCAATTCATCAACTGTAGCGGTTAATATAACGTTTTGTTTCGTCAGGGAATCAATCTGTGCCATTAGCTGACGAACGAATTCTTCTGTGATGTTAACTGGCATTCAAACCACCTTCTTTCCGCGAGTTCTTATGCTCTTATTATAACGGAAAGGCTGAAAAAAAGCGAATCTGTCACAAAATCCTCTCGGCAAAATGACGGTGGATAAGTATTAAATTTGAAGGCACAAATGCTTATAAATGTGCTTAAAATCGCCTCATAAGGCGAAAAGGAAGTGGATGGAATACCGATGATTGAAGCTTATCCACAAGTTGACATATGACCACTAAAAATCATCACTTCTATCCACAAAGTAGCAGCAAATCAGAGTAGAAAATTTTTTTCAATTCTCTGTTTTGCACAACAATTGCCTACGAATCCCAAGGGGGTTCTGAACAGTTACATAAGTTTTATAAAAACTTTTTACGTTCTATTTCTGTGGGCCAGCTGCTACCAGTGCCTTACCAGCTTCGTTGCTCTCATACTTAGCGAAGTTCTTGATAAATCTGCTTGCCAGATCTTCTGCCTTCTTCTCCCACTCGGAAGCATCTGCGTAGGTGTCACGTGGGTCAAGGATTGCAGGATCTACACCTGGAAGTTCGGTAGGTACTTCGAAATCGAAGTGAGGGATCTTCTTGGTAGGTGCCTTTAAGATGTCGCCGCTTAAGATAGCGTCGATGATACCACGGGTATCCTTAATGGAGATACGCTTGCCGGTACCATTCCATCCGGTATTTACTAAGTATGCCTTAGCGCCGCTCTTTTCCATCTTCTTAACCAGCTCAGCTGCATACTTTGTAGGATGCAGTTCCAGGAATGCCTGGCCGAAGCAAGCAGAGAAGGTAGGTGTAGGCTCGGTGATTCCGCGCTCTGTACCAGCTAATTTAGCTGTAAATCCAGACAGGAAGTAGTACTGTGTCTGCTCTGGTGTCAGGATAGATACTGGAGGCAGTACGCCGAAAGCATCTGCGGACAGGAAGATAACGTTCTTTGCTGCAGGACCTGCAGAGATTGGGCGAACGATCTTCTCGATGTGGTCGATCGGGTAGGAAACACGGGTGTTCTCGGTTACGCTCTTATCAGCGAAATCGATCTTTCCGTCTTTGTCCAGAGTAACGTTCTCAAGCAGAGCGTTTCTCTTAATTGCATTGTAGATATCTGGCTCAGAATCCTTATCCAGGTTGATAACCTTAGCGTAGCATCCGCCTTCGAAGTTGAATACGCCATTGTCATCCCAGCCGTGCTCATCATCACCGATCAGCAGACGCTTAGGATCTGTAGACAGAGTGGTCTTACCTGTACCGGACAGACCAAAGAAGATTGCGGTGTTCTCACCGTTCATATCTGTATTTGCGGAGCAGTGCATGGAAGCGATGCCCTTTAATGGCAGATAGTAGTTCATCATGGAGAACATACCCTTCTTCATCTCGCCGCCGTACCATGTATTGATGATAACCTGCTCACGGCTTGTGATGTTGAATACAACTGCGGTCTCAGAGTTCAGACCTAATTCCTTGTAGTTTTCTACTTTAGCCTTAGATGCGTTGTAAACAACGAAATCTGGCTCGAAGTTTTCCAGTTCTTCAGCAGTTGGCTTAATGAACATATTGGTAACGAAATGTGCCTGCCAAGCTACTTCAACGATAAAACGGATTGCCATACGGGTGTCCTTGTTTGCGCCGCAGAATGCATCTACAACGTAAAGTCTCTTGTTGGACAGCTCCTTCTGAGCGATCTCTTTAACAGCCTTCCAAGCTTCTTCAGATGCTGGATGGTTGTCGTTCTTGTATTCATCAGAGGTCCACCATACAGTGTCCTTGGAGTTCTCGTCTACAACGATGAATTTGTCTTTAGGAGAACGTCCTGTATAGATGCCAGTCATTACGTTAACTGCTCCCAGTTCGCTGACCTGTCCTTTTTCATAACCTTCCAGTTCTGGTTTGGTCTCCTCCTCAAATAACATCTCATAAGAAGGGTTGTACACAATCTCTGTGGTTCCGGTGATACCATACTTTGTTAAATCGATTTTTGCTGCCATCTTACTAACCTCTTTCCTTTCGTAATTGATTATAAGGGATAGATGCGATTGTATTTTTTCGCATGCACTACAGATTATCCCACTAATTTGTTAAAATGTCAACAAAGGATAGTGGTAATATTTTAACGTATTTTTATCAGTTTTTATTATGCTTATTCGGCGAATTGTAAAAATTGTAAAATAAGGCTCTCCGTGTTAAAATAGTTGGGAACGATTCCAAAATTACATTATCAAAAACAGGAGGATCTTACATGTGGATCTTGCCGGAAAAAGGCGAAGAGATTTTTGGATATAAAGTGACAGACCAGACCGCGGTCTCCATGCTGGGAGCCCGTATAACGGAGCTTTCCCATATGGGCAGCGGCGCCAGGGTCCTGTATATAGAAAATGATGACCGGGAACTGGGATTTAACCTGATCTACCGCACGCCCCAGTTAGACCAGTCGGACAGCAACCACATTTTAGAGCATCTGATGCTGTGTTCCTGCTCCCGTTATCCAAGCCGTGATATTTTCTTTGATATGGACAGCAAAAGCTATTCTACCTTTATGAATGGCCTCACAGACAATACATACACCTGTTATCCGGTGTGTTCCCAGAGTGAGGACCAGTTATTAAAGATAATGGATGTATTTTTATGCTGCATGGAAGAGCCAGATGCTTTAAAAGAGGACTATTTTTTCCGGCGGGAAGCACTGCGCTACGAGCTGGAAAATGTGGATGGGGACCTGTCTTTAGAGGGCACTGTCTTTAATGAAGACTGGGGACATCTGACGGATATACAGGAAAATGCAGACAGCTTTATGGCGGAAACCCTTTATGAGGGGCAGACGGCTTCCCACTTGCTTGGCCGGGCACATTTTCACTATAAGGATATTTCTTTTGACCGGATCCGGAAACGTTTTGAGAAATTTTATCGTTATTCCAACTGTCTCATCGTTCTGTACGGAAAAATGGATATCCGGCGGGTTTTGGATTTTCTGGACAGAGAGCATTTATCCTGGTTCCCAGTGACAGAAGATGCCATGAATAATGATCTTTTTTCTTATTTCCATGAACCGGTGAAGCAGGGATTTTTCAGACGTAAAGCAGAAAGTCCTGCTTATGAAGGAAATCCGGGAAATAATAATGCGATCATCGACTACGGCATCGACCTTTCCGGCTGCAACGAAGAGGATCTGATCTTCTGGGATCTTGTAACGGATCTTTTGGACCAGGAGACCTCTGCCATCCATCGCATTGCCCGTGAAAATGGTCTTAATAATGTAATTGAAGTTTATTTAGATACGGCTCCGGCCCTTCCTTCTTTAAAATTCCGCCTGCATAATGCAAAAACGGGACAGGAAGAAGATTTTTTAGCAGCTGTGAAAGCGGGGCTTAAGGATGTTTATGAAAATGGTGTTTCTTCTGAACTGTTCCATGCAGTTTTAAAAGAGAACCGGCTTTCTGACTGCCTCACCAGAGAGGCGCCCCACCTGGGATTCCATATTTCCGAGGAGATCGGCAAATATTGGAGTACAACGGATAAAACCGGGTATTTTACCCTTTATGAAAACTGTTTTGATACTTTCTTTCAGGATGAAGAGCAAAATATTTTACATAGATTGGTGGAAACTGTTTTAGAGCCGGCTTTAAGCGCCATTGTCACGACTGTTCCAAAGCCGGGGCTTGCGGAAGCCATGGAAGAAGAAAAAGAACAGTATTTAAAAGAGAAAAAGGCTTCTTTAAGTAAAGAAGAGATTTTAAAGTTGATCAAAGATACCAGGGATTTCCAGGCCTGGAACCAGAATGACCAGTGCAATCTGGACTTTCTCATCCAGCCGGAAGACCTGCCGGGACCGGAGCCGGAGCCGGAGATCTCTGAGGCTGTTTTACATGGCATCCACTGCCTTTCCAGTGCGGTCTCCTTAAAGGGGATCGGCTGTTACCAGCTTTTCTTTGATATCAGCGGGTTGGCGCCTTCTGACTGGAACTACCTGACTTTGTACCAGATGCTTTTAACAGAGCTGGATACGGGCCGTTTTACTGTGGAACAGCAGAAAAATAAGGAACAGGAGCTGCTTTATGACTGTACCTTTGATGAACTGTATCCGGAGAAGGAAGCTGGTGAGAACAGCCATCCTATGATGAGCGTGTTCTGGTATGGGCTTACGGAAGATTTTGAGGAAGGTCTGGACCTGCTTCTGGATCTTATGGGCGGCTGTGATTATGAAGACCGGGAGACCATTTTACGGGTCATTAACAAGTATCTGCCAGATTATGATATGTCTAAATCTGACAATGGTCCTTCTCTGGCTTACAGCCTTACAGAGCGGTATATCAGGCGGGACAGCTGCTTTCGGTATCTGCTGAACCAGCCAGGTGTGTATGACTTTTTGAAGGATGTAAGAGATGTGCTGGAAAAGGCGCAGAATGTTGTAAAAGCAACAGATACTGGTGAAAATGCCATAGGAACTACTGCTGCGGATGTTACAGCTTTGGAAGCTGCCAGACAGATCTCCCAGAACCTGCGCCGGGTATCCCACTGCATTTTAAATAAGCACAAACTTGTATTTCTTGCCTGCGCAGATGAAAACAGTCTGGCACCTATCCTGGAGCATGGTACCAAACGGCTTTCCAAGCTTCATGAGGTCACGGAAAGCGCTCCGCTCCCAGACAGTATTTTTACCTGTCCACGCAAGAGTGCAGCGATCATTGACAGTCCTCTGGAAGAAGTGCGCATGATCGGCGATTTCGGCAATATTCCGGAATTTAAAGGCCGTCATCTCCCATTTTTACTGGCTGCGGCAGACAAATACATCAAACCGGCGATCCGCTATCAGGGCTGTGCCTATGACAGCGGCGTGGATTTCCTTCTGCCAAACCGGTATTTTACCTTGTGGAGCACTTCTGACTCCCGGATCCGCTCTACTCTTGAGACATTTGCCTCTGCTGGAGAACAGCTTAATGATCTGGCGATCAGTGAAGAAGACCTGCGGGGCTATATTTTAAGCGCCTACGCCCAGGCACTGCCTCCTTCCGCTATGTTAAATGGACGGCTGCGCTTCCTGCGCCGCAGGTTATTTGGTATTTCAACGGATATTATCAATAAAATGATAATGGATATACGAAACAGTTCTTTAAAAGACCAGAATGAAGCAGCTGAACTAATCCATAAAATCTTACAGAACAGCCCAGCGGCAGTGGTTGGGAATGAAAAGATGATCGAGGAAAACCGGGATCTATTTGATGAAGTGATGAAATTTCAGTCATAAAAAATTTACAGGGGACGCGTCTTTGCACACCCCCAAAATTACTATATAATGGTTGTAGATATTTGTACGATCAAAGGAGGCATTATCCATGAACCATAAGACCGTTGTTTTCAACGAAGCAAAAATGAACTTTGACGGAAATCTCGATTTTTCCGTTCTTTCCTCAGAAGTTGTCACCTACAGCGATACTACACCAGACCAGTTTTTAAATCGTGTGGCCGACGCAGAGATCCTTGTTACCAAGGAAATGCCTGTAAGCCGTGAACAGATCCTGGCGCTGCCGGACAGTGTAAAGCTGATCTGCGAAGCAGGAACCGGTTACAATAACCTGGACCTGGATGCAGCACGGGAAAAAGGCATTACAGTATGCAATATCCCGGCTTACAGCTCTGAGCGTGTTGCACATACCGCCATTATGATGATCTTAAACTTAAGTTCCACCATGCAGACCCAGATGGCTATGCTGGCAAAGGGAAACCATGACAATTTTACAAAAAATCTCCAGGTTCCTCATGTGGAAGTAAACGGAAAAACTCTGGGTATCATCGGCGCCGGAAATATTGGCCGCACGGTGATGAAAATCGCAAAAGCATTAGATATGAACATTCTTGTGTATACAAGAACTCCTAGAGAAGATGAAGAAAATGTACATTATACAGACCTGGAAACAGTACTGAAAAACAGTGATTACGTTTCCCTTCACTGCCCGCTGACACCGGCCACCAGACACCTCATCAATACTGATACCTTAGCCCTGATGAAGCCAACTGCTTTCCTGATCAACACCTCCAGAGGCGCCCTCATCGATGAACCAGCGCTGATCAAAGCATTACAGGACCACCAGATCGCAGGCGCCGGACTGGACGTACAGGAAACAGAGCCTCCTGTAGAGGACAATCCATTATACACACTGGATAATGTGATCTTAACCCCTCATATGGGCTGGAAAGGCCTGGAAACACGCCAGAGACTGCTTAGTATCCTAAAGGGAAATATTGACGGCTTTATCAATGGAAAACCTGTAAATGTGGTTTCATAAAGCAGATCATTTTTACATATTTACATAAAGCTGTATAAAGTTTACATGAAAGGCGAGGCAACAAAAAGACAATGAACACACATTTATCTTTTTCCTGTGATTATATGGAAGGAGCACATCCGGCCATTCTTCAGAGACTGGTAGAGACAAACCTTGAAAAAACCGGGGGCTATGGACTGGATCCATATTGCGATTCTGCCAAAGAAAAAATCAAAGCAGCCTGCGGTTGCCCTGACGGGGAAGTTTTCTTTTTAGTAGGCGGTACCCAGACCAATGCTACAGTGATCGATGCACTCCTTAAGAGCTATCAGGGCGTGATCGCAGCGGAGACCGGGCATGTAAGCGTCCATGAAGCAGGCGCCATTGAGGCAGACGGACATAAGGTGCTTACACTGCCACATGATAACGGCAAGATCACTGCTGACCAGGTGCGGGCTCTTTTAGACGGTTTTTATAACGATGCCAACCATGATCACATGGTCATGCCGGGAATGGTATATATTTCTCATCCTACGGAATACGGCACTCTTTACACCTTAGAGGAACTGACTGCACTGAGCAATGTATGCCGGGAAAACCACATTCCTCTTTATATGGACGGCGCACGTCTGGCCTATGCTCTTGCGTGCAGCGAAAACCAGCTGACACTGGCTGACATTGCCCGTTTATGCGATATTTTCTATATTGGGGGTACAAAATGCGGAGCGCTGTTTGGCGAAGCTGTAGTCATCCCAAAACCGGGGCTGATTCCACATTTCTTTACTATTATCAAGCAGCACGGCGCCTTACTTGCCAAAGGCCGTCTTCTAGGGATCCAGTTTGATACCTTATTTACTGATTCTCTCTATGAGAAAGCAGGCGCACCGGCGATCCAGGCTGCTGACCAGATACGAAAGACTTTAAAAGAGCAGAATTTTAGCCTCTGCTTTGGTTCACCTACCAACCAGGTATTCTGTATTGTAGATGATGCCCTTATGACCCGTCTGGAAAAACAGGTGGAATTTGGTTTCTGGGAGAAATATGACGATACCCATACGGTGATCCGTTTTGCCACCAGCTGGGCGACTACCAAAGAAGATGTAGATGCATTATGTGACTTATTATGCCGCTTATAAAAAATGACGGGACAAAATCCACTTTGCAAATTTACAAATTTTGCCTCATAACTTAGGTTGAGCCGGTAAGGCTGCCCATTTCGTCAACCCCGCCGGCTTATATTTTTCTCTATAGACAGATACCTCTCACTCTGCTGAACGGGTATCTGTCTTTCTCTATGTGAAAAGCTCTGACTGCTTGTTTATGTAAAAGAGTATACAGAAAAGTTGTGTCCTAAGTTTGAAGCAGTCATAAAGTATTTCTAAAAAGGTTTAAGAAAGTATGAGGAAAATCTCTGGTTTTTAATTAGGGCTGTCTGCGCAGCCCTTTATTCATATATTTCATAAGAACTGACTATACTCTTAAATCTCGGTAGTATAATAGCCAGATAACCATATTCCGGAGCAATGCAAACACCTTTATTTATCAGGCGTTCCCGATACTTTGAAAAATTGCTTCCTTTCATGTTTAACCGGCTGCAAAGATCTTTTGCCTTAATCTTGCTTTGTTCATCCGGCATTGCTGCAATGATTTTTTTTTCAAGATCAGATAAACCGCTCCAGATCTTTTTATATACAAAATCCTCCAACAGCCCATCTAACTCCTTCAAAATCCCCTGCATCGTTTTTTCATCACGATATTCCCAGTAAAGCATTCCCAGGGCCTGAAATGCAAATGCATATCCCATGGTTATATTGGCAAGCTTTCTGGCAGTTTCCTCTTCTATCTCAAAAATCTCCTGATACTCATTTTTAATCTGATTTAATCCTAATGGCCCCAATACGATCTTAGGCGCCCGCAGCAAAAACGTAAGCACTGGATCATTTTGTATCTCATATATATTTTCATACAGACCTGTCATAATAAGGAAAACCGGATAGTTTTTTCTGATAAAGATCTGAAACTGACTGGCAAATATCCGCATATTTTCATCTGCTACTGCCTCATCGATCGTAATAAGAACTCTCTTATTTTTCTTTTCCAGTTTTTCAAGAATTGACTCTATCCTGCTTACGCTGTCTCTTTCGGCTGCACCACCATTATAACCTACTCCGAAACCGGCTACAGAAACTTCAAAACCATTCTCAAAAATATTGGGGATCTGTTTGCTTGCATCGGTCAGCCTCATTGCAAATTCCGAAAGAAGAGGCTGCGTTGAATTCAAATCAACAACCACCCATTTTTCTGATTTTCGCAGTTGATTGGCAACAGATGTCATCAGTACCGTTTTACCACTTCCCCTTATTCCGCTTATTAAACCTGAATTATTCATCCCTATTGGGACTATGCGGCTGAAAGCCGCGTAACTACTGT
>CAVIPV010000038.1:0-19016 GCA_963644495.1 Prevotella sp. | reverse complement strand
GAAGACAGCTTAAGCAGCAAGTTAAAAAATACAAAACAAAAAGGCTGCATCGACATTGCAGTGATCCGTTTTCCAAAAATTTCCAATTTTACAGATATGGACGTATTTGAGCGAATGGACGAGGTATCCATCCGTTATGTTTCAAAGCCAGCGGAATTAAACCAGCCGGATATGGTCATTTTACCGGGAACGAAAAATACTATTGATGACCTGTTGTGGATGCGCCAGAACGGCCTGGAAGCAGCAATCTTAAAACTGGCAGCCCGTCAGGTGCCGGTATGGGGAATCTGCGGCGGCTTCCAGATGATGGGAGAATGGCTGGTAGACGAACATGCCATAGAGTCATCCCATAGAGGCAGAATGAGAGGAATGGGCCTCTTCCCCATAGAAACAGAATTTGAAGAAGAAAAAGTGCGCACCCAGACAGAAGGCCGATTCGGCGAACTTTACGGGAAGGTCGCTTCGGTGAACTTTATGGGTGCTTCAGGGAACTTTCCGGAAAGAAACTTACAGGCTATGAGAACCACATGGGCCGCACAAAGAGCAGAGAAAAAGAACAGCCCCTCTGCCTGTTAAATGGAAAAGAGAACACAAATGGCAGAGAAGCCAAAGGCATCCCCTGCGGCTGGAACCGGAAAAACCTGTATGGCTCCTATGTCCACGGTGTATTTGATGCCCCTGGCATCTGTGAGACCATAGCAACGGCCCTGGCAGCCAGAAAGGGCATTACCCTGGAAATGGCGGGTCAGATGGATTATAAGGCCTACAAAGAAGAACAGTACGATAAACTGGCAGAAATGCTGCGGGAGAGTCTGGATATGGAAAAAATATATGAGATCATGGGACTGGAAGAAAAAATACAGGTAGAACAGGTGCTTCCGGCGGACATAGAACACAGAAGCTTTGAGATTATCGGGGAAGAGCTAAAAGCCATGGGAAAAGAACTGGATCCGGAACTGGCGCCTGTGATCATGCGTGCTATCCACACAACGGCAGATTTTGACTACGCAGATCACCTGAAATTTTCCGAAAATGCAGTAGGAAAAGCAAGAGAGGCCATTAAAAACGGGGCGGTGATCATTACAGATACGAAAATGGGCTGGTCCGGTGTGAACAAAAAAAGGCTGGAAAGCTATGGGGGAGAAGCCATGTGCTTTATGGCTGATGAAGATGTAGCGGCAGAGGCAAAGAAAAACGGCAGCACAAGAGCAGTGGCAACAAGTATGGATAAGGCGGCAAAAATGTTTGGAGACGGAAAAAGACCATGCATCTTCGCTGTTGGAAACGCCCCCACAGCTCTGATCCGCCTGTATGAGCTGATCCATGAAAACAGGATAAAACCAGCCCTGATCATCGGCGCCCCTGTAGGTTTCGTCAACGTGATCCAGTCCAAAGAATTGATCCTTTCACTAAAAGATACGCCATACATCGTAGCAGAAGGAAGAAAAGGCGGCAGCAACGTAGCAGCGGCTATCTGCAATGCCTTACTTTACGGCATCCAATAAATATCGGATACAATAGGATTTCAAGAGTATATATTTCCAGAATACATAAAGGATAAAGGGGACAGAAAACATGAAACTATATCGTATTATCCTTGTAGATGATGAGGAAGAGGTAAGAAAAAGTATTATCCGCAAGATCAAATGGGAGGAAAATGGCTTTTTAGTAGCCGGGGACGCGGAAAACGGGGAAGACGCTTTAGAAAAGATTGAGGCACTGGAACCAGACCTGATCTTAACGGACATCCGCATGCCTTATATGGACGGTCTGACACTGGCAGAACGGGTGCGCCAGAAATACCCGTCTATGAAGATCGTCATTTTCTCAGGCTACGATGACTTTTAATACGCAAAACAGGCCATTAAATTAAATGTGACAGAATACATATTAAAACCGGTAAACGTAGAAGAACTGACTGCAATTTTACAGAAGATCAAGGCCAATTTAGACCAGGAGATCGAGCAGAAGCGCAATGTAAACCTGCTGCGGGAAAATTATATTAAAAGCCTGCCGATCCTGCGTGAACAGTTTTTAAACGAGCTGGTAAATGCCCCGGTGTCTTCTGAAACTGTAGAGAGTCGTTTAAAAGAATACGGTATTTCTCTTACCGGCGCCCAGAAATGGATCGCAGCAGCAGTAGGTATTGACCGGCCGGAAGAGGAACGGGAAGGAGAACTGGCGATTCATAAGGAAAAAGATCTGATCCCCATTTCCGTTATGCAGATACTGGAAGAAAAAATGGGAAAATACTGCCGCTATTCTATTTTCAGTTTTGCAGGAACCGGTGATGCTCAGATCGGCGTCATCGCAGCCATTGATGAAGACAATTCCCAGACCGGGCTTACCGCTGTATTAAGCGATATCTGCAAAGAGACCAGAAAGATCCTTGCAGTGCCTATTACCATTGGCATCGGCCACAGTACTCAGGAATTAGGCAGGATCAGCGAGTCCTACAAAGATGCAGTCAATGCTTTGGGCTACAAAGCCATTGTAGGAGCCGGAAATACCATTTATATTAATGACGTAGAGCCGGTAAGCAGAGGGAAGCTGCAGTTTGACAGCAAAGATGAGGCAGAACTGGTAGGCGCAGTAAAATTCGGTCCACAGGAAAAGATTGAAGAAGCGGTACATAAAATTGCGGATAAGATCAGCGATGCCAAGGTGCATCAGCGCCAGTGTCAGACCTATATGTTAAGCGTGTTAAACTGCATGATCCAGCTGGTACAGATGTATGATCTGGACATGGAGACTATTTTCCGGGGTGAGTCCACTCTAAATGTAGCTTTTACCCAGATCTCCAGTACCCAGAAAAAGGAGGATTTTGTAAAATGGCTCCTGCAGGCAGCCATTGCAGTAAACCAGTCTGTGAATACAGAGCGTGACAATACCACAAAACAGGTGATCCAGGAAGCAAGACAGTACATTATGGACAACTATCAGGACGCGGACCTGTCTGTGGAGAAGATCTGCCGTCACCTGCATATGAGCCCGGCTTATTTTTCCACCATGTTTAAGAAAGAAATAGGAAAAACTTATGTGGCTTATCTTACAGAGGTACGTCTGGATAAGGCAGTAGAGCTTTTAAATAAAACAGACGATAAGACGTATGTGATCGCGGCAAAAGTTGGATATCAGGAGCAGAATTATTTCAGCTATGTGTTTAAGAAACGTTTCGGCATTTCACCTACAAAATTCAGAGGAGCAAAATAATGTTTTTGAAACAGGGAAAACACAGGCTTCAAAATGCCAGTTTCCGTTCCATTATCTTTATGTATTTCACCATTACCGCTCTGGCAGCCAGCGTTTTTATCGGCGTTTCCCTATATGGGCGGCTGTCAGGGCAGATGACCTCGGCTCTTCAGGAAGAAAACCATATCCTGATCAACCAGCTGGGCCGCTCTATGGATTCCTATCTGCGCCTGGTAATGAAGCTTTCCGACTCCCTCTATTACGGAGTGATCAAAAATGCAGACCTTTCCGACGGTTCCATTAACGGGGAGATCACCCTTCTTTATGACAATAATAAAGACAACGTGGAAAATATCGCCCTTTTTTCCAAAGAAGGAGAGCTGTTAGAGTCCGTTCCTGCGGCGAGACTTAAAAACAATGCCCAGATAGCAGATCAGGACTGGTTTACGGCAGCTTTGGACAAAACAGAAAACCTTCATTTTTCCATGCCCCATGTACAGCACATTTTTGATACAGCAGACAGCCAGTACCGCTGGGTGGTGTCTGTGGCAAGAGCCGTGGAGATCACAGACGGCCCTTATACGGACCAGGGCGTTCTTCTCATCGACCTGCGTTACAACAGCTTAGAGCAGCTGTTTGACGGAATGAACCTGGCAAAAGGGGGCTATGTGTATCTTACAGACAGCAACGGCGAACTGATCTATCACCCGGACGGTCAGCTGATCAGTTCCGGCATTGTCACAGAGAATAATTACGATACGGCCATTTTAAGGGACGGAAACTATCAGGAACAATGGCAGGGACAGACCCGCATGGTATCCGTGAAAACCGTGGGATATACAGGATGGAAGATCGTAGGCGTTATGCCTCTTGATACCGTATCCTTAAATGCAATTAAGACGCGTATCCTCATTGTGTTCATTATTGCACTGGTGTTGTTTATTTTGACTATCATCAACTCCTATATTTCTTCCCGTATTACAGATCCCATTAAAGAACTGGAAAAATCCGTCAATCAGATTGAGGAAGGAAATCTGGAAACGGAAGTTTATACAGGGGGGTCTTACGAGATCCAGCATCTGGGAAAATCCATACAAAATATGGCAAGGCAGATCAAGCGTCTTATGGATGACATTGTGGCAGAGCATGAGTCCAAGCGAAAAAGCGAGTTCGATACTTTGCAGTCCCAGATCAATCCCCATTTCCTCTACAATACGCTGGATATCATTGTGTGGATGATCGAAAATGAGAAGCAGTCCGAGGCAGTGAAGGCAGTGACCGCTCTTGCTCGTTTCTTCCGCATCAGTTTAAGTAAGGGAAAAAGCATTATCCCGGTGCGGGACGAGTTAGAGCATGTACGAAATTACCTGATGATCCAGCATATGCGCTATAAAAATAAATTTTCCTATTCCATTGATGCAGAGGACGAGGTATTAGGACTTGCCAGCTTAAAGCTGATCTTACAGCCAATGGTGGAAAATGCCATTTATCATGGAATGGAATTTATGGACGGCGATGGCGAGATCAAAATACGGGCCTGGAAAGAGAATGATGACCTGTATCTTAGCGTAGAGGACAATGGCCTTGGCATGACCGAGGAACAGGTAGAACGCCTGTTTACAGACACCAGCCACGTTCCTTCCAGACGTGGCTCTGGTATTGGGGTAAAGAACGTAAATGAGCGGATCCACCTGTATTTTGGCAAAAATTACGGCCTTTCTATTGAATCAGAGCCGGATGAGGGAACCACAGTACGGATCCACCTTCCTGCGGTCCCTTATGAAGAAGCAGTGGAAAAGGAGGAAAAACATGCCTAAGCGGGAAAAAATACTTTTGTGCGTGGGCGGGGCATTCCTGATCCTTTTATTCTTACTGTCCTCCACAGACCTGATCATAAAAGAGCGGGCGGTGCAGATCGACTCCATTTCCGTGATCTTAAGCGAAGATACAGACGATTATTATCAGAATTTTAGAAAAGGAATGGAAAAAGCAGCTACAGATCTGCGAAGTGATGTAAGACTGATTACTCTTTATGACCGGAAGGATCTGGAACAGCAGGTGGAGCTGACTGCCAGAGAGATCCGTGACGGAGCAGGGGCTGTGGTCATCGAACCGGCAGAGGCAAAAGGTGCAGTCATGGCCCTGGAAGGATTAAACCCAGGCTGCCCCGTGATCTTTGTGGGAGCTTCTTCCCCCAGCGATTTTGTAACAGATTCCATTCTCATTGATTATTTTGAAGCAGGACATATCCTGGGAGAACAGGCAGCAGAGAAATGCCAATCAGGAGAAAAAATATGTCTCTTTACCCAGGGAATGGCTTATAACGGCGTACAGGACGCCTACGAGGGCGTTTGTTCTGTTTTAAATGAGAAAGGGATCCGGTATGAATTATATGAGGCCAAAGAGGGAAACACCTTCCGCCAGGTGATCGAGAATACAGTCTATCCGGGAAACGGCCAGGTAGAGGTAATAGCACTGGATGTACAGTCTTTAGACCAGACAGCGGGCATTTTAAATGAAAGTTCTGTTTACAGGGAACATGTATCTGCCCTTTATGGCATTGGTTCCACCACGGGCATCTTAAAATATCTGGATCAGGGCATTATTGACGGTCTTGTGACCTACGACCAGTTCAGCCAGGGGTATTTAAGCATAAAAAATGCAGTGGAAGCCATTCACGCAAGCAGACAGAAGCAGGAGACGCTGTTAGATCCGGTCTATCTGGACCAGAAAGAACTGGCATCCGGCGCTTATGAAAAAATACTCTATCCAATGGAGTGATCCAGGGGGGAAAAACAATGAAGAAAACAAAAGGAACCGGGGCAATGCTTTTTAGCGTGATCGCAGTTGTGCTGATCATCGGTCTGATCATTTTTGCAGGAAACGGAGCCAAGAAAGAGACGGCGTCCAAGGAAATACGTGTAGGACTTCTCCTTTACCGGGGGGATGATACATTTATCAGCACCCTGCGCTCTTATATAGAAGAAAAGGCAAAAGAATATGAGCGGACAGAAGGCATCAAGGTGACGCTGGATATTTTAGATGCCAAAAGCAACCAGAATACACAGAATAACCAGGTAGACCGGCTGTTGGAGATCGGCTGTGATGCTTTATGTGTAAATATCGTAGACCGTTTTGCAGCTTCTATTGTCATTGACAAGGCTATGGCAGCAGATGTGCCAGTGATCTTTTTTAACAGAGAGCCGGTAGAAGAGGATATGAACCGGTGGGAGAAGCTTTATTATGTAGGAGCAGACGCAAAAGAGTCCGCCGTATTAGAGGGACAGATCCTGGTAGATGCTTATAAGAAAGATCCTGGAAGTCTGGACCGCAACGGAGATGGAACCGTCAGCTATGTGCTGTTAGAAGGGGAAAGCAACCACCAGGACTCCCTGATCCGCACGGAATGGTCCATCCAGACTTTAAAAGACGGCGGAGTGCCATTAGAGAAGATCACAGGCGGTATTGCCAGTTGGGAGCGCAGCCAGGCATCTGCCATGATGGAGCAGTGGCTTACAGAATACCCGGACCAGATCGAACTGGTCATCTGTAATAATGACGATATGGCCTTAGGAGCCATCGATGCCATTGACCGGGCGGGCATCTTGCCGGGGACCATTAAATTAGTGGGGATCGATGCAACACCTCCTGGGGTGGAAGCGCTAAAGGACGGAAAACTCTTTGGAACCGTAGCAGCGGATAAAGAAGGCTATGCCAATGCTATTTTCGGGATCGCGGCTTCTTTAAGCCGGGGACTGCCCATTGATGAGAGCATAAAACTGGAAAATGGAAAATATTTCTGGTGCAGCCAGAAGGGGATCACCCAGAAAGATGCAACAGAAACTGACAACAGATAACAGGAAAATAATAAAAATTTTCAGCAATAATATAAAATCAAAGAAATTTCATAATACTCCTTAAAAAATCTTATGGAAAAATGCACAATCAGGACTTATAATGTGCTTGTCGTTAAGGAAAAATACACCAAAACGATAAAAACAAAATCATATGTATAGGGAGGATTACAATTATGAGATTAGTTAAGAAAGTTACAGCAGCAGCTATGGCATCCGCGATGGCACTTTCACTGGCAGCATGCGGCGGTGGAAGCACCGCTACAACAGCAGCAGCTACCGAAGCAGCAAAAGAGACTGAGGCAGCAAGTGAAGCAGCTACAGAGGCGGCTAAGGAAGCAGCGCAGACCGCAGCACAGGCAGCTGGAACAACGGATGTTGCTGATAAGAAAGTAGGCATCAGCATTTATAAATTCGATGACAATTTCATGACTCTGTACAGACAGGAACTGCAGCGTTACCTCACTGAAGATCTTGGATTCAAACCTGAAAACGTAGTTATCCAGGATGGTAAGGGCGATCAGGCAGAGCAGACCAACCAGATCAACAACTTCATTACCCAGAAGTATGATGTTCTGATTCTGAACCTGGTGCAGGCTTCTTCCGCACCGGAGATTACAGACCTTTGCAAGGATGCAGGAATCCCTGTTGTTTACATTAACCGTGAGCCGGATGAGTCAGAAGAACAGAGATGGGTTGACGAAAAGATCAACGCTACATATGTAGGCTGCGACGCAAGACAGTCCGGTACCTACCAGGGCGAAGAAATCTTAGAAACAGAGACCAAGGGCGATATTAATGGTGACGGAAAAGTTTCCTACATCATGATTCAGGGCGACCCGGAGAACGTAGATGCTCAGTACAGAACTGAATTCTCTGTTAAGGCATTAACAGATGCCGGTATGGAAGTAGAAGAGCTTTTAAAGCAGCGTGGTGACTGGGATCAGGCTAAGGCTCAGCAGATCGCACAGGATGCTTTAAACCAGTACGGCGATCAGATCGAAGTTATCTTCTGCAATAACGATGCAATGGCACTGGGCGCTTTACAGGCAATCGAAGCAGCCGGACGTAAGGTAAATGAAGATATCTACTTAGTAGGTGTAGATGCTCTGACCGAGGCAGTTCAGAACGTTATCGATGGCAAGCAGACCGGTACTGTATTTAACGATCACTTCTCACAGGCTAAGGCAGCAGCAGACGCAGCTGTTCAGTTTATCAGCGGCGAGGAAGTTGACGCTAAGATCCCTGTAGACTACATCAAGGTTACTAACGCAAACGCACAGGAAATCCTTGACAAGTTAAAATAAGTTATCGTCAATCGGTTATTTATCGGGTGTGCGGGTTATTCCGTCACACCCGATTTTTACAGGAAATATGCTTAAGAGGTCATTGAGAAGTGTCGCAGGAATGGAAAGGAGTAACGGGATGGCAGAGCAGTACAGACTGGAAATGACAGGAGTCAGTAAAAGCTTCCCCAATGTAAAGGCACTGGATGGGATTAACTTAAAAGTGCGTCCCGGAACCGTACATGCGCTGATGGGGGAAAACGGCGCCGGAAAATCTACGCTTATGAAATGTCTTTTCGGCATTTATAAGATGGATAAAGGACAGATTTTTATTGATGGTGAAAAAACGGAGATAAGTAATCCGGATGATGCATTGCGCAAGGGCCTGGCAATGGTCCATCAGGAGCTTCAGCCGGTACCGGACCGCTCCATTGCAGAAAATATGTATCTGGGAAGATATCCCATGAAAAGTGTGGGTCCGCTGAAAATGGTGGATCATAAGACCATGAACAGCGAAGCTGAGAAATGGTTAAAAGATGTAAGGATGGATTTTGATCCTAAAGCAAAACTGGGAACATTGTCCATCGGACAGATGCAGTCGGTAGAGATCGCAAAAGCAGTCAGCCAGCATGCAAGGCTTGTAATCTTAGATGAACCCACTTCTTCTCTGACTGACAATGAAGTTGAAGCACTGTTTCGTATTGTCCGGGATTTGAAATCCAGAGGTGTTTCTATGATATATATCAGTCACAAGATGGCTGAGATCCGTCAGATAGCAGATGATATCACCATTATGCGAGACGGTACTTATGTGGGTTCCTGGAAGGTAAAAGATATTTCTGATGACGAGATCGTAAAGCAGATGGTTGGGCGGGAGCTGACCAATGTATATCCTCCAAAGGAAGACTACAGAACAGAAGAGACTGTTTTGAAGGTAGAACATCTGTGCAGTATTCATGAACGTTCCTTCCAGGATTGCTCCTTTGAATTAAAAAGGGGAGAGATCCTTGGATTTGGCGGTCTGGTAGGAGCTCAGAGAACAGAACTGATGGAAGCAGTCTTTGGCATGAGGCATATTGCCGGCGGTACAGTAGAAGTCCTTGGAAAGAGAGTAAATATCAGAAAGCCGGAAGATGCCATTGCCAATTCCATGGGTATGATCACAGAGAACCGCCGCGGTACCGGTATCTTAGGCTGTTTGAGCATCAATGATAACACTGCGATCGCTTCTTACAAGAATTATACGATCAACGGAGTGATCGATCAGAAAAAAGTAGATGCAGTTGTAAAGAACAGTATCAAGAAGCTGAATATTAAAACTCCCAGCGGAAAGACATTGATCCGGACTCTTTCCGGCGGTAATCAGCAAAAGGTCATCATCGCCCGCTGGCTGGCCAATAATCCGGATATCCTGATCATGGATGAACCTACAAGAGGTATTGACGTAGGTGCCAAGTATGAGATCTATCAGATCATGATCGATCTGGTAAAACAGGGCAAGTCCATTATCATGATTTCTTCTGAAATGCCGGAGCTGATCGGTATGTCCAACCGCATTATTGTGATGTGTAACGGACATATCACCGGTGAAGTAGAAGGGGAAGAAGCAACCCAGGAGAGAATTATGTCCTTTGCGACACAATTCGACCTTCAGGGAAAATCAACCACAGAGTCCAAGCAGGAGGATTAAGCCATGGCAGCGAAAAAATTTAATTTAAAGGATTTCCTTATCAATAACGGAATTATAGTCGTTCTAGTGTTGTTAGCCATCTACACCGGTATCATGCAGCCCACATTTGTGTCCGGCTCTAACTTAAAGAATATTGCTCTTAACGTAGCGCCGCGTTTTATCATCGCCTGCGGCGTATCCGGGTGTCTGATCACTAAGGGTACCGACCTTTCTGCAGGACGTATGGTAGGTCTGTCTGCCTGCCTGGCAGGCACCTTGCTTCAGAAAGCAGATTACAGCGGCAAGTTTTTCCCTAATATGCCGTTTTACGGTATATGGTGGGTAGCCGTTGTACTTCTTATCTGTGTTGTTGTATGTGCTGTTTTTGGTGCCATCAATGGTGTTGTGGTTTCTTATTTGCAGGTTCCTGCATTTATCGGAACCTTAGGCATGCAGTTGATCGTATATGGTGTCTGCCTGGTCTACACCAACGCAACTCCTATCGGCGGTTATCGTGCAGCTTATACAGAGGTTGCAAAGGGACAGCTGTTTGGTTTTATCCCATATCTGTTTTTAATTGCTCTGGCGATCGGTCTTGTAATGTGGTTTGTATATAACAAGACACCTCACGGTAAATATATGTATGCTATCGGCGGAAATGAGCAGGCGGCAGAAGTTTCCGGTGTAAATACAAAGAAAACAAAGATCATCATCTATATTACGGCAGCAGCATGCTACGCACTGGCCGGTTTCCTGGTAGGCGCTAAATCCGGCGGTTCCTCAGTAAACATGGGCAACGGCTGGGAGTTGGAAGCAATCGCAGCCTGCACCATCGGCGGTGTATCTGTAAACGGTGGTATCGGCCGTATCTCAGGTGTCCTTATCGGCGTCCTGGTATTCGAGATCTTAAAGACCTGCTTACAGTATCTGGGTGTTGATACCAACTACCAGTACATTGCACAGGGTATCGTTATCGTAGTTGCAATTGCACTGGATATCAGAAAGTATATTGCTAAGAAGTAATAATTAACTCATAATATCCTAAATATAAAATGTTTTTGGCTGGGCATCAGATCTGGGATCGACCGGATCTGGTGCCCAGACTTTTTGCTGCCAGCCGGCACTTGCATTTTTGCAAAATAATGGTACTGTACAAGGACATAAAGAAATTGTTTGTAAAAAGGGGTGCAGTCATTGGGAAAACTGAATGAGCGGAGAAAAAATATTCTCCAGATATTGGAAAAAAGCCAGCTGGCAACGGTGACAGAGCTGTCAGAAGAATTAAAAGTAACAACAGAGACCATCCGTAAAGATCTTCTGGTACTGGAAAAAGAGGGAAGCATCGTCCGCATCCACGGGGGAGCGGCTCTTTCCGGCCAGGATACAGAAAGTGTTCCATACAGTATACGAAAAAGCATCAACAGTCAGGGAAAGCGGAAAGTGGCTGTAAAAGCCCTGGAGCTGATCCATCCGGGAGATATTATCTTATTGGAAAACAGTACTACAACAGCAGCCCTTTGCCAGGAACTGATCAAAGAAGAGGAACTGGTGTCTACATTGACTATCGTGACCAATTCCTTTTATATTGCCCGGTGTTTGAAATGGGGAGAGTCTTGTCTGCGTCTTTTGTTTTTAGGAGACTGGGTATCTGCCAGTGAGTCTTCTACAAGGGGAAATGTGACCACAGACATGATGAAGACCATCCATACCAACAAGGTCTTTTTAAGCGGTGCAGCTTTAACTAAAAAAATGGAACTGACGGCTTTTTATGAGCGGGATATGCAGTTCCAGCAGACAGCCATGGAAAATGCAGATGAGACCGTTCTTTTACTGGACAGCGGAAAATATCCAAAATCCGGCGTGATGAAGGTTTCCGATCTTTCCGATATCCGCTATATGGTAACAGATATCGTGTTCATCCAGGAGCAGAAGCAGCTGTTAGAGGAAAAAGAAGTACAGCTGGTACAGGCTTAAAGCCGTTTTATCTGCAGGAAACTCTAAAGAATTGGAAAAAATTGGAAAAAGCAGGAAAGAAGAGGTGACAGGCGACTTTCTTTCCTGCTTTTCTCTTCTGGAAAAGTGTGGAGCAGACCGTTAACAGATGTGGTCCCTGCAGCATGGCTGGTACATGGGGAGATGCTTCTTGACCGTATGGAATTTCGGCCCATGATCGAATACAGCAAGTATTACAGCAGAGATCCCAGACGTCCTATGATGCACTATGTTTACTATGTAAAACGGGATGAGGTATTAAACGACCTGTTTGAAAAACTGGCTCAGATCTGAAAGGAGACATTATGAATAAAAAGAGGCTGTCCAGCCGGATAGAGCCTTATCTGTACCAGCTTCCATGGTCATTGCCTATTTTCTGGCAATGCTTGCAAGAAAGAAGAGAAGATGCTCTGTTGCCTATGAAGTGCTTTTTGCCATCTCCATGGCAACTTCTGATGCAGTGATCGCTATGATCTTTCAGCTGGCATATAATTACCAGCTGGGTGTTATCAACAAGCTGTTTGGTTTAAGTATTGACTGGCTTCACGATAAAAGATATGCCCTGTTAAGCCTGATGATCATACAGATCTGGAAGAACGTAGGCTACAACTTCCTGTTCATGCTTTCTGCTTTAAGAGGTCTTTCCAAAGATGTATTAGAGGCAGCAAAGTTAGACGGTGTCACCGGTTTCATGCTTCATTACAAGATCATGATCCCTCTGGTATCCCCTATGTTATTCTTCCTTTTGATCAAAGATATTGCCTATGGAATGACTGTTTCCAGCTATACACTGATCTTAACAGGAGGCGGCCTTGATAATGCAACCCATACCATTATCACTTATATTTATTCCAAGGCAGTTTCCAGTACCAATTATAACTATGCCTTTGCAGCAACCATGATCGGATTTGTCATATCCGCAGTTCTGATCAGTTTCAGTATGATCCTTGAGAAAAGGAAGGTGCATTACAATTGATGAAGAAAAAAGAGCTGGGAAGCGGCAAAGATCGACGGCTGCAGCAACTGGAAATTTTTTACAGATATATTAATGCCCATGTCCAAATCTGTGATCGCAACTGTGTTCATATCCTCATTTGTGACATCCTGGAATGCATATTTATGGCCGTTGATCGTTACCAACGTCGACAATATGCGTACCGTGCAGGTGGTAATCACGAAGTTGAATGCTTCTGAATTAAATACTGTTTATGGCCAGGTCATGGCAGCAGCAGTACTGATCCTGATCCCTTCAGCTATCGTCTTTATATTGTTTCAGAGAAAAATCACAGCTGGCATGATGGCCGGCGCAGTAAAGGAGTAGAGTTATGAAGAAAAAAGTAGTGGCAGCAGGAGTATCCATGTGTCTGGCAGCTGGTCTTTTAGCAGGCTGCGGCAGCAGCGGGGCGACAGAGACAACCGCAGCAGCGGCTAGTGAGAGCCAGGCAGCAGAAAGCAGCGAAGAGTCCAAGGAAGCAGCACCGGAAGGTTCCAAAGAAGTAGTGTTCTGGCACAGCTATGGCGGCGCTTTAGGGGATACGGTCCAGGAGATCGTTGACGAGTATAATGAGACTCAGGGCAAAGAAAAGGGCATTTTTGTAAATGCAGTATATCAGGGATACGAAGGTACAGATAAACTGATCATGGCTTACCAGACCAAGGATACAGCCAATGCCTGCGATATCAATATCGGACTGACTTCCACCATTCCAAGTCTGTTAGACTTAGACTGGACTGTAAAGGCATCTGATATGATGAAAAAGCATCCAGAAGGTATCCAGGAAGATGATTTTTATCCATCTCTTTTAAGAAGCGTTTCTTATCAGGATGAAGCTATTGCACTTCCATTATCCAACTCTACTCTGATCATGTATTACAATGAGGATGCTTTAAAAGAGGCCGGATACAGCGAACCTCCTAAGACTTTGGATGAGTTAGCTGAGTACACAGAAAAGCTGACAAAGAAGGATGAGTCTGGAAATATTACCCAGTATGGTTTTGAGTGCCAGGTAAAGAGATATCAGTTAGTAAACTACATTGCAAGCCAGTCACCAGATGCTTTCTTTGGTGATGAAGAAGGTGGACGTGCAGGTGCTATGACCAAACTGACCTGCGGTGAAGATGGAACTTTAAAGAACTTCCTGGAAAAATGGGATAAGTTAGTACAGGAAGAAGGATATCAGTCGGTAGAAGGCAAAGTAGCAGAAGAGTTCTCTGCAGGAACTGCAGCCATCGTATTAATGTCTTCTTCCAAGTGCCAGTCTGTAGAAGGTCTGGTAGGGGATAACTTTAAGTGGAATACTGCTCCGATCCCGAAGGTAAATGAGTCTGATACAAGCGGTGCTGCCTGCGGCGGAAGCTGTATGGTATTAATGGACCGCGGTGATGAGGCTGTAACTGACGCAGCATGGGATTTCATGTCCTACATCAGTTCCCCTGAAGTTCAGTACCGTATCAGCACTGCTTCCGGTTATGTTCCAACTACCATGGCAGCAGAAGAGCTTCCAGAGATGCAGAGCTTCTACAGTGAACATCCTCAGTACAAGACTGCTTTAGACGTGATCAAGACCAGCAGCCCAATGGCACAGGAGCCGATGGATCTTTGCTACAACGAGATCAACGAAAAGATCACTGACATTATGACCCAGTTTACAAGTGGTGAGCTTAGTGTAGATGAAACAGAAGAAAAGATCATCAGCGAATGCGACGCTCTGTTAGATGAGTGGCATGAGGCAAATGATTAATTAACACAGGTAGAAATACATGAAGAAACATGAAATGATCCGTCTGGTGGTCACAGACCTGGATGGAACCTTATTAGAGCCTGATCATTCTATTTCAGAACGTGCTATTTCAGCTATCAAAACATGGAAACAGTCCGGCGGCCATGAAAAAGAGTTTCTGGAAATGGGAGAACTGTTAGAACCCTTAAAAAACCTGTATACAGTGACTGTTTACAGGGACCAGGGCTGTGAGATCGTTCCAGGCGGCTGCAACAAGGCTTCCGGCTACAGGAACTTGCTGCCTATCTGGGGATCACCATGGATCAGGTCATGGCCATTGGCGATAATATGAATGACCTGGAAATGTTAAAAGAAGCCGGGATCGGCGCAGTAGTTGGCAATGCAGTAGAGGAAGCAAAAAAAGGCGGACTATATCTGTAAAGCACAGTTTTCCGGCGGAGTGGCTGAAGCCATTGAAACCTTTTGCTTAAAAGGTCTGGAAGAAAGGAAGATAAAAGATACATGAAAGGGATCTTTACATCCACCAATATTTATTTTGAGCGCCGGGATGGAAGCCGTATTCCTGCAGAGACTTCTATGAGATTATGCGCTGCAGCAGGCTATAAGCAGATGGATTTCTGTTTTGTGGACCAGATCTTTTATCCTTCTGAATTTACTACAGATACCTGGGAAAGTTACATAAAAAAACACAAATTGCTGGCAGATTCCTTAGGTCTTACTTTTACCCAGACTCATGGCCATATCCATGATTTTTGTATGGACAGACGGCCGGAACAGTGGGAGTTGGTAAAACGCTGTGTAGACGGTGCTGCCATCCTTGGGGCGCCTCTTATGGTGATGCATCCATCCACCTATGTAGCAGACGGAAAACGTCACCCGGATACAGAAAAGATCAATCAGGAATATTTTGGAAAACTGGCAGAATATGGAAAAAGCCGGGGCATTGAGATCGAAGTGGAAAATATGTGAGGCGAGACCAAAGAAGGGGTAAAGCGCTACTGCATCCATCCAGAAGAACTGTTGGATCTGTTAAATGCTATTGGCTCGGATAACCTTGGCATCTGCTGGGATACAGAACACGGCGCCATCGAAGGCCTGGACCAGGATGAGGCCATTGTGAAAGTAGGGCCCTGTCTTCGGGCTACCCATATTTCGGATCAGACAGACCGGGGAAATGTCCATGTGCTTCCTTATACAGGAAATACAGACTGGGATGTGATCTTAAAGGCTCTGGCAAAGGCAGACTATAAAGGTGCTTTTACATATGAGATCCAGCATTATCTGTTAGCTATGCCGGAAAAGCTGGTGCCGGATGCCATCCTCCTCAGCTACAAGGTAGGAGAAGAAATGGCGGACCGGCTGGAAAACTATAAAAAGATCTTAGCTTAACCTTTTGACAGGCGGCTGTTGTGGTACTGGCCGGAAAATGTAACGTCTTCACTGAACCATGCAGGCGGGATAAAGGCCTTTGCCTCTTCTTCACTGGTAAATTCTACCTCTGCAAGGATGAGACCCTTATAATGGCCCTCAAAGATGTCTAATTCGATCATAAGATGGTCACTTCCCGGAACCGGGATCATATACCGCTTTTTAGTAAGGACAATGCCGTCTGCCTTGGAAAGCAGATGTTCATAGGCTTCTTTATTCAGAGGAAGATTATATTCTTCCCTGGATAAGAGGCCTTTTCCTTTGTAAGTGAGATAGTAATCATCATTATCTTTGCGGACCCGGACCACAGGATCTGTATTCAGATAGGCCTGTTCGATCTGCCTGCAGGGAAAAGATGTACATTCAGGTGGAATCTGTTTAATGAGAAATTTTCTTTCGATTTCCATATGGATACTCCTTCTGGTTTGTGTGCTTTTTTAACAATATTTTGTACATTTTGGTATACACTATCATAGCATTTATCTCTTTTCAGAAAAAGGGAAAAATGATAAAATATATGAAGTTTCAGAACGGTTACACATAAGGGGCCGGGATATATATGCCCCAACATCATTGCATAAGGGAGAATTAAAAATGTCAAAAGTTTTTGCATTTCTTGCAGATGGACTGGAAGAAGTAGAATGTCTTGCAGTAGTAGATGTTCTTCGCCGTGCCGGAGCAGAAGTAACACTGGTATCAGTAACAGGAAGCCGTGAGATCACAGGCGCTCATCATATTCATTTTCAGGCAGATGCCCTTTTTGATGAAACAGCAGCAGAAGAGGCAGATGTGTTATTCCTTCCAGGAGGTATGCCGGGAACCAATACATTAAAGGCGCATGAAGGCTTAAAGAATGCTATCTGCAAGGCCAATACGCAGGGACGCCGCATTGCAGCCATCTGCGCCGCTCCAAGCATCCTTGGGGAGATGGGACTGTTAAAAGGAAGGACAGCTACCTGCTATCCCGGCTTTGAGGACAAGTTAGAGGGCGTTTCCTATACCCGTCAGGGCGTGATCACAGATGGAAATATCACCACCGCAAGAGGTCTTGGCTATGCATTAGATCTGGGTATTGAGCTGATCCGTCTTCTTATGGGACCACAGCATGCACAGATGGTAAAAGATGCCATCCAGTACGATCAGGTATAAAAAAAATAAGAAAGGCAGTACACGCTGAAAATGTTGTGTACTGCCTTTTTTGCTATTTGCGTTTTTTACTTTACATGGAGATCCATCCAAATGCATTTGCAACAGAGCTGATCAGGATAATAGCTGCAAAAACAGGGCACAGGTACTGGATCATAAAATAGAAGATCTTCTTTCTGCGGAATGGCTTTCCCTCTAAAGTGACTTCTTCTTCAATCTTTTTTACCCCAATGACTCTGGAGACTAAAAGACAGGTGGCAATGGCTGCAATGGGCATCATTACAGAGTTTGTAAGGAAATCAAAGAAATCCAGAAACTGCATGCCGATAATGGTCACATTTGCTAAAGGTCCATATCCCAGACAGGAGAGAGTACCAAGAGAGAGCATGATCACTGCCATAACCACAGTGGATTTTTTACGGCCCCAGTACAGTTCGTCTTCAAAGGTGGAAACAGCACTTTCTGTGAGGGCAATGGAACTGGTCATTGCTGCAAATAAGACCAGTAAGAAGAAAAGGATGCCGATGCCGGTTCCAAGTCCCATATTTGCAAATACCTTTGGAATGGTAATAAACATCAGTGCAGGACCTGCTTTTAAAGTATTAGGATCACCGCCGGAGAAAGCAAATACAGCAGGAATGATCATAAGGCCGGCCATAATGGCAATAGCAGTATCAAAGATCTCCACATTCTGGGTGGAATCCTCAATGGACATATCCTTTAACATATAAGATCCAAAAGTGATCAGGATACCCATGGCAATAGACAGGGAGTAGAACATCTGTCCCATGGCGGAAACAACGGTCATCCAGGAAAAATTGGCTGGATTTGGTACCAGGAAGTATTTAACACCTTCCAAAGCCCCAGGTCTGGTAACGGAATAAATGGCAATGATCACAGAAAGGACCACCAGGACCGGCATCATAAACTTGGAAACACGTTCAATGCCGTTCTGTACGCCTGCGTAGATAATGCCTAAAGTACAAAGCGTAAAAATAACAAAACAGATCTCTGTAGAAGCTCCATTGGAGATAAAAGAGGAAAAATAAGTATCAGAAGCTAGAGTCTGCGCCTGTCCGCTGAAATACCCCACCAGATATTTAATGACCCAGCCGCCGATGACGGAATAGTAGGGAACGATGAGGATAGGGATAATGGCATTGATCCAGCCGCCAAATGAAAGCCATTTAGATTTTCCAAAGCTCTGGTAAGCACCTACCGGGCTTTTTTTCGTCATGCGGCCTAAAGAAGTTTCGGCCATGATCATGGTGTAGCCAAAGGTAAGAGCCAGAATGATATAGATCAGTAAAAAGATACCGCCGCCATATTTGGCAGCAAGATAAGGAAAACGCCAGATATTGCCCAGTCCTACGGAAGCTCCCGCTGCAGACAGAACAAAACCCAGCTTTCCTGAGAACGTACTTCGCTTGTTTTTGCTCATGTGATCTAACCCCTTTATTTTGTAAAATTTGATCTTTGTATATCTAAATAAGTTTAACATAGGAAAAGATAAAAAGCAATTATGGCAGCAAAAAACGCCTGGTTTGGTTCAGGCGTTTTGGGAATGTGGGATATGATGAATCCCAGTGGTCACCGTCTTTTTGCGGTGATCTTCTTCTGGATCATTTTACTGAGTACTACCCGGCGGATAGGCTCGTTAGTTTGACACCCCTCACCGGAGAGGGGGTGTATATAAATCGCTTAAAGT